>JBOGVK010000234.1:0-54940 GCA_050692375.1 Actinomycetota bacterium
GTGGAGCTGACCGGTACTAATAGGCCGAGGGCTTGGCTTCGCTCGCGCTCGCTATCGATTCCCGAGCTCTGCTCGAGGACGCACCCTCAAGTTCGTCGGATCTTGAAGGATCCGAGACACCGTTTCGGTGGCCATAGCGGAGGGGAAACACCCGGTCCCATCTCGAACCCGGAAGTTAAGCCCTCCAGCGCCGATGGTACTGCCTGGGCGACTGGGTGGGAGAGTAGGTCGTTGCCGGAACATCGTTGAGAACGGGTCACCTTCGGGTGGCCCGTTCTCGTTTCCCGTACGCTGGGAAGCCCATGGCCAAACCTCTTCGGGCCCGTCCCACGAGCGCGTCGAAACGCCCTCGACCGGCGAACACGCAGCTGCCGCGCGACCTGCAGGACGAGGTTCGGCGCGCGGCGCGACCCGCAGATCACCAGGACGCCATCTCACGCCTCTCCCGGGCGATCGAGCTGCTCGAGCGCGGCGATACCGGGGCGGCCATCCTTGAGGCCGAGAAGGCGAAGCACTTCGCGTCCAGATCCGCCGCGATCCGCGAGGTTCTCGGCCTCGCGCTGTACGGCGAGGGGCGATGGTCGGAAGCGCTCACGGAGCTGAAGACGTACCGGCGGATCTCGGGCCGAGTGGATCAGAACCACGTGATGGCCGACTGCCTCCGAGGCTTGGGGCGCCCCGCCGAGGCCATCCCCCTCGCGGAGGAGGAGTTGCACAGCGCAGCACCCAACGAAGCCAAGGCCGAAGCCGTGATCGTGGCGGCCTCCGCACTCGCGGACCAGAAGCGTTTCGCAGAAGCGCTGGCCTTCTTGGCACGGGCGAGAACACGTGACGATGTCTCCGAGACGTACACGCTCCGACTCTGGTACGTGAAGGGCGACATCCTGGCCCGAGCCGGCAGGAAAGCAGAGGCGGCCGAGGAGTTCCACAAGGTGATGCGACACGACGCCAGCGCGTTCGACGCGGCGGAACGCTTGGCTCAGCTCGGCTGAGGAGCCGGCTCTTCGCCGGGAGCCTCGTCTCGAGAGGCTCGCTGAGTGAGATAGCGCATGATCCCCTCGGCGTTCATCCGGATCCCTGCGAGCGTCTCGAGTCGATCGAGATCGAGCTGCGCCTCGGCCCCGGTTACGACGTCGCGAGCTGCCTCGTTCGATAGGACGTCCACGATCTCGTCGATATCGGTGGTTGCAGCCATCGCGCGGCGCACCGCATCCGTCCAATCCCGGAGCCGGCGGATCGCGAGGTCGCATGTCCGATCCACGTCCGCGATCGGACCGAAATGCGCGAACAGCAGGGTCGAGCCAGCGGCGGCGCGGATCCGGTCGATGCTCGCCATGGCAAGCTCGAGATCGAAGTCCGGCGGTGGTGTGGCGGGCCGGAGCACGGTCAGGTTCGGCACGTGGATCCCCAGTGCGTCGCCGGTGAAGACGACACCCGTCGAGGAGTCCACCAGCGCGAGGTGGTGCGATGCATGACCTGGCGTCTCGAGCGCACGAAGGGACCGACCCCCCAGGTTCAGGATGGCTCGATCTCCGAGCACCCGAAGGCGTTCCGCTGGAACCGCTTCCACGGGACCGAACAGCGACGCCATCCGTTCCTCGCCGTACACACGGGTCGCGCTCGCCACGAGTTTGGTCGGATCAGCGAGGTGGCGTGCACCTCGCTCGTGCACCCAGATGGTCGCGTTGGGGAACCGGTCCGCTAGAGCTCCCACGCCCCCAGCGTGATCGAGGTGGATATGGGTAAGGACGATGTGCGCGAGCCCATCGGAAGCGATACCCAGCGAGTCGAGGGAGCGAGTGACGGGCTCGACCGATGTTCCCGGGCCGGTTTCGATGAGCGCCGGTTCTCGCGCGTGCACCAGATAGGCGGCCGTGTAGCGCTCGCGTCCGCCCATGAACGTGTCGATCGCCGTGACTCCGGGCGCCACCTCGAACGTCACCGTGTCCACGATCGCGAGTCTACGACCGCCCTCTCGATGGATCTTCGTCGTGTCGGTGGTCGGTGCTAGCGTCGATCGAGAAGGGAGGAGCCATGGTGACGGTGAACGTCGTCGTCCTCGCAGGTACCGTTGCGGCAGAGCCGGTGGAACGTCGGATGCCGTCGGGCGATGAGGTGACCGAGCTCAGGCTCTCCGTTCCGGAGGCAGGGAAGCGCCTCCTCCCCCTCCCCGTCGCGGTGTGGCACACGACGGTCGGCAAACGGGCGTTGAAAGGCATCGCCAAAGGCGACGACGTGCTGGTATACGGCACGCTCGCCCGCCGGTTCTACCGGAGCGGAGCGGGAGCGCGGAGCCTCACGGAGGTGATCGCGACCGGGATCAAGAAGCTCGAACCGATGACCGACAGCTCTTAGGCAGGTGCGTCGCGGTCCAATGGCATGAGGACCATACCGGTTCGAGGTTTCGGCCAGAAGTACGTGGACTTCTGAGGTAGGCGCTCACCGCGCTCGACGACCTTGCGGATACGGTCCGGCGTGGTCGGCGGTAGCAGGTAGGCGGCTACAGCGCTCCCGCTGCTGACGGCCTCGAACGCTTCGGATGCATCGGGTGTGAAGCGCAGGGCATCGGCCGACGCGATCGCGTCGAGGAGACCGTCGTGGAGCGCCCGAACCGCTGGTGGCTCGCCGGTAAGGGTCGCCACGCGGAGTTCGACGCCTCGGTCGGTCCGTCGCGCGATGGCAACACGCAGTTCGTCGTCCGACAGGTCTGCGAGCGCGGTGTCCAGGTCGTCGACCCTGACCCCGGCGTCCGGAGCCGAGCCCGAGAGTTGGATGCGATGGAACGGTCGCACCGACAGGCGTTCCGAGCCGGCGTCGACGACGAACGTGAGGAGGCGGTCCCAGGGCCCCTCGCCCGCCGTGGCGCGCATCTCGTCGCGGAAGGCGAGCGCCGTCGTGTACCGATGATGCCCGTCGGCGATCAGAACGGGCTCCTCGGCCAGCCACGATCCGATCGGTGCTTCGGTGACGATCGTCCATCGCCGGTGAGCCACCCCCTCCGCATCAAACGTTTCCGAGTCCGGTGGCGCGGCGGTCACCTCGTCCAGTAGATCCGCGAGAGATGGACACGGTCCCGCCACGGTGCCGTAGACCGGAGAGAGTTGGGTGTTCGTCGCTCGAAGCAACCGAAGCCGATCTTCGACCGGTCCCTCCATCGTTCTCTCGTGGGGAAGCACGCCGCCACCCCAATCCTCGAGCTCCATGGCGCACAAGATGCCCCGAACCCGATCCGTGGGGCCGAAGCGCATCTCATAGGCATGGAAGGCGGTCGGGATACGCACGATTGCGCCCTCGTCGATCCATCGCCGGAGGAGAACGCCCGCTTGCTCGTACCGGTCCTCGGTGATCCGCGTGTCGTCGTCGGCGGTCGCGAGATCGATCCGGCCGATGTTGTACGGCCGTGAGAGGTATCCACGTCTCCTCACCTCGCTGATAACGTCGTAAGGAGGCGTCGTCACTCGGTCGAGCGGACCCGCGACGGCGGTGTCGTAGATCAACGCTTCGAAGGGGAACACGCGAGGCATGACCCTTGTATAGCAGCGACCGCGGCGTGAAGACCGGCGATCGCGAAGGTGCGACCGCCTGATGGAGCTCCTCGCGGATCCATATGACGCTTTCCTGTTCGACCTCGACGGCGTGCTATACCGGGATACGGAGCCGGTGCCATTCGCCTCGGAAGCGGTCGCTCGCCTGCGGGCGATGACCAAGCGCGTGGCGTTCGTGACGAACAACTCGGGACGGACTCCGGAGGCGGTCGTCGCAAGACTCGCGAACGTGGGGATCTCCGCCAACGTCGGCGAGGTCGAGACCTCAGCGTTGTCCACCGCCGAACTGTTGGCCGCTCGGGGCGTGGTGGAGGCATTCGTGATCGGCGAAGAGGGGATCGTGCAGGCGCTGCGAGCCAAAGGCATCACGGTCGTCGATGGCGACGCGAAGGATGTCGGGGTCGTCGTCGTCGGCTGGGACCGCCACGCGGACTACGCGAAGCTCCGGACCGCGTCGCTCTTCGTCGAGCGGGGCGCTTCCTTGGTGGCGACCAATGACGACGCGTCGTTCCCGGCACCCGATGGGAACTGGCCGGGCGCCGGGGCGCTGCTCGCGGCTATCGAGACCACGACCGGGGTCCGAGCGGAGGTGGTGGGCAAGCCCCACCCGCCCGTCTTGCGCGCAGCGCTCGAGCGGGCAGGAGGTGGGAGGCCATTGGTCGTCGGCGATCGCCTGGATACCGACATCGCCGGCGCGGAAGGCCTCGGATGGGACTCCCTCCTCGTCCTCACGGGCATCTCCAGCCGTGAGGACATCGCAGCGTCGTCGATCACACCGACGTTCGTTGCCGAGGATCTCTGGGCGCTCTTCGCGCCGCCGTCGCACTGAGGAGTCTCGACCCGGGGGTATGCTGGCTCGCGAACCGTGCGGCGACCGAAGGAGTCCCCATGTCCGCGCTCGAAGACGTTCGGAAAACCATCGAGGCTGCCATCGGCAACCTGACCCCGGCCAAGGCCCAGGAGCTCGCGAAGAGCTTCGCCGACCCCGGAACCGCGAAGGAGCAAGTCAGCAAGATGGCCGGCGACATGCTCGAATGGTCGCAACGCAACCGCGACCGTATGAGGGAGTTCGTCGGGCGCGAGATCGCGACCCAGATGAAGTCCATGGGCGTCGCGACCCAGTCGGATCTCGACGCGTTGAAGAAGCGGGTGCGCGAGCTCGAGCGACGTGCGGGCATGACGGCTTCGGGCCGCCGCTCCGTGGCGAAGTCGCCTGTCCCACAAGGAACGGCGGCCAAGAAGTCCTCGGCCAAGAAGTCGACGGCCAAGAAGTCGGCTGCCCGGAAGGGCGAGACGGCGAGCCCCACGGCGTCGACCGGATCGTAGGGTCCGCATCGTGCCCCGTCGGCGCCTCGACGCGGAGCTCGTCCGTCGGGGATTGGCCGGCAGCCGCGCCGAGGCGCACGCCGCCGTCTTGGCCGGGATGGTGACCGTCGCCGGCAATCCCGTCACGAAGCCTGCGTCGCTCGTTGCGACCGACGCGGCGGTTCACGTGACCGGCGACGTTCGCAACTTCGTCTCGCGAGGGGGCGACAAGCTCCGGTCAGGCCTGGATCGCTTCGAGGTCGACCCTGGTGGCCGCGATTGCCTCGACGCCGGTGCGTCGACCGGGGGGTTCACCGACTGCCTGCTGCAGGCTGGGGCCGCTCGAGTGGCGGCCGTCGACGTGGGCTATGGGCAACTGGCGTGGGAATTGCGCAACGATCCACGAGTGACGGTCCTCGAGCGGATGAACGCACGCGAGCTGATCCCCGCCGATCTACCGTTCGCTCCGGACCTGGTCGTCGCCGATCTGTCGTTCATCTCGCTCCGAGTGGTCTTGCCGGCGTTGGTTGGGGTGTCGGACTCGGGTGCCGAGTTCCTGCTGTTGGTCAAGCCGCAGTTCGAGGCCGGGCGGGCTGCGGTGGGAAGCGGAGGCGTCGTTCGCGATCCCGCGGTCTGGAAACGCGTCCTCGGGGAGATCGTGTCCGCGTCCCAGACGGGAGGGATCGGGGTGATCGGCGTCGTGCCGTCACCGCTCGTGGGTCCGGCCGGCAACGTGGAGTTCCTGCTACACGGGCGCCGAGGGGTCCGAGACGGTGTGTTCGACCTCGACGATGCCATCGCCGAAGGGGAGGCGTTGCGACGGTGAGTGTCGTGGGTTTCGTCGTGCACGAAGGACGTGAGGCCGCCGTCCAGGCGGCGAAGGCGCTCCGGACCGCGCTCGAGGGCCAAGGCGTGACCGTCGCCGCAGAGCGAGGCTCTGAGAGGTTTGCCGGCCTCGACCTGGTGGTGAGCGTCGGTGGAGACGGGACGTTCCTTCGAGGAGCCCACATCGCAGCTGAGCTCGACTGTCCGGTCCTCGGCGTGAAGGTCGGGCGCTTGGGATTCCTGACCGAGGTGGAGCCGGAAGAGGCCCTCGACCTGATCCGAGACGCCCTGGCCGGAGACGCCTCGATCGAGGAGCGCCTCGCGGCGACCGCTCGGCCCGCCGATGCGGGCGAGTTCGCTGCGCAGTGGGCCTTGAACGAGATCATGGTGGAGAAACGCGCTCGTCACCGCCTGGTTCGGCTCGCAGTCGAGGTCGACGGTGACTATGTCACGACGTTCTCCGCGGACGGTGTGGTGGTCGCGACGCCGACCGGCTCGACCGCCTACTCGTTCTCTGCCCGCGGTCCGATCGTCAGTCCGGACGTCCGGTGTCTGGTCCTGACGCCCGTGGCGGCGCACATGGTGTTCGACCGCTCCTTCGTTCTGGGAGCCGAGCAGCACGTCGTCCTCGAAGTGGTGGGCGATGAGCCGGGGCTCCTGTCCGCGGACGGCCGCGAAAGTGTCGAGCTCCCGGTGGGCAGCCGGGTGCTCATCGAGGCGGCGGACCGGCCGGCGCGCCTGGTCCGGCGGGCCGGCCGGCTCACATTCTTGTCGCGCGTCCGGGACAAGTTCGAGTTGCCGGGCGTCCCCACGGATGCCGACGATGTCGGTACCGCCGGATAGGGTCGACCGGTGCTGCGGGAGCTGCACATCAGCGGCCTGGGGGTCATCGACGATCTCGACCTCGAGCTGCACGCAGGGCTGAACGTCCTCACCGGGGAGACCGGCGCCGGCAAGACCATGGTGACGGTGGGGCTGGCACTTGCCCTCGGCGCTCGCGCGGGGAGTTCGCTCGTGCGCGACGGCGCGGCCGCCGCCCGCGTTCAGGCTCGATTCGATGCTCCCGACGGAGCCGACGAGTGGTCGGAGGACGGCGAGATCCTCCTGGCTCGATCGGTGAACGCCGATGGGAAGAGCGCTGGGCGGGCCGGCGGGCAGCTTGCCTCCGCTTCGACATTGGCGGAGCTCGGCGCCTCGCTCGTCGAGGTCCATGGGCAGCATCAGGCGCAACGACTGCTGGCGCCCGCGGCGCAGACGGGCTTCTTGGATCGCTTCGGCGGAGACGCGCACCTCGTGTCCTTGGCCGCCTATCGGGAAACGTGGGAGCGGTGGCGCGACGCCCGGGCCGCGCTCGGGGAGCTCACCGCCGCTTCGCGGGAACGCGAACGCGAGCTGGATCTGCTCGCGTATCAGGTCCGGGAGATCGAGGCGGTCGGTCCCGGCGAGCGTGAAAGCGACACCCTGGCCGTCGAGGAAGCCCGCTTGGCGCACGTGGAGCGACTGCTCGAGCGATCCTCGGTCGCCGAGGAAGCGCTGTCGGGCGAGGCACCTCTCGTGGACGGAGCGGCTTCGGTCGCGAACGCGCTTGAGGACGCCGCCCGACTCGATGCGCGGGCCGAGGAGCTGGCTGCACGGTCGCGGAGTCTCTCGGCAGAGCTCGCCGAGTTGTCCCGGGACGTGCGTGACTATCGAGAAGGTCTCGCGGCCGATCCCACCCGGTTACAGGAGATCCGTGAACGCGCCGCGGCGCTCAAAGCGCTTCAACGCAAGTACGGGGCGACCGACGAAGAGGTGCTCGGGTTTCTGGCCGAGGCGTCCAAGCGTCTCGTGTCGCTCGCCACGGCCGACGAACGGCTCGCGGAGCTAGCCGGCGACGTCGAGCGGCTGGGAAGGGTGATGGGAGAGCAGGCGGCGGTCCTGACCCATGTCCGTGAAGACGCGGCGCCCGCGCTCGGCGCGGCCTTGGAACGCGAGCTGCATGAGTTGGGTATGCCCGGCGCCACGATCGTGGTCGTTCTCGAGCCCGTGGAAGAGCTGGGAGCCGCTGGGGCCGAACGGGCGGAGCTCCAGTTGTCTCCCTCGCCGGGACAGAAGGCCGCTCCGCTCGCGAAGACCGCATCGGGGGGGGAGCTGTCCCGCACGATGCTTGCCTGCAGGAGCGTGCTGGCAGACCTGGACGACGTCCCGACGCTTGTGTTCGACGAGGTGGACGCGGGGATCGGCGGCGAGGCGGGATTGGCGGTCGGTCGCCGATTGGCGCGTCTGGCCGAGGAGCGTCAGGTCCTGGTCGTCACCCACCTGCCGCAGATCGCGTGCTTCGCCGATCGGCACATCCTGGTCGAGAAGGACGGAGGGACCGCGACGGTTCGAGGTCTCTCCGACGGTGAACGCGTCCACGAACTGTCGCGGATGCTCGCGGGTCTCACGGGCAGCGAAGGGGCGGTCACCCACGCCGAGGAGCTCCTCGCAACCGCCTCCGCCTCGCGCGCCCCGATCACCTGACATCGCCCTCCTGAGAAGGCGCATACGGGGGTTGCCCGTTCACCGGTACCCTGGGCTACCCTCCGATATGACCCAGAAGGAGCCCCACACGTCCACGTCCAAGACTCGAGGACCGCACCGATGGTCCACTCGGCGCGGTCGGGTCGAGACAGGGGTCGCGCGCGTCGACCGGCGAACGAAGGATCTGGTCCCAAGGGCCACTCCGGGTGACGTCGCGGTGATCGACCACGAAGACCTCGACCGGGTGGCGGCCGAAGGGTTGGTCGAAGCGGGCGTCTCCGCCGTAGTGAACGCATCGGCCTCGATCAGCGGACGCTACCCGAACCTGGGTCCGCTGGTCCTCACCGACGCCGGGATCCCACTCATCGATCGGGTCGGGCCCCTCCTGATGGAAAAGGTGCAGGAGGGCGACATCGTCCGCCTGGCGGGCGACCGGGTGTACGTTGGCGAGCAACTCGTCGCGGTGGGGATCCGGCAGGGTCACGATTCGGTCATCCGCGACATGGACGCCGCTCAGGCCGCACTCGGCCAACGATTCGAGAGCTTCGCGCGCAACACCCTCGAGTACCTGCAGGAAGAGCGCGATCTGTTGTTCGGCGGATCCGGTCTGCCGGAGCTGCGTCACGAGCTCGCCGGTCGTCCTGTGCTCGTCGTCGTCCGCGGGTACAGCTACCGGGAGGATCTGGCGGCGCTGCGCGCCTACATCCGAGATACCCGTCCCGTCCTCGTCGGCGTGGACGGAGGAGCCGATGCCTTGCTCGATGAGGGGTATCTGCCCGACCTGATCCTCGGCGACATGGACAGCGTGTCTGATCGAGCGCTCGGGCTCGCGATGAAGCGCCGCCGCGGACACCAGCCGACCGAGATCGTGCTGCACGCCTATACCGATGGGCACGCGCCGGGTGGCGCTCGGCTGGAGCGTCTCGGTGTGCCGTTCGCCGTCGTTCGGTCCGCCGGCACGAGCGAGGACGTCGCCTTCTTGCTTGCCCACGAGAAGCGCGCTGTCCTGATCGTCGCCGTCGGCACGCATGGGAACTTGCGGGAGTTCTTGGACAAGGGGCGCAAGGGCATGTCCAGCACGTTCCTCGTGCGTTTGCGCGTCGGCGAGATCCTGGTCGATGCGAAGGGCGTGTCCAGGATCTACGGGAACTCGCGCTTGCGCGCGCGGGACACGTTCCTGTTGGTCGGCTCGGCGCTCCTCACCATGCTGGTCGTCGTTGCGGCGATCTCTCCGTCCGTGCGCCTGTTCTTCGACCTCGCGTTCGAGCACGTACGGCAGTGGTTCTTCCATCTCAAGGAGTTGCTGTGATCCCCTGGCGGTATCACCTGGTCTCGATCATGGCGATCTTCCTGGCCCTCGGGCTCGGCGTGGTCGTGGGCACGACCGTCATCAACCCAGGGTTGGTCAAGAATCTGAACAGCCAGACCGACGATCTCAAGCAGGAGCTCAACAACCAACAGAAGACGGACCAGGATCTGCGATCCCAGCTGGCAACGATGAACGCGTTCGGAGATCAGGCGATGCCGTACCTGGTCGCCGGGACGCTGACCGGTGAGCAGGTCGTCGTCGTGACGGAAGAGGGCGTTGACGCTCGCGCGATTTCGGAGGCGCGGAAGGCGCTCGACCTCTCGGGCGCCAAGGTCCTTGCCACGCTCACGGTCCGCTCGACGATGGCTGCGGACAGTCCAACCACCAGGCGCGACCTGGCGACGTTGCTCGGACAATCGCAGAACACGTCTGCCGGTCAACTGGCGTCGGACGCCGCCGGGGCGTTGGCGGAGCGCCTCGCGAAGGATCCTCGGGGCGACCTGTCCGGAAGCCCGGATGTGCTCGGAGAGCTGCTATCGCAGGGATTCTTGATCTCGTCGTCGCCGGATATCTCCAGTGCCACCCTCGGTGGGATCGGTGGCCGCGGACAATTGGTCGTGACGATCGGTGGCGGCGCGATCGACGAGCTCGTCCCACCCTCCGATACGTTCCTGGGACCGTTCGTGACGGACCTCATCGATGCCGGCGTCGTGACAGGAGCCGGCGAAGCCATCGCGTCAGCGGACGGGTTCGTGAGCGGGCTGCGCTCGGCGCCGCGCGACCCCTCTGCCGCCGCGCTCGTGACGGTGGACAACGTCGATCTCCCGGTCGGTGGATGCGCCATGGTGTTGGCGTTCGCCGACGCGATCTCCCAGGGAACGGGCGGGGACTACGGCGTGAAGGATGGCCTCTCCCGCTTGCTGCCACCGCTGGCATGACGGGCGACTTCTTGCGGCGCGTCGCTCTGGTGCCCGCGCGCGACGAGGAGGCAACCATCCGGCACACGATCGGGGCGCTGCTTCGACTGCCGATCGACGAGGTCGTCGTCGTCGACGACGGGTCTTCCGACGCCACGACGTCGGCGGCGCTCGCCGCAGGTGCCACGGTGCTCCGGATCCCGGGGCACGCCGGCAAGGGTGGAGCCATGGAAGGTGCCCTGCTTCGACTTCCGCCGGCCGACGTGTGGCTGTTCGCCGATGCAGATCTGGGCGCGAGCGCCGCGGGACTGGACACCTTGCTCGACGTCGTCGTTTCCGGAAGGGCGGACCTGGCGATCGCGTTGTTCCCTCGCCAGGACGGCGCCGGTTTGGGAACGGTGAAGCGATCGTCTGCGGGCGCGATCCGGTTGCTTTCGGGATTCCGCGCGGACGAGCCGCTTTCCGGGCAACGAGCGATCACGGCAGCGTGTCTCGACGCCGTGAGGCCGTTGGCGCAGGGGTTCGGGATGGAGACGGCTATGACGATCGATGCGGTGCGTGCTGGGTTCCGCGTGGTGGAGGTTCCCGTGCCAGGGCTCACGCATCGCGCAACAGGCCGCTCGTTCTCGGGGTTCGTGCATCGGGGGCGACAAGGGGTCCAGATCGCACGAGCCGCATCGGCGAGGGCGGTTCGCCTTCGATGAGGTCCGGCCGCCTTGCCGCAGAGAACGTGCGCGGCGTCCTCGTCCCGAGGACGCTCGGGATCTGGCTCGTCATCGCCGCGACCGTGTCAGCGGTCGCGGCAGAGGTGGCTGGGGGACCCTTCAGAGCGGAAACGATCTCCCGGGCGGGTTGGGGGGCCCTCGCCGCGACGGTGCTCGTGTTCTGCGCGGGGCTCGTCGACGATCTCGCGCCGGCGGGGCCGCGCGGCCTGCGCGATCATCTCCGGGCGCTCCTCGGGGGACACGTCACGACCGGGGTCGTGAAGCTCGTGGTCGTGCTCGCGGCGGCGATCGTATCGGTCGCCCTGCAAGACAAGGGGAGCGGCGTCGGTCGTCTCGCCGGAGCGGTCTTGGTCGCGGGCTGCGCCAACCTGTGGAACGGCCTCGACGTTCGTCCCGGTCGTGCGCTGAAATTCGGACTCGTGGCGATGATCGGGATCGTGAGCGCGCCGATCGGGTTGCTGCCCACGCTCCCTGGCGTCGCATTCGGGTCCGCGCTCGCACTCTGGCCCGACCTTCGGGAAAAGGCGATGCTTGGCGACAGCGGGGCGAACCTGCTCGGCTTCACCATCGGAGCGGGGCTGTACGTGGTTCTCCCCGGTTGGGGGGTGGCCGTCGGCGCCGTCGTCGCCGTGGCCTTGAACGTCCTCGCGGAGACCGTGACGTTGTCGCGCGCGATCGACACGATCCCGCCGCTGCGGTGGTTCGACGAGCTTGGCCGTCTTCCGGGCTGAAAAGAAGGGCCGGCGGCAACTTCGCGAGACGATCTCCGGCGGCGCGTCGGGGACGTCTGCTAGGCTCGCATCCCGTGGGGAAAGCGCAACCGAAGTTCATCTTCGTCACGGGTGGAGTCGCCTCCGGACTGGGGAAGGGCATCACCACCGCCTCCCTCGGCCGTCTCTTCAAGTCCCGCGGACTGAAGGTCGCCATCCAAAAGCTTGACCCGTACATCAACGTCGACCCCGGCACGATGAACCCGTTCGAGCACGGCGAGGTGTTCGTACTGGACGACGGGTCCGAGACCGACCTCGACCTGGGGCATTACGAACGATTCGTCGATGAGGACCTGCACCGCGGTTCGAACTTCACGACCGGCGCCGTCTACTCGAGCGTGATCGCGAAGGAGCGCCGCGGCGACTACCTGGGCAAGACGGTTCAGGTCATCCCGCACATCACCGACGAGATCAAGGAGCGGATCAAAGCGCTCGCCGAGACCGAGGCCGCCGACCTGGTGGTCGTCGAGATCGGCGGCACCGTCGGTGACATCGAGTCATTGCCGTTCTTGGAGGCGGTCCGCCAGCTGCGGAACGAGGTCGGTCGTGACAATTGCGCCTTCGTCCACGTGTCGTTGATGCCGTTCATCGGCCCATCCGGTGAGCTGAAGACGAAGCCGACGCAGCACTCCGTGAAGGAGCTACGGTCGCTCGGCCTCCAGCCCGACGTCATCGTCTGTCGTTCGGATCGGCCCTTCGGCCGGAACCTCAAGGAGAAGATCTCGCTGCTCTGCGATGTGCCGATCAGCGGGGTGATCTCCGCGATCGACGCCCCCTCGATCTACAAGATCCCATTGGTCCTGCACAAGGAAGGGCTCGACGCCGAGCTCGCGACGCACCTTCGGATCGACGCCGAGCCCGATCTCTCCGAGTGGGAGACCCTCGTCGAGCGGATCGACCGGGCAACCGAACCCGTGAAGATCGCGGTCGTCGGCAAGTACGTGAACCTGCGGGACGCGTACCTCTCGGTGATGGAGGCGCTGAAGCACGGCGGGTTCGCGCACGGAGCCGACGTCCAGATCGAGTGGGTGGCTTCCGACGACCTCGGCGGTTCCGCGACCGAAGAGGCGCTCGCCGACGTCGACGGCGTGCTGATCCCGGGTGGGTTCGGTGTGCGAGGCGTGGAGGGAAAGGTGGCCGCCGTGCGCTACGCACGCGAACGACAGGTGCCATTCCTGGGGATCTGTCTCGGTCTCCAATGCGCGGTGATCGATTTCGCGCGACACGTCTGCGGACTGGAGGGCGCGAACTCGAGCGAGTTCGACCCGGCGACGCCGCATGCCGTGATCGACCTCCTGCCCGAACAGAAGAACGTGACCGACATGGGCGCCACCATGCGCCTGGGCGCGCAACCGTGTTACATCGTCCCCGGCACGCTCGCGGAGCGTTGTTATCAAGTACCGGTCGTCGAGGAGCGGCATCGGCACCGTTGGGAGGTCAACCCCGCCTATCACGAGGCCCTACAGGAGGGCGGCATGATCCTGTCGGGGAACTCGCACAACGGCCGGCTGACCGAGATCATCGAACTGTCCGGGCATCCGTTCTTCATCGCCGGGCAGTTCCATCCGGAACTCCGATCGCGCCCGACGCGTCCCCACCCGCTCTTCCGGGAGTTCGTCGGAGCAGCTCAGGTGTATCGCCGCGCCCGCACCGAACGCTCGGTCGCCGTCGGCTGAGCCACTCGACATGCCGGAGCCGCTCGGTACGCGGACGGCGTTCCAGGGTCACGCGATCAGCGTCGACATCGAGGACTGGCCCGGACTGCCTCCCTACGACGTGGTCCGGCACCCGGGAGCCGCTGGGGTCCTCCCGCTCACGCCCGAGGGCGAGGTCCTGCTCGTGAAGCAGTTCCGGCCGGCGGTTCGTCAGGAGCTCACCGAGATACCGGCGGGCTTACTGGATGTCGAAGGCGAGGACGCGCTCACGTGTGCGACGCGAGAGCTCTACGAGGAAACCGGGTATCGGCACGACGAGATCGAGTTCCTCGGTGGCTACTACTCGTCCGCAGGTTTCACCGACGAGTACGTCCACCTGTTCTGGGCCAGGACGCGGAGCGCGCCCGAAGTCGGGCCGGAGTCGGGCATCCAGATCGTGATGCGACCCTTCGACGCGATGGTGGCATCGGCGCGCGCCGGTCGGATCCGCGATGGGAAGACGGCCCTCGCACTCCTGCTCGCCGATCGGCGCCCATCGCTTCCGTGAACGTCAGTCTGAGGCTTGAGTAGGCTTTCGCGGGAGCAAGGGGGCGCCGGATGATCGTCGGGATCCCGAAAGAGGTCAAAGACAACGAGTTCCGGGTCGCGGTGACGCCCGAGGGCGTTCGAGAGCTGGTGCATGCCGGCCATCGGGTCCTGGTCGAATCCGGTGCGGGGGATGGGTCGGCGCTACCGGACGATGGGTTCGCCGGCGCCGGCGCGGAGATCCTGCCCGACGCAGACTCGGTGTTCGCCGCCGCCGACATGATCGTCAAGGTCAAGGAGCCCCAACCTCAGGAGTACGAGCGTTTCCGCGAAGATCAGGTCCTGTTCACCTACCTGCATCTCGCAGCGGATGAAGGGCTTACGCGGTTCCTCGTCGAACGGAAGGTCGCCGCCGTCGCCTACGAAACCGTGCAAACGCCCGACGGCCGGCTCCCACTGCTCGCGCCGATGTCCGAGATCGCCGGACGGATGGCTCCACACTGCGGCGCTGCGAACCTCGAACGTCCGAAGGGCGGCCGCGGCGTGCTGATGGGCGGTTCGTCCGGCGTCGCCCCCGCGCTCGTCGTGGTGCTTGGCGCCGGGATGGCCGGGACGAACGCCGCATGGATCGCCGCGGGGATGGAGGCGGAGGTCGTCATCGTCGACCGGAACGTGGATCGGTTGCGATTCGTCGATCAGATCTGGCGTGGCCGGATCCAAACGGTGATGTCGAGCGGTCTCGCGGTCGAGCGACTGGTGACCGAGGCGGACCTGGTCATCGGGGCCGTACTGGTGCCGGGAGCGAAAGCTCCACATCTCGTCTCCGAGTCGATGGTCGCCGGGATGCAGGCCGGCGCGGTCGTCGTAGACATCTCGATCGACCAGGGGGGATGCTTCGAGACCTCACACATGACGACGCACTCGAACCCTACGTTCGTCGTGCACGACGTAGTCCACTATTGCGTCGGCAACATGCCGGGCGCGGTCCCTCGCACGTCGACCTACGCGTTGACGAACGTCACGATCCCGTACGCCGTCGAGATCGCGAACGCCGGGCTGGAGCGCGCCGTGCGGGCAGATCCCGCGCTCGGTGTCGGCGTGAACGTCTACGGCGGGCACGTGACGAACGCACGTGTCGCAGAGGCACACGGCATGGCCATGTCACCGCTCGGCTCGCTCGTCGACCGGCTAGGCTGACGGTCGGCGGCCGGCGATGGGGGACACCCTCGCGGTCTGGGTCGGCCGGTACCTCGATCACCTGACGGTAGAACGC
Source organism: Actinomycetota bacterium (assembly GCA_050692375.1). Classification (GTDB taxonomy): domain Bacteria; phylum Actinomycetota; class UBA4738; order UBA4738; family HRBIN12; genus JBBQVZ01. Next base: position 15,352 of record JBOGVK010000234.1, read on the forward strand.
GGTCTCTCCACGAACACGCTGGCGGCATACCGCCGCGACCTCAACCGGTACGTGGCGTTCTGCGGGAAACGCGACGTGATCGCGCCCGAGCAGGTCGTCGATGCCACGATCCGGTCGTTCGTCGCCTCGATCTCGGCCTCGCCATGGGGGGAGGACGAACGCCCGTACAGCGCGCGCTCGGTGGCGCGGGCGCTCTCGAGCGTGCGATCGTTCCACGGGTTCCTGGTGCGCGAAGGCGCCGCCGACCGTGATCCCGCGGCCGACGTCGTCCAACCGAAGCTCCCGCGGTCGTTGCCACATCCCTTGTCCATCGATGAGATCGCCCGCCTCGTGGAGGCCCCCGACGGCGGGACCTCGGCGGGGCTCCGCGATCGTGCGATCCTGGAGGTCCTGTATGGGGCGGGCCTGCGGATCTCCGAGCTCGTGGGGCTCGATGTCGACGATGTCGACCTGGAGGAGGGGTTCGTCCGCGTCCTGGGAAAAGGCGGGAAGGAACGCGAGGTCCCGCTCGGTGGGTTCGGGCGGGAGGCGGTGGGCGCCTACCTGGCCCGGATTCGGCCGATGTTCGCATCCGCGACCACGCGAGGGGCGTTGTTCCTCAATCAACGCGGCGGGCGACTCTCGAGACAGAGTTGTGCGCGCCTGCTCGCGGCTCATGCGAGGACAGCGCGGATCGAGCGGCGGGTGACGCTTCATACGTTGCGCCACTCGTTCGCGACCCATCTCTTGGAGGGTGGGGCGGACATCCGTGTCGTGCAGGAGCTCCTGGGTCACGCGAGCGTCGCCACCACGCAGATCTACACCCTGGTGACCAAGGACCACCTCCGTGAGGTGTACTACACGTCGCACCCCCGCGCGAGACGCGGGGCGACCGAGGGGAGATGAGCCACATGGCCGACGAAGCGTTCATCGAGCGCGTGCGGCGGGAGCTGCAAGAGCACCGCGATCACCTCCGTCGCGAGATCGCGGATCAGGGCGCCGACCCCGACGCCGACGAAGTGGCGTTCGTCGACGACGCGGGCTTCTCGGATCGGTCGCACAGTACGGAGGAACGTTCGCGGCTCATCGCGCTCGTCAAGGCGCTCCGTTCGAACCTGCGCGACGCCGAGCGGGCGCTCGCGAAGATGGATGCGGGGAGCTACGGCACGTGTGAGCGCTGTGGGAACGCGATCACGCCCGAGCGTTTGGAGGCGCTCCCATGGGCGGTCCTGTGCATCGATTGCAAGCAGCGGGGCGTCGCCGGGTGAGCGATCTCTTGGTGCCGCGGGTCGCGCTCGTCGTGTGCGACTCGTGGGGCGTGGGCGACGCCCCGGACGCCGAGGCCTATAGCGACGAAGATGCCGACACGCTGGGGAACACCTCACGGGCCGTCGGGGGATTCCGCGCCCCCAACCTCGAGGCGCTCGGCCTCGGCCACCTGACGAAGATCGAGGGTGTTCGACCGCGCGCGGATGCCGGGGCCGCCTACGGTCGTGCCACCGAGCGCTCGGCGGGGAAAGACACGACCACGGGTCATTGGGAGATGATGGGCATCCTGCTCGAACGCCCATTTCCCCTGTACCCCAACGGGTTTCCGGCAGGTATCATCGAGTCGTTCGAACGGGCGATCGGCCGGAAGATCCTGGGGAACGTTCCCGCCTCCGGAACCGAGATCGTCTCGGAGCTCGGAGATGAGCACGTGAGAACGGGTCGGCCGATCGTGTATACGAGTGGAGACTCGGTCTTCCAGATCGCCTGTCACCGAAGTGTGGTGCCGCTCCCGACGCTCTATGAGTGGTGCCGGGTCGCCCGTCGTCTCTTGCACGGCGAGCACGCGGTGGGCCGTGTGATCGCCCGGCCGTTCGATGGGGAGGCCGGCGCGTTCGTGCGGACACCGGAGCGCCGCGACTTCTCACTGCCGCCCCCAGGGCCGACGGTCCTCGACGCCCTCATCGATGCGGGGATCCCCGTGCATGCGGTCGGCAAGATCCGGGACATCTTCTCGGGTCAAGGCATCACGGAAGGCCGCTACTCGGATTCGAACGATCACGGGGTGGAGCTGACGCTCGAGTACCTGCGTCGCCCTCCGCCTTCGTTCGTCTTCGCGAACCTCGTGGACTTCGACTCGAAGTACGGACACCGCAACGACGTGGCCGGTTACGCGGCAGCGGTCGAGACGTTCGATGAACGGCTTCCGGAGATCGTCGAGGCCCTCCATGGTGGCGTGTTGTTCATCACCGGGGACCACGGTTGTGACCCAACCACGCCGTCGACCGATCACACACGGGAACGGACGCCACTCCTAGCTGCGGGTCTGCCGGAAGAACCTCACGAGATCGGAACCCGCGAGTCCTTCGGAGACCTCGGACACACGATCGCCGCCCTCCTCGGGGTCGAGGTCAAGGATGATCGGGTCATCGGTGTTCCCTTCGCGGATCGCATCGGGTTCGGGGGATGAGCGAGGTCGAGCGTGGTCCGTCGCTCACCTTCAGGTGGAGGATGACCTCGGCATGACCCTTTCAGATCCACGAGCGATCGTGGGCCGCAAGCGCGACGGAGAGTCGCTCACTCCCGCCGACATCCAAGCCTTCGTCGAGGGTTACACCAGGGGTGAGGTCACCGACGCGCTCGCGGCGGCGTTCCTCATGGCGTGCCTGATACGGGGTCTCGATGACGCGGAAACGCTCGCGCTCACGAGAACCATGATCGACTCGGGCGAAACGGTCACGTTCGGCGAGTTGGGGCATCCGACCGTGGACAAGCATTCCACCGGCGGCGTGGCCGACGGTGTCACCCTGGTGTTCGCTCCGCTCGCCGCGGCACTCGATCTGGCGGTCGCGAAGCTCTCCGGGAGGGGACTGGGTCACACGGGTGGAACGCTCGACAAGCTGGAGTCCATCCCGGGCCTGCGGACCGATCTCTCACCGGATCAGATGGCGCGCCAGGTGGCCGATATCGGTTGCGCGGTTGCCGCTCAGTCTCCGAACCTGGTTCCGGCGGACGGCGCGCTCTACGCGCTCCGCGATGCGACCGCGACGGTCCCATCGATCTCCTTGATCGCCGCCAGCGTGATGTCGAAGAAGCTTGCGGTCGAGACCGACCTGATCCTGCTCGACGTGAAGTCGGGGTCGGGAGCGTTCATGAAGACGCCCGACGCCGCCGGCGAGCTGGCGGAGGCGTGCCTGCGTCTGGCGCAGGGATGGGGGCGGCGCGCCTGTGCGGCCGTCACGGACATGTCACAGCCGCTCGGTGACGCGGTCGGGAACGCGCTCGACATCGTGGAGGCGGTAGAGCTCCTGCGTGGGAACCATCGAGGGCGACTGCGGGACCTTGCCGTGCTCTTCGCTGCGCGAGCACTCGAGATCACCGAAGACGTTGCGCATCCCGAAGCGGTTGCCCGCACGGAGCGAGCACTCGACGGCGGTCATGCGTTGGAACGGTTCCGTCGGATGATCGAGGCGCAGGGCGGGGATCCCCATGTGATCGACGATCCGCACGCGATCTTGCCCGAAGCGCCGGTGATCCTCCCGATCCTGCAGGAGCGAGCAGGTACGCTCGCCGCCGTGGATGCGGAGGAGATCGGACTCTCCAGCGGCGCCCTCGGTGCGGGCAGGACACGTAAGGGCGAGGTCATCGACCCGGCGGTCGGGATCGTGGTGCGCTGCAAGATCGGGGATCGATTGGCCGCGGGAGACCCGATCGGCGAGGTGCATGCCCGGTCCGACGATGACGCGCGGGCCGCGATCCGGCGGGTGCTCGCGGCTCTCTCGATTGTCGAGGGCGACGTGACACCCCCGCCGCTCGTCGACCGTTGGATCGACGACGCCGGGAGCGGTTCGGGCAGCGATGAACCGGCCGAGGCCGCTCGATGACCGCCTTCCGCTTCGCCGTCGACCTCGCCGGCTCCCTCGTGGTCGGGATGAGTGCGCGAGAGTACGCGCGAGCCTTCATGGCCACGCGACTGGGGGACCCGACGCCCCGACTATGGGGTCGGTTGAGCCTGAACCCGAAGTCGTGGTTCGATCCGTTCGGGAGCGGGCTGTTGGCGGGGATGATCCTGCTGTTGTGGGCGGCGAGCGCGAGCTTCCTGCCACCTCCCGTCGCCTACGCGAAGCCGGCTCCGATCGACCCGAACCACTTCAAGAACCGGACCCGCGACACCGTCCTCACCGCCCTCGCGGGCCCCGTTGCGAACCTGACGCTCGGCGCGGTCGCCGGGGTGGGTTTGCGCTCGGGGATCGGCGGCGATGCCGCCCTCATCCTGCTCGCCTTCCTCCTCACCAACGTCTCGCTGCTCGTGTTCCATCTGATGCCGATCCCCGGACTCGACGGCGCGCGCATCGTCGGATTAGCGCTGCCACCCCGGGCCGCCGAGGTCTACCGCAACGCCGACCAGTACCTCGCGTTGATCGTGCTCATCGTGTTGTTCCTCTTCGCCGGACCGTTGATCTCGATCGTGCGCTCGCTCACCGATTCGCTCTGTAGGCTCCTCGCCGGTTTCGGCTGCTACCCCTTCTAGCTGAGGTTCTTGGCTCCGGCTCTGAGTTCCCGGCCGAGCGAAGATGCCGCGCTATCCTTGCGCGCATCGAGCCAACGATCTCCAACATCGACCGCGGCGCACGCGTGCTGACGGGGTTCCGGCCCACCGGGCCGCTGCATGTCGGGCATTGGGCCGGCAACGTCGGGAACGCCGTCCGCCTGCAAGCCGAGGGGTACGAGTGCTTCTACTTCGTCGCGGACTGGCACATGCTCACGACGCACTACGACCGCACGGAAACGCTCCCGGCGGCGGTCGAGGGGCTTGTCCTGGATCTGCTGGCGGCCGGGATCGACCCCGAGCGCTCGGTCGTCTACCGCCAGTCGGCCCTCCCCGAGGTCGCAGAGATGACTCTCCTGCTGGGGATGATCACGCCACTCGGTTGGCTGGAACGGGTCCCCACGTTCAAGGAGCGCTTGCGCGACATGGCCGAGCGCGACATCGCGAACTTCGGTCTCCTCGGCTATCCGCTCCTTCAGACCGTGGACATCGCGATCGTGCAAGGGACCCTGGTGCCGGTCGGGGAGGACCAAGTGTCGCACCTCGAGATCTCGCGCGAGATCGTGCGACGTTTCAACCGGTTGTACGGCGAGGTCCTGGTGGAACCGCAGGCGTTGCTGTCGGACTGGCCGACGATCCCCGGCTCCGACGGCCGGAAGATGTCGAAATCGTTGGACAACACGATCGACCTCGCCGACGACGCCGATACGATCCGTGCCAAGACCCGAGCGTTCCTGACCGATCCCCAGAAGCTCCGCAAAGGCGATCCCGGACGACCCGAGATCTGTCCAGTATTCGCGTTGCACCGCAAGTTCTCTCCGGACATCCTCGACTGGACCGACGCCCACTGCCGTACGGGAGAGCTCGGCTGCGTCGACTGCAAGGCGAACCTGGCCGACCGGATCATCGAGCAGCTGCAGCCGTTCCGCGAACGCCGGGCCGAGCTGGCACACCAGCCGGGTCTCGTGACCGACGTGCTCGACGCGGGGGCCGAGAAGGTGCGTCCGGTCGTAGAGAAAACGATGGCCGCCGTCCGAGCGGCGATGCACTTCGCATGAGCGATACCAGCCCCGCCGGCAGCTTCGCCGTCGACCTCCCTGTCTTCACGGGTCCCTTCCGGTTGCTGGCCGAGCTGATCTTGGAGCACAAGGTGGATGTGTGCGACATCGCCGTCGCGACCGTCACCGATCGCTACCTGGCCTACGCCAAGGAAGCCGAGGCGTGGAACTTGGAGGAAGCGACCTGGTTCCTGGCGATCTGCTCGATGCTGTTGGAACTGAAGGTCGGCCGCCTCATGCCGCGACACACCGAGCCGGACGAGGACGATCTTCTCGGCGCATCGCCCGATCTCGCATACGCGCGGAGCCGGGAGCTCGCCGCGTTCCGCAAGGTGGCGGTCGAGCTCTCGCGCCGGTTGGAGGACGAAGCGGGGTTCTTCGCGCGGGACGTGGGTCCGGGTCCGGAGTACTCCCATCTCTACCCGGATCCGATGGCTTCACTCGCGGCCGGCGATCTCGCGAGATTCGCGGCACAGCTGTTGCGCCCGGCGCCCACGCTCGACCTCTCCCACGTCACCCCGATCCGGTACTCGGTCGAGGATGCCATGACGGCGGTCGAAGAACGGATGCAGGGGTGGGGGGGCCTGGCTTCGTTCCGCGATCTCGTGGCGGACTGTCCCGACCGGATCCACGTCGTGGTTCGGTTCCTGGCCATCCTCGAGTTGTACCGTGAAGGGAAGGTCGAGCTTCAGCAGGGACCGACGTTCGGAGAGATCGAGGTGGAGTGGAATGCCTGAGACCCAAACAGGGGTACTCGAGGCGCTGTTCTTCGTGTCCGACGAGCCGCTCACGTCCTCCGTGCTCGCGCAGGCGCTGGACGTCGACCGCAAGACGGTCGACGCGCTCTGCGACCAGCTCGCAGGCGAGTTGGAGGCCCGAGGTTCGGGTCTCGTCCTTCGCAACGTCGCCGGCGGCTGGCGTCTGTACACGCATCCGGATACCGCGCCGGTCGTGGAGCAGTTCGTCCTGTCCTCCCGCCAGGCCCGTCTGACGAAGGCGGCGTTGGAGACGCTTTCGATCGTGGCGTACAAGCAACCCGTCACGCGTCATCAGATCAACGCGATCCGCGGCGTGAACTCCGACGGCGTCCTCCGCGCCCTCACGGACAGGGGGTTGATCGAAGAGGCCGGCCGGGAGGAGACGCCGGGCCGCCCGGTCCTGTATGGAACGACGCCCGGATTCCTCGAACGACTCGGATTGCCCTCGCTCGCCTCGTTGCCCTCGCTCGCTCCGCTCCTGGGCGTCGATGCCGAAGACGTCGCGGCGGACCCAACGTCGGACGACCGCGTCGTCGAGGTCGACCTGACCGACGAAGTGGAGCCGGCGCCGTCTGGCGACGCCCCCGAGTCCGCCTGATCCGGTGACCGAAGAGCGCGTCCAGCGCGCGTTGGCTCGGGCCGGGTTCGGATCGCGTCGGGGGTGCGAGGAGCTGATCGTCGAGGGGCGCGTGACCGTCAACGGGACGGTCGCCACGCTGGGGGATCGGTTGGACCCGGAAGCCGACTCGATCGCCGTTGACGGGGTCACCGTGAACCTCGACCCCAACGTGAGGTACTACGCCCTACACAAGCCACCGGGTGTCGTGACCACCATGAAGGACCCGCAGGGCCGGCCCGACATCCGATCGTTCCTCCCAAAGGAAGGGCCCCGCGTCTTCCCGGTGGGACGCTTGGATCGCGACAGCGAGGGATTGCTCCTGCTGACGAACGACGGCGAGCTCGGAAACCGGCTCTTGCACCCCAAATACGCCATCGAGAAGGAGTACCTGGCCGAGGTCGACGGGGTCCCAACCGATCGGCAGATCGGCCGCATCCGTCGCGGTGTCGAGCTCGACGACGGCCTTGCGAAGCCCGCTTCGGCGCGGCTCGTCGCCACCACCGGCGCCAGGGGAGCCGTTCGCATCACGATGACCGAGGGACGCAAACGCGAGGTCCGCCGGCTCCTGGCGGAGGTGGGCCTTCCGGTCACGCGCCTCGTCCGCCTCCGCGTCGGTCCGGTGAAGCTCGGGGACCTCGCGCCGGGTGCGGTTCGCGAGCTCTCGCCGGAGGAGATCCAGGCGCTCGCCCGAGCTGCTGGCATGTAGCCTGGTCACTCCGGAGCGACCGCTCCGGGGAGGGAACGCCGGATGAGGGTTCGTGCCGCCCGCGGGGCCATCGTGGTCACGAGCGACGACGCGTCGACGCTCTTGGCCGCGACCGAGCGTCTGCTCGCCAACGTGCTGGAGCGGAACGCGGTCGATCGGAACGACCTCATCAGCATCTTGTTCACCGCGACGGAAGATCTACGGTCGGCTTTCCCCGCCGAAGCCGCTCGTCGGATGGGTCTCGGCCTGGTACCGCTCATGTGCTGCAGCGAGATCCCGGTCGAAGGTTCGATGCCCTCGGTGGTGAGGATCCTGGCCCATTTCCACTCCGATCGGAGCCTCGCTGAGGTCGTCCACGTATATCTGGACGGCGCGGAGTCCCTGCGCGATGACCTCGACGCCAACTGACCGGATCGCGGTTATCGGCACCGGCTTGATGGGCACGTCGATCGCGATGGCGGCGGTCAGGGTCGGGTGCAGGGTCACAGGCTGGGATCCCGATCCGCTTGCCGTGGCGGGCGCCGTCGAACGCACGACCGTACGCCCGGGTTCCGGGGTGGACGAGGCGGTGATCGGCGCGGAGATCGTCGTCGTCTGCGCCCCGATCCCGGCGATACCCGAGATCGTTTCTCGGGTTCTCGCGGTCGAGCCCAGGGCGGTCGTCACCGATGTCGGCAGCATCAAGGAACACGTCGTGCGAGGCGTGAACTCCCTCGCCGGCGCCGCGGGTGCGGAGCGGTTCGTGGGGGGACACCCGATGGGAGGCTCGGAGCGGTCGGGTCCCGAGCACGCGTCCGCGTCGGTCGTCGACGGCATCGTCTGGGTGCTCACGCCCAGCGACGGAGCCGACCCCGAGGTGGTCGCGACGCTCGGATCGTGGATCGAACGGATCGGGGGGCGCCCCGTACTGATGTCTCCCGAACGCCACGACCGGCTCGTCGCGTTCGTGAGTCATCTCCCTCAAGTGGCATCGACCGCGTTGATGGCCCTCGCAGCGACCGAGGAGGCCGATGAGCCCGAGATCCTCCTCCTCGCGGCGGGGGGCTTCCGCGACCTGACACGCCTCGCGTCGTCGAACCCGGCGCTCTGGAGCCAGATCTTGCTCGCGAACCGCGAAGCGATCGCGGAGGCGCTCGACCTGTATTCCAAGCGTCTGGTCGACCTGCGGAACATGGTCATGGAGGGCCGGGGCGACGAGGTCGAGGAGACGTTCGACCGGGCGAAGCAAGCACGCCTCCGCCTGACGGCGAAGCCGCAGGTCCGAGCGGGGGTCGCGGTGCTGCAGGTCCAGGTGCCAGACCGCCCAGGCGCGCTCGCGGAGCTCACGGTCGTGCTCGCCGAGGCCGACGTCAACATCGAGGACCTTCAGATCGTCCACTCGCCGGAGGGTGGTCGCGGGACGGTGCACCTCACGGTCGCCGCCGTCTCGGCCGACGATGCGCTCGCGGTACTCGGCGCTCGGGCCTTCGATCCGATCCGGTTGGCCTGAGGAGCCGGGATGCGCGTCCGCATCACTCCCGGCGGAACCCTCCGGGGAGCCGTTCGCGTCCCCGGAGACAAGTCCATCGCCCATCGTTGGTTGATCCTGTCGGCGACGGCTCGCGGGCGTAGCCGTCTGGTGGGACTTCCGGCTTCCCTCGACGTTCGCTCGATGGCGGCATGTCTCGCGAAGGTGTCCGAGCGCGGTCGACCTTCACTCGAGGCTTGGTCTCGCAACGCTTCGGACGCCGGGGAGGGTCACGGTTCCACGTGGAACGAGGACCCGCGCCAAGTCGCGTCTTCGACACTTGAGGTCGAGGGTGAGGGGCGTTCGGCGCTCGTGGAGTCGACCGACGAGATCGATTGCGGCAACTCGGGGACCGCCATGCGCTTGCTGGCGGGCACCCTCTCTGCGGCCCCTTTCCGATCCGTGCTTTCCGGCGACGCCAGCCTATCGACGCGGCCGATGGAGCGTGTGGCGATCCCCCTCCGAGCGATGGGAGCAACGGTCAAGACAGCGCAGGGTCATGCCCCGGTCGAGATCCACGGCGGTCCCCTGTACGGGATCTCCTACGACCTGCCCGTCGCGACGGCCCAAGTGAAGGGAGCGATCCTGCTCGCCGCCGCGGCTGCTGAGGGAGTGACCGTCGTCCGGGAACCAGCACCTACCCGCGATCACACCGAACGGGCGCTCGCCGCCCTCGGCGCCCCGGTGTCGGTTGAGGGATCCACCGTCACCCTCCAGGGCATCTATCAGCACGAGGCCTTCGAAGGCACGGTGCCCGGCGACCTTTCGTCCGCGGCGTTCCTGGTCGCCGCGGCCGCGCTCACACGGTCAGAGCTCACCATCCTGGGTGTCGGTCTCAATCCGAGCCGCGTGCATTTCCTGGCCGTTCTGGAGCGCATGGGCGTGCGGGTCGAGGTACGAGCGCACGGTGAAGAGCTGGGCGAACCCGTCGGCGACCTGTGGGTAGCCCCGGACGCCGCGCTCGTCGGGACCGAGGTCAGCGCCGAGGAGCTCCCGTTGGTGATCGACGAGGTTCCGGTCCTGGCGCTCATCGCGACGCACGCACGCGGCGAAACCTGGTTCTCCGGTGCCGCGGAGCTTCGCGCGAAGGAGAGTGACCGACTGTCGGGGGTCGCCGCGGGAGCGGCCGCGCTCGGTGGGCATGCGGCCGTGGAGGGTGACGATCTGGTCGTTCCCGGCCTCGGATTGCGGGGCGGCACTGCGGATGCTCGAGGTGACCATCGACTCGCCATGGCGTTCGCCGTGGCGGCGCTCGCTGCGGACGCGCCGTGCGAGATCGAGGGGATGGAGGCAGCTGAGGTGTCGTTCCCGGGCTTCTTGGGAACGATCCGCGCGCTGGGTGCCTCGGTGGAGATCCTGACATGACGGATATGCGGGTCATCGCCATCGACGGCGCCGCCGGTTCCGGGAAGAGCACCCTGGCCCACGGCCTCGCCGAGTCGCTCGGGTTGCCATACGTGAATACGGGCATCATGTACCGCGCGCTCACGCTTGCGGCGATCGAGGGCGGGATCGATACGGACGATGGCGACGCGCTGGCGCAGCTCATGTCGAGGTTGAGGTTCGGGCTGTCCTCGGGCGGGCTGCGGGAACTCGAGGTCGACGGTTCGCCGCCGTCGGAAGCGCTCCAGGGCGTGCGGGTCGAAGCCGTAGTGTCACGCGTGGCTCGTCATCCTCAAGTCCGTGCCCTCATGCGCGACGCCCAGCGTGCGATCGGATCGCCGAGCGCCGTCGTCGAAGGGCGCGACATCGGCACCGTCGTGTTCCCCGACGCGAGGGTGAAGCTCTTCCTGCGAGCGGCGCCCGGCACCCGTGTGGAGCGGCGCGCGGAGCAACGAGGCGGCGCCTCCGATGCAGCGGTCGCCGATGCGCTTCATCAACGCGATGCGAGAGACGCGACGGTGAACCCCTTCGAGCCGGCACCAGGCGCGACCGTCGTGGACACGAGCGATCTGACGGTCGAGGACTCACTGCGGATCGCGCTCGAGATCGTGCGCAGGCAGATGCCGGAGGCGTTCGCATGAGCGCACGGCTTCCCAAGGTCGCCGTGGTGGGGCGACAGAACGTCGGCAAGTCAACGCTCGTCAACCGGCTCTTCGGCCGACGGGAAACGATCGCGCACGAGTCGCCCGGCGTGACCCGCGATCGGGTGGAGGTCGAGGCAACGTGGCGTGGCCGCCGTTTCGCCCTGGTCGACACGGGCGGCTACACCCGCAGCACCCGCGGGATCGATCCGCTCGTGGCGAACCAGGCGGATCGCGCTGCCGCCGAAGCGGATCTCATCCTGCTGGTCGTCGACGCGCAGTCAGGCCCGACGGAAGAAGATGCGGTACTCGCCCGGCGTTTGCGCCGTTCGCCGGTCGTCGTCCTGTTGGTGGCGAACAAGGTCGACGGCGATCGAGAGGAGGCCGACGCGACGGCGCTGTATTCGCTCGGGCTCGGTGAGCCGATGCCGGTCTCGGCGCTGCACGGCCGTGGGGCGGGCGATCTCCTCGACCGGATGGTACAGCTGCTCCCGGAGACCTCGGAGATCGATGAAGCCGAGGAGCCGGCAGAACCGCGATTCGCGTTGGTCGGGCGTCCGAACGTCGGGAAGTCCTCGATCTTCAACGCGCTGGTGGGGGAGGAGCGGTCGGTCGTCTATGAGGAGGCGGGTACGACGCGCGACAGCGTCGACGCCCTCCTCGAGTGGCCCGACGGACCTGTCCGATTCGTCGATACCGCGGGCATGCGGCGACAGACGCGCGTGACCGGGATCGAGTACTACGGGTTCGTGCGGGCGACACGGGCTATCGAACGAGCCGACGTCGCGGTCGTGGTGATCGAGGCGCCGGAGGGCTTCACCTCCGAGGACAAGAAGATCGCCGTGCGGGTCCTCGAAGCCGGACGTGGATTGCTGATCGCCGCGAACAAGTGGGATCTGGTCGAGGAGAAGGACCGAGCGTTCAAGATCCTCTCCGAGGACGCGACGATGTTTGTCAACGCATCCGTCATCCGCACGTCGGCGACGCGTGGGCAGGGTGTCCATCGTCTCCCGCCCCTGCTCATGGATCTGCATGGGCGCTGGGCTCGGCGCGTCTCCACCGCGAAGGTCAACGAGGTCCTGCAAGAGGCACAGGCGCAACGTCCGACTCCCCGGAACGCTGGCAACCTCCACTACTCGACCCAGGTGGGATCGGCGCCGCCGTCCTTCGTGATCTTCGGGGGATCTCGGGCACCCGATCCCAGCTATCAGCGCTACCTTGAGAACCGGCTGCGCCGCACGTTCGGGTATGACGGAGTACCGATCCGCCTCACGTTCCGCCCGCGCACGCGTGGATCGAAGCCCGGCGGGAAGCGTCACTAGTCCGCATCAGACCAGTAAGCCGGACCGAGCCACCCTCCGCTCGGTCGGCCGCTCCTGCCTTGATACGATGCGCCCACGGGACGTGGCGCAGTCTGGTAGCGCACTGGTCTGGGGGACCAGGGGTCGCGGGTTCAAATCCCGCCGTCCCGACCGAGTTTCTTGGCCGAGTTTCTTGGCCGAGTCTCCCTGGCCGAGTCTCCCTGGCCGAGGAGAGTGGCCGATGGTTCTTGGCCGATGAAGGGGATCCAGGTGTCCGATCGAGGATCGTCGGCCGTCTTCACCATCCCGAACCTCCTCTCCTTCCTGCGGATCCTCCTGATCCCCGTGTTCGTTTCGCTGATCGTGCATCACCCGACGACCACTGCGGGAGTGATCGTGTTCGCAGGGGTCGTCGCAACCGACTGGGTGGATGGCTGGGTCGCCAGGCGGACCGGCCAGGTCTCCGAGCTCGGCAAGGTGCTCGATCCGACGGCCGACCGACTGGCGATCGCGGCAGGGTTGATCGCGCTGGTCGTGCGTGGGGCGTTCCCGCTGTGGGCCGCCCTCCTGATCCTGGTTCGAGATGCCGCGATCCTGATCGCCGGAGCGTTCCTCCTGGTCGGCAGGGGGCTCCGGCTCGAGGTTCGGTTCATCGGCAAGGCCGCCACGTTCATGCTGATGATGGCCATCCCGTGGGTGTCGTGGGGCAACCTTGGGTTACCGCTCGCGGATGCCGCGCTCGTCGCGGGCTGGGCGTCGTTCGCGGTCGGGATCGTCGAGTACTACGTGGCCGCCGGCGTCTACGTCGGCGACATCCGGCGAGGGCTCGCCAACGTGAGCTGAACCAACCGCATCATCACCCTCGACGGGGTATCGTCCCGACCGTCGAACCACAGCCAAGGACGAGCCGAAGGACCAGCCGAAGGACGAAGGAGGAATCATCCGTGGAGTATCCCGACGACGTTCGCTACACCAAGGAGCACGAATGGGCCCGCGCGGAGAACGGTCGCGTACGGGTCGGTATCACGGACTATGCGCAGGACGCGCTCGGTGACGTGGTGTATGTCGATCTGCCCGAGATCGGCTCCGCCGTGGCCGCCGCCCAAGCGTTCGGCGAGGTCGAGTCGACGAAGTCTGTCTCGGATGTCTTCAGTCCGATCGACGGCACCGTCGTCGAGCGGAACCCCTTGCTCGAGGATCGTCCTGAGCTCGTGAACGAGCATCCGTATGGAGACGGCTGGCTGGTGCTCGTCGATCCGGCGGACCCCGCTGCGGTCGAGGCGTTGTGGGACGCGGCCGCGTACCGCGCCTTCGTCGAGGGAGACGGCGCCTAGCGGTACTCGCTCGGCCGGTCGACCGAACGTCGAGCTTCAGGGGGATCGAGGGTTGAGGCCTCGTTCGACCAGAAGTTGACCCTGTCTGACCCCTGCGATAACGTCCACGAACCGTCCAGGGTTGAGGGTCACGCCAGACCACCACCCTCGGGGGGAGATGGCATTCGAGGGAGACCTGACGGTGTTCTGCACCCATTGTGGACATCCCAATCGCGACGATGCGCGCTTCTGTGCGGGTTGTGGCCGTGCGCTGCAGGGTGACCCCACGCTGTCGCTGACACCTGTCGAGGGCGACGATGAGGCACAGGATGAGTTCCCGTTCCCTCATGACGAGCTGGAGCATGGCCAGGCTCTGCTTCTGGTGAAGCGTGGTCCGAACGCCGGGTCGACGTTCTTGTTGGAGAACGACGCCACGTCGGTGGGACGCAACACGGACAGCGACGTCTTCTTGGACGACGTGACGGTCTCGCGGACACACGCGTCGATCGAACGGCGCGACGACGGCTCGTTCTTCGTCCGGGACTCCGGCAGTCTCAACGGGACGTACGTGAACGGCGAACAGGTGGACGAGACGAAGCTCGCGTCCGGCGATGAGGTGCAGATCGGGAAGTTCAAGTTGATCTTCTTCGCGGCAGGAGAGTGAGTTGACGATGGCCGGAACGCGTAATTACCAGTCGATCGGCGAGGTGCTGGTCTCGGTGAAGACCGAGTTCCCCGACATCACGATCTCGAAGATCCGGTTCCTGGAGGCGGAGGGCTTGATCGAGCCCGAGCGGACGCCGTCGGGGTACCGCAAGTTCTATATCGACGATGTGGATCGGTTGAAGGACATCCTCCGTATGCAGCGCGACGAGTACCTGCCTCTCAAGGTGATCAAAGAACGGCTGCTCAAAGAGGGCGAGGACGGCTTCGAGGACGACGGAGGTGAGCTCGACGGCAGCGGCGTCGGGTCCGGCGGCGTCACCGCGACCGAGGAGCTCGCCGAGGCGCCCACCGGACTCCAGATGTCTCTCGAGGAGATGTCGGCCGCGACGGGAGTCGAACGCGACCGCATCAAGGAGCTCGAGTCCTTCGGCATCGTCTGCTCGCACGGCCCAGATGCCGCGAAGTACTACGACGGCGACGACTTCATCGTGCTCTCGATCGTGAAGGACTTCTTCCGGTTCGGTGTCGAGCCGCGACACCTCACGATGTACAAGCACTTCGAGGAGCGCGAGGCGGACTTCTTCGAGACCATCGTGGCTCCGACGCTTCGCCAGAAGAACCCGGACGCGCGCCGCGCGGCCTCACAGGCGCTCGCGGATCTGGCCGTCACATCACGGAAGTTCAAGCAGGCCCTACTGCGCTCGAACCTTCGGGACAACCTCAAGAGCGCGTGAATCACAGGCGTCCGCGCACGGCACGCGCCGCGCTCGTCATCGCGATCGCCGTCCTTGCCCAGGCCTCGTTGATCGGCTTCGCGTCAGCACAACTCGCCCCACCGCCGACGCCCGTGCCGCCCGACGGCTCACTCTCGCCGTTCCCACAGGCCCTCGATACGCCGGCCGACGCCTCCTCCTCGCCTGTGCTCTCGGCCCCCAGCGCGATCCTGGCCGACCTCGACACAGGCCAGGTGCTGTTCTCCCGCGATGCGGACTCGGAGCGCCCGATCGCGAGCCTGACGAAGATCATGACGGCGCTACTCGTCCTCGAACGGAGCAAGCCGACGGACATCGTGACGGTCGAGCCCGACGCCGTGATCGCCGAGAGCGACCGGCCCGGGATATCAGCCCTGGGGTTGGAAACGGGGGAGCGGATCACCGTTGAGGACCTGTTCTACGCGTTGCTCCTGCAGTCGGCGAACGACGCGGCGGTTGCGCTCGCGGACCACGTTTCGGGCTCCGAGGGACGCTTCGTGAAGCGGATGAACGCGCGAGCCGCGACCCTCAGCATGCGCCGGACCAGCTTCCGTTCTCCCAACGGCCTGGACGACCGCGGATACTCGACCGCGCGCGATCTCGCGACGCTCACGCGCACCGCGATGGCAACGAAAGGGTTCGCGTCGGTCGTCGACACCGAGTTCCACACGATCCCGGCGCCGGGCGGCGGCGAGCGCAACATCCAGAACCGGGACGCCCTGCTGTGGCTCTATCCCGGAGCAACCGGTGTGAAGACCGGCTACACCTCGAAGGCCGGCTATTGCGTCGTTGCGACGGCCGAGCGCGATGGGCGCCGGTTGGTCGCGGTCGTTCTGGGCGCGCCCCGCGACGCGTTCTCCGACGCGGCCTCACTCATGGACTATGGGTTCGCAGCGTTCACGCAGCACACGTTCGTGACACAGGGGTTGCCGAGCGGCGTCGTCACGCTCCCCGGCGGGAGCGTTCCCGTCGAAGCCGGCGGGGACCTCGCGGCGCTCGTACCGTCGGCCTCGCTCGATGCCATCCTGACGGAGGTCCAGGTGGTCGCTGGGGTCGCCTACCCGCCGGCACCGGGGGAGCGGGTCGCCACCTTGAAGATCACCATCCCGGGTCTCACGGTCGGACGGGTGCCACTGGTGGTGTCGTTCGTCCCGCCGCCGCCGTCCATCGACGAACGTCCCTGGTGGGAGCGCGCCGCCGGCGCGGTCTTTCATGCCGTCGAGACCGCCGCACGCGCCGTCGGCGCCTGAAGGAAGCCGCTCACTGGCTCCCTTCCTCTTCCTTGGTCACCCCCGAGGGGCTGTTAGGCTCGCGACCGATGACGGAGGTCGCGAGCGTGCTGTACGGACGCGAGGACATCCGCCGCCGGGTCGAGGAGCTCGGCCGCGCCATCACCGGGGACTACGCGGAACGGGAACCCGTTCTCCTGTCGGTGCTCAAAGGCGGCACGGTGTTCCTGGCGGACCTGATGCGTCAGCTTGCCTTCCCGCTCGAGGTCCATTTCATGGCCATCAGCCGCTACGGCGATGCCGAGGAATCCCTCGGACGTGTGCAGATCCTGTTGGACGTCGACGTCGACCTGACGGGGCGCGACGTCCTGCTCGTCGAGGACATCGTCGATACGGGCCTCACGCTCTCCTATCTGTTGTCCGTGCTCCGCTCGCGTGGGCCGGCGTCTATCGAGGTGTGCGCACTCTTGGACAAGGCGATCCGTCGCATCGCGCCGCTGTCCGTGCGGTACGCCGGATTCGATTGCCCGGATCGGTTCGTGGTGGGCTACGGGCTCGATTTCGCGGAGCGGTACCGCAACCTCGCCGACATCCTTGCCGTCGAGGATCTCCGCGCGCTCCGGGAGGATCCCGACGCGCTCGTGCCGCTGCTCGCCGCCCGCTGAGGTTGCCCGTGCCGAAGGTCGCCCGTACAGTGCAGGTCGGCCCATGATCGAGATGGAACTGACCGGCGTGCGCGTGGAACTCCCGACCAATCAGCCGATCGTGCTGTTACGGGAGCGTGGCGGCGAGCGGTACCTCCCCATCTGGATCGGGGCGGCGGAGGCCGCGGCGATCGCGCTGGCCGTCCAAGGGGTCATGACGCCGCGTCCCATGACCCACGACCTCATGAAGACGATCCTCGAAGATCTCGCGGTTCAGGTGCAGCGGATCGTCGTCACAGAGCTCCGCGAGAGCACCTACTACGCGACGATCCACCTCGAGCGCGGCGGCGAGAGCTTCGAGATCTCGTCGCGACCCTCCGACGCGATCGCCCTCGCGGTTCGGACGTCCGCCCCCATCTTCGCGCAGGAGGATGTTCTTGCGGAGGCGTCGATCCTGATCCCGGGCGACGAGGAAGAAGAGGTCGAGAAGTTCCGGGAGTTCCTCGACAACGTGCGGCCCGAGGACTTCGACGGGTAGATCAGCCGTAGAAGAAGACGGTGACCCAGAGCGTCCCGTCCACGCGAACCGCGCCGATCGCCACCTGGTGGAACGCGCCGTTCAGGATGTTCTCGCGGTGAGGCGGGCTGTCCATGAACGCCTGCTGCAGGCTGCCCACGTCGCCGGGCGTGAAGCCGACGTTCTCTCCCCAGGCATGCCATTCGACGCCGTGCAGATAGACGCTCACGTCGGTCGTATGGAAGAGCGCGCCGGCGCGGGCCATCGCCAAGCTGTGCCGGCGAGCGACCTGCGACATCGCCCGGTTCAGCCGGAGGGCCGCCAAGCGGGAGCCTGCTCTACTGGCGTTCGTGGCTTTGAAGACCTGCCAGGCGTCGGTGCCCACTTCGACCCGCGCGCGGGTCTGAGCATGCAGCGGGCTGGCCGCGACGGGCGAGGGCGACAAGCTGAGGACGAGGACCCCCGAGAGGGCGACGGACACCGCGAGATAGGCAGTGATCGAACGGATATGTGACTGACGGCCGTTGAGGTCTCTCATGTGGTCCCTCGTGCTCATCGGAGGGTGGTTCCTCGTGCCCATACAGGTGTCGGCGTGCTTCGAGGTCCTCTTGAGCCCCATCTGGCCGATATCGACGCTCTTGGCTCTTGGGCCGTTGACACAGCCGGGAGCCGCCCCTAAGCTCGGCGAACACCCGCGTAATTACGGAGTTGTCATGAGCGAAGAGGGGTTTCGGGTACCGGACGTGTGCCGCATCGTCGGCATCAGCTACCGCCAGCTCGACTACTGGGCACGGACCGACCTGGTGACACCGTCGGTCCGCGATGCCCGCGGATCGGGAACCCAGCGGCTGTACTCCTTCCAGGACCTCGTATCGCTCAAAGTGATCAAGAACCTCCTCGATACCGGGATCTCCCTTCAGCGCGTTCGCAAAGCGGTCGAATACCTCCAAGAGATGGATCGCCCGACCCATGGGGTGACGCTCATGTCCGACGGCAAAGGGGTCTACGAGGCCCATTCGCCGGAGGCCGTGGTGGACCTGTTGAACAAGGGGCAGGGCGTCTTCGCGATCGCACTGGACAAGGTGTGGGACGACCTCGAGGGGACCCTGGCAACGCGGAAGGCCGGTCGGGCGGCAACCGGAGGCGCGTGAGCGCAGAACCGGTCAGCCCCGACACCTTCCGCAAGAGCGACACCATCGGTTTCGCTCATGCCAGCGAACGCCAGTTCGCGCAGCTGCTCGACTTCTACGGGATCGAGTGGGAATACGAGCCAACGTCGTTCGACATCGACTGGGACGCGGAAGGCAACGTGCTCCAGCGGTTCACACCCGACTTCTATCTGCCCCAGTACGACCTCTACATCGAGATCACGACGCTCAACCAGAAGCTCGTGACGAAGAAGAACCGGAAGGTCCGCCGCCTACGCGAACGGTACCCGGAGATCCGCTGCAAGGTGTTCTATCAGCGGGACTATCTCTCGCTCGTCACCAAGTACGGCCTGGAAGATGCCTCGGGATGAGGCTCGGCCTTAGCCGGCGGCCGACCGTACACTTCCGCATGTGAAGTTCGCACCGCACACCGACGACGACATCCGCGAGATGCTCGAGATCGTGGGTGTCGCGAGCCTCGACGACCTGTTCGAAGAGATCCCGTCGGATGTACGACTCGACCGCCCACTCGACATGCCGGCCGGCGTGTCGGAGATGGAGATGCTCGCGGACCTTCGGTCGCTCGCGGCCCGTGACCGTCATGCCGATGAGATGGTCTGCTTCGCCGGCCGCGGCGCCTACGACCACTACATCCCTTCGCTCGTATGGGCGCTCGCCGGCCGTTCGGAGTTCTACACGTCCTACACGCCATATCAACCCGAGCTCTCGCAGGGTGTGTTGCAGGTCCTGTTCGAGTTCCAGTCGATGGTCTGCGAGCTGACGGGGCTCGAGGTGTCCAATGCCTCGCTCTACGACGGTGCCACCGCGCTCGTCGAGGCGGTCAACATGGCTCGAGGTCACGGTCGCGATCGGGTGCTCGTGTCGGCGGGCGTCGATCCGCGGCTGATCGACACACTGCGCGCGTACGGCCGCGGAGCGGGGTACGAGCCCGAGGTCTTCGAGGTCGTCGACGGCCGCGGGGGAGAACCCGAGGTCCGTCCCGACGTCGCCGCCGTGATCGTGCAACACCCGAACGTGTTCGGCGTCCTGGAGCCGGCACGGGATCTCTTCGGCCGCGCGCACAATGGGGGAGCCCGAGCGATCCAGGTGTTCGACCCGCTCTCCCTCGGAGTGCTCGCGCCGCCCGGCGAGCTCGGCGCCGACATCGCGGTTGCCGAGGGACAGTGCCTCGGCAACCATCTGAGCTACGGCGGACCGTATCTGGGGCTGGTCGCGGCGCGCTTGGATGACGTGCGGAAGATGCCTGGCCGGATCGTCGGCGAGACCGTCGACATCGACGACCGAACCGGATACGTGCTCACGCTGCAGGCTCGGGAGCAGCACATCCGTCGAGAGAAGGCGAACTCGAACATCTGCACGAACCAGACGTTGATGGCGATCGCGGCGACCATCTACCTCGGCTGGCTCGGACCGGCGGGGCTCGAGGAGATCGGCCGGCAGTGTGCGTCGCGCGCGGCCTACGCGGCCGCGCGCCTGTGCGAAGTGCCCGGCGTCGAGCTGCTCTTCCCCGGCGCGCCGTTCTTCAAGGAGTTCGCGCTGCGACTGCCGCGCTCGGCGGTCGAGGTTCGCGACGCGCTCGTCGAACACGGGATCCTTGCAGGTGCGCCGTTGCCATCGGCGGGGGAGGGCGTGCTCGTCGTCGCCGTCACGGAGAAGCGCGACCGTGGCGAGATCGACCGGTACTCCGACGTCCTGCGGGAGGTGCTGGCGTGAACGGGGGGGCACCCGTGCGCACGCAGGGTCCGCCGATCGTCGGCACGATCGCCGACCGCTCGGTGCCGGGGCGACGCGCGTGGACGTTCGGGCCACTCGATGTGCCGGAGGTCGCTCTGCCGGAGACGTTCGCGCGGCGAGGGCGCGTCGGACTGCCGGAGGTCGCCGAGATCGACCTGGTGCGTCACTACACGCGCCTGTCGCAGATGAACTACGGCGTCGACACGGGGATCTACCCGCTCGGGTCATGCACGATGAAGTACAACCCTAAGTCGGCCGAGGATGCGGCGGCGCTCGCCGGGTTCCGGCGGGCGCATCCGATGCAACCGGATGCGACGGTGCAAGGTGCGCTCGAGATGCTCTGGAGACTGGAGCGCGCGCTCTGCGAGATCACCGGGATGGCGCGCGCGACGCTGCAACCGCCGGCTGGCGCGTGCGGCGAGATGACCGGGCTGCTGATCATGCGGGCCTACCATGCCGAGCGCGGCGGTGGACGGACGAAGGTCATCATCCCCGACTCGTCGCACGGCACGAATCCGGCGAGCGTCCGCCTGGCGGGGTTCCAGTCCGTGCACGTTCCCTCCGATCCTCGCGGGTTCGTCGACGTCTCGGCGCTCGAGAAGCTCGTCGACGACGAGGTCGCGGGGCTCATGCTCACGAACCCGAACACGCTCGGGCTCTTCGAGCAGGACATCGAAGAGCTCACGCGGATCGTTCACGGCGTCGGGGGGCTCGTCTACTACGACGGCGCGAACCTGAACGCGATCATGGGACATTGCCGCCCGGGCGACATGGGGTTCGACATCGTCCACATCAACACGCACAAGACGTTCGCGACGCCGCACGGCGGGGGAGGGCCGGGCGCGGGACCGGTCGGGGTGGTCGAGGCGCTCGTGCCGTTCCTGCCGTCCCCGCTCGTGGAGCGTGACGAGGCGACGGGCGACCTCCGCTGGGACGGCGATCGGCCGCGTTCGATCGGACGTCTGCACGGCTTCAACGGGAACTTCGGGGTGCTCGTTCGCGCATACGCCTACGTGTTCCTACACGGCGCCGAAGGCCTCAAGGCCGTGAGCGAGCTCGCGTGCCTGAACGCGAACTACCTCGCGGCGCTCGTCGCCGACGACTTCCCGCTGGCCTTCCCGGCGGAGCGCCCGATGCACGAGTTCGTCGCGACCGCGAAGCCTCTCAAGGACGAGACGGGCGTGCGTGCGATGGACGTGGCGAAACGCCTGATCGACCTCGGATACCACCCCTCGACGGTCTACTTCCCGCTCGTCGTGGAGGAGGCGATGATGGTCGAGCCCACCGAGACCGAGTCGAAGGAGACCCTCGACGCCTTCGCCGCCGCACTCCGCCAGACCGCGAGCGAGGCGCGGACACAACCCGAACTGCTCCACGAGGCCCCGATCACGACGCCCGTCCGTCGATTGGATGAGGCCCGCGCGGCCCGTCACTTGAAGCTCCGATGGAGCTAGGGCATGTCCTCTCATCGGGCAACGTTACATAATGTCGGTTATGGGCGTTGCAGCTCGGAGTCGGCTCCACGCGCCGCGAATCGCGCCTTCACACCCCAGAGCGTGACCAGCCAGAGAGCCTCGGCCACGATCGTCTTCGAGATCTTCGAGTGGCCGTGCTCTCGCTCGCGGAACGAGATCGGCGACTCACCCACGGCGTAACCCGCGTCCCACGCTCGCAGGACGAGCTCGATCTGGAAGCCGTATCCGTCGGAGTGCAGGGGGCGGGACACCAGCTGCCGAAGGGCCTCCCGCCGATACACCCGGAAGCCGCTCGTCACGTCCCGGGTGGGCAGGCCGAGCAAGAACCGGGCATAGGCGTTCCCCGCTCGGGACAGTCCGACGCGCGAGCGACTCCAGTCCGTGACCGAGCCACCCACCACGTACCGGCTGCCGACGATGAGGTCGTAGTCCGCCGCCGCAGCCGCGAGCAGGCCGGGGAGCTCCTCGGGTTGGTGGGACAGGTCCGAATCCATCTCGACGAGCAGATCGTAGCCCTCCTCCAAGCCCATCCGGAAACCGTCGAGGTAGGCGCTTCCCAGACCGGCCTTCTCCGGGCGCTGAAGCAATCGGACGCGAGGCTCCTCGGCCGCGACGGCCTGGACCAGCTCCCCTGTTCCATCCGGCGACGAATCGTCGACGACCACGACGTCGACCCGTTCCGGAAGTGCCAGCAGCCGGGCGAGGACCCATTCGACCGTGTCCCGCTCCTCGTAGGTCGGCAAGATGACCAAGGTGCGGCGCTCGTCGGCTCCGAGCGGCCTCGCGGTCGGCCGGAAGGCCGGGCGCTTGCGCGGCACGACCGTCATCCCGACCACGAACGCGAGACAGAGCCACGGCAGCCAATCACCCCATCGGACGTACGGCGTCGTCGCGTCGGAGGTTTGGATGGTGTGACGCAGGATCGCCGGATCGAAGAGTCCGGCGTCGGCGACGACGCGACCCGTCGGGTCGACGAACGCGGAGATCCCCGAGACGGCCGCGTCGACCACCCACCGGCCGTCCTCTACGGCCCGCATCTGACTCATCTCGAGGTGTTGGGCCGAGGCGGCCGTGGTGCCGTAGGACGCGTTGTTGACGGTCACCACCAAGAACTGCGCTCCCGCCCGGACGAACGCACGCGTCAACGCGGGGAAGCTGTTCTCGAAGCAGATCGGGGCGCCGAATGCGGGAAGGCCTCCCGTCGACAAGGTGTGGACGCTCTCCCCCGGTGTTCGGTCCACCGGGATCTGTTGCAGCGCCGAGATCCAGGTCAGGTACCGGTGCCACGGGATGTATTCGCCGAACGGGACCAGGTGCACCTTGTCGTAGCGACCGACCTGGTTGCCCGCCCCATCGAACAGCAGGACGCTCGTGTGCTCGGTTCCGTCGGGGTCGTCGACCACCGCGCCCACGAGCGTGGGGGCCCCTACCCTAGCGATCGTGCGACGGACGTCGGCCATGGTCGCCGGGTCGTTCGTGGCCCCGGGATCGAGCGCTCCCTCCCCCCACACGGCGAGATCGGGCGGATCGGATGCCAGCTGTGCATGCATCGCCATGTTCAAACGCGCGACACCGGTGTCCTCGACGAACCCCGACGCGTTCGCGGCCCGCCGAACATCCACTTGAATCGTGGCGACGCGGACGTTCCGGCCGTCGGGAACCGAGAACGGGATCACGACCGGCGCCACGATCAGGAGCGCTCCTAGTGCGACGCGCGCTGCCTGCCGGCGCCCCCCTCCCCCGCCGACGACCGCTTCGACGAGCAGGGCGTTCATGACAACGACGACGAACGTCACTCCCCAGACGCCCGTCACGGTCGCCAAGCGGACGGTCGCCCGGTTGGCGACCTGGGAGACGCCGAGCGAGCCCCAGCTGAAACCGCCGAGCGGCCACATCGTGCGGACCCACTCCATCACGGTCCACAACGAGGCGAGACCCACCGCCGTGAGGATCGGACGGCCGCGTCGGAAGACGGCGGGTGCCAGCAACCCGAACGCCACCGCCGTCGCCGTGCAGTACAGCGTCAGCGACAGCCACGCCATCTGCCCGAACCGCTCGATCCAGTACAGCGAGGCGCCGTAGCATCCGAGGCCGAACGCCAACCCGAGCACCGCTCCCCGTCGGGAGCCGGCCGAGCGGAGGAGCCACAGCAACGGAGTGAGCGCAAGGAACGCGACCGGCCACCACCCGAGGGGCGGAAGCGCCAGCGAGACGAGGATCCCGCTCGCGAGCGCGATCGAAAGTGAGACGAGAAGGGAGGGTCGCGCCCTCAGGCGCAGTCCCGGCAGAGCATCCTCTTCTTGTCCGCCAGCTGGCTCCGGTGTTTGACCAGGAAGCACTTCTTGCATACGAACTCGGTCGCCTGGATGGGCACGACGCGGGTCTCGACCGGCTCGAGGCGATCCTCTTTCCCGACGGCGACGGCGGTTTCGTCGTCTTCCTCGGCCTCTTCTTCCTCGGCCCGCGCCTCTTGCTTGACGAGGAGATCCTGGATCGACTCCACCTCGGCGACCGCCGCGGGATCGGCGGGTTCGGGAGGTTCGGCGGGCACGACGGCCTCGTCGAGATCGGCTTCGGTGGGTTCGACGTCCTCGAGGTCCTCGTCGTCGGTCGTCTCGTCGTCGTCGACCGGCTCTTCGGTGTCGTCCATCGTGCCTTTCACGTCACTCACCTCCGGGGCGTGACCGCCTCGATTTGCGCGCGGATTGTACAGCCGTCGAGCGACGATGCAAGCGGGTGGACAGGGAGCGCATCGGAGGGTCGCGAGACTGAGCTTCCGGAGAGCCCTCCGGAACGGGCCGGAGATAGGTGAGGACCCAAGAGACCTTTGGGGCCGCGACGCCGGGGCGCCGCGTTCTCTACTCAGCCTCTTGGGTCCTACCGTGCGCCTCCGCCGGGGCGGTGACGCGACGCGAACGCTACGCCGCGTGGGTCGCGAGCGTCAAGCCGAGAACCGGACAAAGAGTGACAAACCGACGGCCTGCCGACGACCGACGATGCATGAGCTGCTTCATCAGCGCGTGAAGACTTCACGACCGAGCGAAACGGTCAGGATCGGGCGGAGTCCTTCGACCGTCTCGGCCGTCATCGGATCGTCGTCGTAGGCCGCAAGGTCCGCATGCATGCCGGGACCCAGTGCTCCCTTCTTCTCTTCTTGGTGACCGACGCGTGCGCTCCCGGTCGTATGCAACCGGATCGCCTCGAACCTTGAGAGTCGTTGTGCCGCATCGTGATGCATCTCACACGCGGCGATCGACAACATCGGGTCGAACGGCGTGATCGGCGTGTCCGAGCCCGCCCCAACCTCGATCCCTCGCTCGATCATGGTGCGGAACGGGTTCATCGGCGCGGCCCGTTCCCATCCGAGCCCCGCGTCGTAGAGACCGTCGGGCGCGCCCCAGAGCCGATCGAACGTCGGTTGCACCGAGACCGCGAGACCGAGCATCGCCGCGCGTTCCACCTGCGACGTGCTGGCCATCTCGAAGTGCTCGACACGGTGCCGGCGCGCGCGGAAATGCCGGCGTTCGCGAGAGTCGAGCGCGCGGTACACGCGCTCCCAGACGGACACCACCTGTTCGATGGCGCGGTCCCCGATGGCATGCACGCCGACTTGAAGTCCGGCCAGATGCCCGGCGTGGAAGAACGTCGCGAGCTCTTCGTCCTCGTGGTAGCACGTGCCCGCCCCGGGCTCGTCGACATACGGCGCCATCACCGCTGCGGTGCGGGCACCGATCGAACCGTCCACCGGCAGATCCCCGCCGATCGCCGCGAGCCCGAGATCCATGATCTGCGGGATGTCCATGGTGGCGACGACCGGTTCTGCATCGAGCGGCAGGCGTTCGCGATGGCCCAGGAAGACCTGCAGGTCGCGCAGGCCGAGCCAGTGCGGCATGGACATCTCGTGCACCGCGGTCACGCCGTTCGAGGCTCCGAGCGCCGCCGCGCGCAGCTGGAGCTCCTGGATCGCGTGGTCGTCCAGGGACTGGGCCGCCCACCGACCCAATCGCTCCACGGCATCCTGCTTCACCCGCCCGGTCGGCTCACCTGCGGCGTCACGTTCCACGCCTGCCTCGACCGATCGGATGCCGGCGGCCAGCAAGGCGGCGGAGTTCGCGAGCGCGATGTGCCCGTCGGCTCGATGGATGACGAGCGGCCTCTGCGTCACGGCGTCGAGCTCCGCGAGCGACGGGTGGGTCGGGTCGGACCAACGCGACTCGTCGAAGCCCATGAGCGTTACGGCGCCCTCCCCGATGGACGCCCGCGATCGTGCGATCTCCAACAGCTCGCGGGCGGAGCCCGAGGACTCCACGTCGCGGTTCGCGAGCGCGAGGCCGGTGCGCGTGAGATGGACGTGGGTGTCGATGAAGCCGGGCAGGATGGTCGCGCCGGGGACCTCGACGAGGCGATCCGCCTCCGGAGGGTCCCCGCTCCCGACGCGCTGGACGTGACGGTCGTCGATCAGGACCCACTCGCCGGTCTGCGGGTACGACAATGTGTGCACGCGGGCCGCACGGTATAGGGTCCTCACCGAGGGCGATTATCGCAGCGCGGGAAGGCCCCCGGCGAGCTCGGTCGAGATCGGAGATGCGCGGCGACCGCCCGCGGATCCGAGAACACCTTCGTCTTCGCGTCATGGAGCTCGAGACCGACGACGGAAAGGCTCTTCCGGAGCGCATCGAGGGACCGTAGGGCCGTCCGCCGGTCGGGCGCGAAGATCGCGACATCGTCGACCCAGCGGAGATGCCACACGCCAGTGAGACCGATCGCCCGATCTCCCATCGACAGCACCGCATCGGCGAGCACAGCGGAAGCGGGCGGTCCGATCGGGAGCCCGTCGACGCCTTCCCCTGCGAACGCCCTCAGCCACGAACCGATCTCGTCGACCGCCGCCACCGGGGCCCCGATCGTTCTCAGTCGGGCGCCCACGGCGGCCATGGTGATGGACGGGTAGCAGTCCCGCACGTCCGTGATCGCCACCCATCGCGCGTCCCTCGCGAGGCGACTCGCGTGCCGGATCCAACGTCGCCGCGCCGGGCGCCACGGCTCGAGGATCAGACCGTCCTCCGGATCCCAATCGAGCACGCGGTTCGCGTGCGATCCCTCGCCGAGCGCTCGCCGCACGTGCGGGGCTGCTCGCGCGACCGCTCGTGCGAAACGGAGCTCGTCGGACCCCTCCAGCCGTGCGAGCTTTCGCGTGCCGCCGTCGGGCTTCAGCGAGAGCTCCCAACGGATGGGACGGCTGAGCGCCGGACGCGACGGCGTTGGCCGGCGGGACATCGTCGGCACGCTACCCGTCGAGCGTTGTCGCCGCAATCGCCCGCCCATCGAACGATGGGTCCCCCGCTGGACCCGGCGGCATCCCCCTCCGCACGTCCGCCTATGATGCAGGTGTGCTCGACGGGCGTGACCTCGACATCATCGCGGCGTTGCAGGTGGACGCTCGAGCGACGTACGCGGACGTCGCGGCCCGCGTCGGGATGTCGGCCTCGGCCCTGCACGAACGCGTGAGGAAGCTCGAGCAGGCCGGAGTGATCCGCAGCTACCGAGCGGTGGTGGACCCCGAGGCGCTGGGTCTGTTCGTCACCGCGCTCATCGCGGCCACACCGCTCGACCCGCAGCAACCCGATGACCTTCCGGTTCGCGTCGCGGAGTTCCCCGAGGTCGAGGACTGCTTGAGCGTTGCCGGCGAGGCCAGCTACATCCTCAAGGTGCGTACGAAGACGACGGGCGACCTGGAGGATCTGATCCGGCGTCTCCGCGAGAAAGCCGGTGTCGCCACGCGGACGACGATCGCACTATCCATCCCGTTCGAAGGACGTCCGCTTCCGACCTGAAGACGATCCCGCGCTTCCGGTCTCTTTCGCGCGAAGAGTCGGCATAATGGTCCGATGACCGCGCCGGCCCGGAGCCGCCTGGCGAGGTGTGCGCTCGCCTCGATCTGCCTCATGGTGCTCGCCTCGTCGTGTTCGGCGCCGCGCTACGAGTACGTGCGGAACACCGCGCTTCGAACGGCGTTCAAGATCCCGCGCGATTGGAAGCTCTTCGACCGCGAAACGCTGCTGGGATTGCCGCCCGGCCCGCAGCCCTCGACCCCCGATCCGATCCGATGGCTCGTCGGCATCGACGGCGATCCGCAGCCCTCCGTCGCACACGTCTTGGATCCCGGCACACTCAACACGGACTACCCGCAAGGGATCGCACTCGTGCAGCGCTTCAGCTTCGCCGACCGTGACAAGTCGAGCTTCAACGCGCTGCGCAACTACCTGTTCCCGGTCGACGCCTTGCTGCAGGATGCGAATAGCGCCCAGGTCGTCTCCTACGACGATAGGATCGACCACAATGGGGTCCGGGGACTGCACATCGTCTTCCAGTTCCGCGCGAGCTCCCTGGCTTCCGCGCAAGCGAGTGCGACCCAAACGGCGACGTCCGGAGCTGTCGACCTGCAGCGAACACTCTTGGGCGGCGTGCACGCCGCCTTGCTCAGTCCCGACTACGTCACCGTGGATCAGGAGGCCTTCGTGAACGCCGACTCGAGCCAGGTCTACATCATCGTGGTGCTCTGCAGCGCCGCGTGCTATCAACGCAACACCGCGGATATCCGATCGATCGTCGACTCCTGGACGGTGTTGCCATGAGCAAGCAGCGCAAGCACACGTCGATCCAACGCGGCACGGCCCATGTGTCCCGCCCTCGCTTGTCGGAACGCGAGAGACGTATCCCCGCCACCTTCTGGGATCGGAGCAAGTTCGTCATCTTGCTGCTCGGTCTGTGGGCATGCGGGCTCGCGATCGTGTGGACCACCACGGTCAACCCCATCGGCGGACCGTTCTCCGACGCCCTGCGGATCGCGTTCCACGACTACGCGTGGATCCTCACGCTCCTCGGCATCGAGGTGCTCCGACAGTTCCACTACCTCATCGAGGAGCATTCGAAGGGGTACTACCGGTTCTGGCAGCAGACCGTTTTCGCCAGTGCCGCGCGCCGGATGGGCAAGATGGACGACTGGACGCGCTTCCGCGCGGCGCGGGCGTTCAAGGCGTTCATCTTCCTGCTCGCGCTCAGCACGTTCCTGGGGCGGATCTTCCACACCGACCCGGTGTGGTTCGGGCTCCTCGACGCTCCCGGCCGGCTCGTCACGGCCCTGCCCTTCGTTTTCCAGCTGTCGTTCGGATTCCTGTTCATCATCATCCAGTTCGGCGGGCTGTTCTGGTTCCTCTCGCGCGGCGGCATCGACACCTACATGCCGGACGACCTGGAGACCCGGTTCTCCGACGTGAAGGGGCAGGACCCGGTCCTGGAGCGGGTCCAAGAGAACATGATCTTCCTCGAGGATCCAGAGGCGATCGAAGACCGCGGCGGGTACGTCCCCGGAGGTCTGTTGCTCTGGGGACCCCCGGGAACGGGCAAGACGCTGATCGCGCAGGCGGTGGCGGGCGAGACCGCGAAGCCGTTCGTGTTCGTGGACCCGGGGGCCTTCACCCAGATGTTCATGGGCGTGGGGATCTTGAAGGTGAAGAGCCTGTACCGGAAGCTCCGCAAGCTGGCGGTTCGCTACGGGGGCGTGATCGTGTTCTTCGACGAGGCGGACTCGCTCGGCAACCGCGGCTCACTCGGAACCCAGGGTGGCGGTTGGAACTTCGGGGGCGCAGCGGGCGGCTCGGCGCTCGACCCCGGGTGCAACGGTCTGGCGTACCTCGATCCCGCCTCGCGCGACGCCATGGTGCGATCGGAGATGGGAGACGCCCGAAGCCCGATCAAGGACCCGATCTTCATGGGCGGCATGGGCGGTGGTGGCGGCATGGGGACGCTGCAGGCGCTGCTCTCGGCCATGTCCGGGCTGAAGAAGCCCCGCGGATTCATCAACCGGTACGTGCGGCGCCTGCTCGGCATGAAGCCGAAGCCCCCGCCCAAGTACCGCATCCTGCACATCTTCGCCACGAACATGCCGCAGGCGCTCGACGAAGCGATGCTCCGGCCCGGTCGCATCGACCGGATCTACAAGGTCGGCTACCCCTCGAAGGAGGGGCGCAAGTCCACCTACGACTACTATTTCGCGAAGGTGCAGCACCAGCTGACGCCGGCCGACATCGACAAGCTCGCGACCATGACGCCCTACGCCACGGGCGCGAGCATCCAGGACATGGTGAACGAGTCGCTCGTGATCGCGATCCGCGACGGGCGGGAGGTCATCAACTGGGCCGACGTCACGCGAGCGAAGCAGCTGAAGGAGCACGGACTCCCCGACGATAGTCAGTACGTCCGCCGTGAGCGACACGCAGTGGCGATCCACGAGGCGTCGCACGCCGTTGCCGCCTACCGCACCCGGCGCCACATGGTGATCGACATGGCGACGATCGAGCGCCGCGGCGACATCGGCGGCTTCGTCTCGTCGATCCCCCCCGAGGACCAGTTCGTCCAGTGGCGATCGGAGCGCGATGCCGACATCATCGTGAGCTTGGCCTCGCTCGCCGGCGAGCGGCTGTTCTTCGAGGGAGACAACTCCGCGGGGGTCGGGGGGGACATGCGGAGCGCGACCGCGATCGCCGCGCTCATGCTCGGGTACTGGTCGATGGGCGACACCGTCGCCTCGCACGGAGTCTCGAAGCTCGCGATCTCGGGCACCAGCGCCGGCACCGCGGAGGACGGCACCGACCGCAACTTCCTCGGGACCGACCTCGGCAAGCGCGTGGAGCTCAAGCTCCAAGAGATGCTCGAGGTGACCGCGCAGCTGCTCCGCGAGAACCGCAACGAGGTCCTGGCGGTCGCGCACGCGCTCGAGACGCACAAGACCGTCTCGGGCGACGATGTGGAGGCCATCATCGAGGGACGTCAGGGCCCGCTCGTGGATGGTCACCCCTACCACGACCCCGCGTTCGCCGAGGAGATGGAGCGCTATCACGAGGCGGCTCTCGAGGCGCACCGCGATCACGCGCGCGTCGACATCTCGATGCCCGTCCCCGCGATCGCCGGCGTCCCGGGGTCGAACGGCCAAGGGAACGGCCAGGCCATCCTGCCCCAGGGTCTGCCGCGCCGGCCCGACATCGAGGGCTGAGCCCGAGCGAACGCAGCGGGGCAGACGAGGTCCGCGGGTATCCTGGGTCGCACTGTGCGTCTCTACAACAGCCTGACACGTGAGCTCGAGGAGGTCGTGCCGGTCGAACCCGGCCACGTGAAGATCTACTCGTGCGGGCCGACCGTGTACCGCTACATCCACATCGGCAACATGCGCTCGTTCATGCTGGGCGACCTGATCCGGCGCGCGCTCCGCTTCGAGGGCCACGACGTGACGTGGATCATGAACATCACCGACGTCGGGCACATGACCGACGACGTCACCGACACGGGCCGCGACAAGATGGAGCTCGCCGAGTCCGACGAAGGGCTCTCGGCGGTCGAGATCGCCCAGAAGTACACCTTGGCCTTCCTCGAGGACGCCGATTTCTTGGGGATCGAGCGCGCCGCCTTCTACCCGCACGCGACGGACCACATCAAGGAGATGATCTCGATCATCGAGACCCTGATCGAGCGGGGTCACGCCTACGTGGTGGACGGCACCGTCTACTACGACGTCACGACCTTCCCCGCATACGGCAAGCTCTCGGGGAACACCTTGGACCAGCTCCGCGCCGGGCATCGGCAGGAGGTCGCCGTCGACCCGGCCAAGCGTCATCCCGCGGACTTCGCTCTCTGGAAGAAGGCGGGCGCGACCCGATCGCTGAAGTGGCCCAGCCCGTGGGGCGAGGGCTTCCCTGGTTGGCACATCGAGTGCTCGGCGATGTCCATGAAGCACCTCGGCGAGCGGTTCGACATCCACACCGGCGGCAACGACAACAGGTTCCCGCACCACGAGGACGAGATCGCGCAATCCGAGGGTGCAGTCGGGCATCCGGTGGTGTCGATCTGGGTGCACGGCGGGTTCCTGCAGATGGGCGGACAGAAGATGTCCAAGTCCGCCAAGAACATCAAGCGCGTGACCGATCTGGCGGACGAAGGGATCGATCCCCTCGCCTATCGGCTCCTCTGCTTCGGAACGCGCTACCGGAGCGAGATGGCCTTCAGTTGGGAGGCGCTTGAGGGTGTGCACCGACGGCTCGTCGAGCTCCGGCGACGCATGGCCGAGTGGGCGCCCGCTTCGTCGACGCTCTCGGATGCGGGGGCCGCGTACGACGCACGGTTCCGGGAGGCCGTGGCCAGCGACCTCGACATGCCCGCGGCGCTCGTCGTGATGAACGAGGTGGTCTCCTCCGATCTCCCAAGCGGCGAGAAGTACCTGTTGCTCGCCTCCTGGGACCCTGTCCTCGCCCTGGATCTCGAACGCGAAGCGAAGAGCGATTGGGAGCCGACCGAGGAGATGCGGGCGCTGATGTCCGAGCGCGACATCGCTCGTGCCGCCAGGGACTTCGCGAAAGCCGACGCGCTCCGCGGGCGACTGGAGACGCTGGGACTCGAAGTGATGGACACGCCCGAGGGCACCACGGTTCGCTCGACCGGCTAGTCCGCGTCAGACTAGGTCGAAGGGGGACCGTGCCGCCCGGCCCGCCATCGCCTCGGCGGCTTCGCTCAGGTAGCGGGTCCCCGTGAGTCCAGGAAGCTCCGCGATCGTGCGATCCATCTCACGCAGTGACGCCCGCCCGTCCTCGTCACCGAAGAGATAGGACACGAGGAAGTCCGTCTCGGCCTGAGGCCGGATGCCCGTTCCCACCGGTGCCCAAAGGTGATCCAGGGACCAGCGGACGAGGCGCTGAGCGCGTGGGCTGTCTGCCAGTCGCCGCCGTGCTTGCGAGCGATAGAACGCGAAGTGCCGTCGTTCCTGCTTGATGATGGCTCGCAACAACTGGACGAGCGGCACGTTGTCGGTCTTGGCGATCATCCGGTGATAGGCGGTGAGCGTCGTCAGCTCGTTCATCGCTCCCCACGTCATGTGGATCGCCACGAAGTCCTCCTCGGCAACCGCCGAGCCGATCAGCGTGCCAAGGTGGCTGACGATCCCCTGGCGGGCAAGCCGGCGGCGGATCCACTGGTTGCGTCTGCGGCGTGAGGGGTAGCGCGAATCGTGGGAGACCCGCTCCGCGTCGGGCGCGACGTCGACGCCTGCTTCACCCAACAGCCTGCTGAACGCCTCTCCATGCCAGAGCTCCTCGAAGTTCCAGCAACACAGGAACGCGGTCACATCCGGGTCGTCGGCGGCGTGGGTGGCGAGGAGGTCGCGCATGAACACCACCGTGTGGCTCTCGATGTCCATCATGTACCGAAGGACCCGGACCTCCTCGGGCGTGAGCGGCGATTCTCCTGCGCGGTGCCATTCGACCTCGGAGAGGTCGACGCGGCCCGATGACCGGATGAACTTGTCCAGATCGAAGTCGATGGTCTGCATCGCCTTTCGTGCTTCGCACCCGGACGGATATCGGATCAGTCGACGGTCTGGAGCTCTCGGGTCGACCGGTTCAGCCGCTCCACCCCGTCGACGGTCACAGCCACGATGTCCTCGATGCGGACGCCGAACCTCCCTTCCAGGTAGATCCCCGGCTCCACCGAGAACGTCATCCCCGGTGTGAGCACGGTCCGGTTCCCCTCGATGATGTAGGGGGGCTCGTGGACCTCGAGCCCGATCCCATGGCCAGTCCGGTGGAAGAACCGCTCGCCGTAGCCTCCGTCGTCGATGATCCGGCGGGCCGCGCGATCGACGTCCTGCGCGGACGCGCCCGGGCGGACGGTCTGCACGGCCGCGTCCTGGGCCTCCTGTACCAACCGGTATACCTCCGGGAATCCCTCGGGCGGCTCCCCTACCACGACCGTTCGCGTCGTGTCCGAGAAGTACCCGCCCAGCTCGCCGCCGAAGTCCATCACGACGACGTCCCGTGGCAGGATCGTCCGGCCGCCCGGCTCATGATGGGGAGAG
The DNA here is from genome assembly GCA_050692375.1 of Actinomycetota bacterium. Taxonomy (GTDB): domain Bacteria; phylum Actinomycetota; class UBA4738; order UBA4738; family HRBIN12; genus JBBQVZ01. The sequence continues at coordinate 49,239 of JBOGVK010000234.1, forward strand.
GCGGCGTTCGGTCCCGACGCCACGATCGTGAAATCGGCCCGCGAGTGTCCATGTTGGAGCAACAGATCCGCCAGATCAGCCGCGACCTCCTCCTCGCGGCGACCGAGGAACCGCGTCCCGCAGATCTGCCGGAACGTCTCGTCGGCACCGCGTCCCGCCCGGTGGAGCGCGGCGAGCTCGTCGGGGTCCTTCACCGCGCGGAGGCGCCCGATGATCGGTGAGGCCGGCTCGAACGCGAGTCCCGGTGCGGACCCCTGGAGCGCCAGCACGTGCGACGCCCACATCCGGTCGCCGACGGCGACGCGCCCTTGCGGAGGAAGCGTGCGGGTCACCAGCTCGTACGGGTCCTCACCGTCACGCCATCCGATGATGGAGTCGGACGACATCGTCTGCCCGAGCGAGGACGCTAACGCCAGCGGCCGCTCGAGCTCCGGGACGACGAGCAGGGCGTCACCGTCGGGCCGGATCACCAGCAGGGTCGCCCGTTCGAGCAGCATCGGTCCGTAGCCCGTCAGGTAGACCAGGTCGGGAGACGGCGTGACGATGACGGCCTCGAGTCGCTCCTCGGCCGCCTCGGCGGCCAGACGTTCCCGGCGGGTCTCGTGGTCGGCGGTCATAGCTTGAACAGGATCGATCGGGGCACGAGCTGGAACGTCGCCGGCGTCGTCCCCAGGAGCTCGCCGTCGGCGACGATCGGTAGGGGCCGGTCGGCATCGATCGATACACGGATCTTCGCCCGGGTCTCGAGGACATGCGGGTCCGGGATGTGGTCGCCGTTTCGATAGATCCTGGGGAGCAAGGTGTAGGCATCCGAGCGCGGTCCCTTGAACACGAGCACGTCGAGGACGCCGTCGCCGGGGTACGAACGCGGGGACAGGCGCATGCCACCCGACGTGAACTGTGCGTTCCCGACGATCACGTTGAACGCCGGTCCCTCGTACCGGTGCCGGTCGGCTTCGATCCGAACGTCTCGAACGCGCGTCCGGAAGAAGGTGGCCCAGAACGCCAGGAACGGACCGGCTCGCCTGGTCCAGGCGGGGATGTGTTCCGCTCGCCGCGCGACCGCTGCCCCGAACCCGACCTCGGCCAGATTCACGCTGTAGCGGATCGCGCGTTCGCCGTCGGCCCCGGTATAGACCACCTTCATCACATCGAACGGATAGGTGGCGTCACCCAACAGGTGCCCGCACGCCCCGTCGACGTCGCCTGGGAGCCCGAAGCTCCGAACCAGGTCACAGCCCGAATGCGCCGGTACGACCCCCAGCACCGGATCCTCCGCGATCGTGCGGCCGTCGCGGAACATGCCATTGACCACTTCTTGGATCGTGCCGTCACCGCCCACCGCGACCAGGAACCGAGCACCACCGTCCATCGCCTCCGTCGCCAGGCGTGTCGCGTCGCCGGGCCCGTCGGTCACCTTGAGCGAGTAGTCGAGTCCGCGCGCGGTCAGGCCGCGCTCCAGCGCCGCAAGCTCGCGGCCGACACGCCCCTCCCCCGCGTGGGGGTTCGCGATGACGGTCAGGCAGCCGAACGGACTCGCGGTCATAGGCGGCATCGTAACTAGACCCCCGTGTATGCGACGACGCCGTGGACGACCGTCGCCCGCGCGTCGCGGAACCGATCCGCCGTGGGTCGTTCGGCGACGTCTTCGATCTGGCGCAACAGGTCGACCAATTGCTTGCACTTGCGAACGAAGTCCCCCGGCGCCATCTCGGTCTCCTCCAGCACGTCCTCGAGCGGTTTTCCTTCCGCCCAATGGAACACGGGCGTCGCGAAACCCGCGTCGAGGCCGCGGCTGAGCTCGACCTGGTGCTCTTCTTCCGTCCGTCGGATCCGTCGGTACGTGCGCTCCAGCAGTTCGTACCGATCACGGGTCGTACCCGTCGGCATCTCGCCCGGCGAGGGAACGCGTTCGCGCGACTCATACACGACGGCGCTGAGGAGCGACGCGACCTCCGACGCCGCGAGGTCGTCGAATAGTTCTTCGGCGAGCGACTCCCCCACCAGCAGGTCGGCCTCGCCGTAGATGCGAGCCAGCATCCGACCCTTCGGTGTGATCGTCCAGCCGTCCACGTAGCCGAGCGTCTCCAGGACGGCCAGGACCCGGTCGAACTGGCGCGCAAGCGTTTCCGTCCGGATCTGGATCCGCCGATCCACGCCGTGCATCTGGGCGGCGAGCGCGTCGACGCGGACCGCCCATCGTTCGTGCTTGGATCGCTCGGGGCAGGCGTGACACGGATGCTCGGCTGCCTCGGCCTCCAGCCGGGACGCCTTCTGCTCGACTTCAGGATCCGCGGGATGCCGGGTCTCCCGTGGGCGCTTGACGTGGAGCGAGACGAGGCGCGCCGCGACGTCACGACGGAACCGGGCGCTCCGCGAGCTACCCGACCTGGGCAGCACGATCCGCGTGAGCACCGAGGGCGGATCGTCGAAGTCCTTCGCGGAGAGGCGGAAGTACGTCCGGTCCTCGGAGAGCACGGTGGGCTTCCCGTCGCGCGACGCGAGCACCACCGCGAGGCCGCGCCGCCGCGCGCGCGGCACGTGGATCACCTCGCCGGGCCGAAGTCCGGCGACGGCGGCGCGGATGACGTCAACCCGATCGCGCTCGCGACCACGGCGGTCGTCGTCGCGCAACCGCTTCGCCGCCGCGAGCAGTCCCCAGTACTCGTCGAAGTCCCCCAGGTGGCACACCAGGTTCGTTCGGTAGCCGTCGAGCGCCTTCCGGTCGCGCTCCCGCTGGCGCTCCAGGGCGACGACGCCCCGGTCGGCCAGGAACTGCGCGAAGGACGAGTTCAAGAGTTGATGCGCCTGCTCGCGGGTGTAGTTGCGCACCAGGTTGACGGCCATGTTGTACGAAGGTCGGAACGACGAGGTGAGGTCGTATGTGCGCGTCGCTGCGAGGCCGGCAACACGCTCGAACGGTACCTGGCGCTGATAGACCACGACCGCGTGCCCCAGCGCATCGATGCCTCTCCGTCCGGCGCGCCCCGTGAGCTGCGTGTACTCCCCCGGCGTCAGGATCTCGTGCCGCTCTCCCTGGAACTTCCAGAGGTCTTCGATCACGACCGTCCGCGCCGGCATGTTGATGCCGAGCGAGAGTGTCTCGGTCGCGAACACCACCTTCACCAACCCCGCCTCGAACAGCTCCTCGACCGTCTCCTTGAAGACGGGCAGCATGCCCGCGTGATGGGCTGCGACGCCGGCCGTCAAGCTCTCGAGGAACTCGTAGAACCCCAGGGTGACCAGGTCGTCCTCGTCGATCCACGCGGCTCGGCTCTCGGCGCGTTCCGCGATGCGGTCCGCCTCCGCCCGCGTCGTGAGACGCAACCCCGACTCGCGGAGCCACTGCACGCTCCGCTCGCACCCCGCGCGGCTGAACACGAAGTAGATCGCGGGAAGCATGTCCGCCTTCGCGAGAACCTCGACGACCTCCTCGCGACGCGGCACGTACACGCCGCGGTGGCCCTCGCGTGGACGGTTCATCCGGTGCGTCTGGATCGCGTTGCTCCCGACCCGGCGGTACTCCTTCACGCGGAGCTCTTGCTGATCCAGCGAGACCACGTAGGGGTTGGGGAGCAGGACCCCTTCCTGCTCGATGTGCATGGGATGCAGGCGATGCCCGACCAGGTAGTGATGCTCGAGCGGAACGGGACGCCGTTCCTCGATGACGACCGTCGTCTCGCCGCGCAGGGTCTGGATCCAGTCGCCGAACTCCTCGGCATTGGAGATCGTGGCGGACAGGCACACGACGGACGCCGAGAGCGCGAGGTGGATCAGCACCTCCTCCCAGACGGCGCCGCGGTAGGGGTCCTGCAGGTAGTGGACCTCGTCCATGATCACGGTGACCAGACCCTCGAGCGTGCCGCTCCGCTCGTAAAGCATGTTCCGCAGGACCTCGGTGGTCATCACGACGACGGGCGCCTCCGAGTTGACCGCGTTGTCGCCCGTGAGGAGGCCCACGCGGTCCGAACCGTGCCTGGCGACCAGATCTCCGAACTTCTGGTTCGACAGGGCCTTCAGCGGAGTCGTGTAGAAGGCTTTGCCGCCCCGGGCGAGCGCGCGCTCGATCGCGTACTCGGCGACGACCGTCTTCCCGGAGCCCGTGGGGGCAGCGACCAGCACCGATCGACCCGCGTCGACGGCGTCGATCGCGGTGCGCTGGAACTCATCGAGCGCGAACGGATATCGGGCGGCGAAGGCCGCGGGCGTGGGCATGGAGCCAGTCTACGGGTGGGTCGACATCCGGCGTCTCAGCGTGTCAGGCAGCGCTCGAGATGCAGGGCGAGCAGCTCGGCGAACTCCGCGGGTGCCTCTATGTTTGACAGGTGCCCAGCGCCACCGATCACGACGAGCTCTCCGCCGGGGATCTGGCCGGCCATCGGCGAGGTGACCTCGGGCGGGATCAGTGTGTCGGCATCCGACGTGATGACCAGGGTCGGGACATCGATCGTGGCGAGATCCGGCGTGGAGTCGGGCCGCTCGGCCATCCCGAGGGCCGCCGCCGCGATCGACGCGGCGGGTTGTCCGGCGATCATCTCGCGGACACGCTGGCGGAGCCCGTCGCTCGCGCCCTCCGAAAGCAACGGTGGAGGCGTCTCAACGAGGAAGCCATTCCCTTCGGCGATCAGGCGCTGGGCGAGCGCGCGTCGACCGGCCGCGCCGTCTTCCGTATCCGCCCCGGCACGCGTGTTCGCGAGGATCAGCCCCAGGAACCGTGGCTGAGATCTGCGCCACAGCTCGAGCGCGACGTAGCCGCCCATCGATAGACCGCAGACCATCGCGCGGTCCACGCCGGCCGCGTCCAGCGCTTCGACACACCTCGTCGCCGCGGAGGCCATGGACATCACGTCCCCGGCACCCACCGTTCCTCCGAACCCGGGCAGGTGCGGCGCGACGACGGGGAGCGCGTCGGCGAACGAACCGAGCTGCGGCTCCCACATCCGAGCATCCAGGGGGAACGCGTGGATCAGCAGGACCCCGTCGGTCATCGGATCGCCTTCGCGTCGGGTCCAACGACGACGGGCAGGGCCCTCGGTAACACCTTGAACACCGCGGGCAGCGAACCCACGCGCTCCCCATCGGCGAAGACCAACATCCTACGGTTCGCCTCGACCTTGACCTCGCGACCCCGCAGCATCGTCACGTTCGGGTGGGTCGCGTGCTTGCCGACGTAGACCTTCGGGAAGGCGCGCAGGAACGCTCCCTTGCTCATGGCCGAAACGACGCAGACGTCGAGCTCCCCGTCGATCACCGATGCTTGCGGGAGCACGCGCATCCCGCCGCCATAGGCGAAGCTGTTGCCGACGACGACGAGCATCGCGTCCAGATCCAACGCCGCACCGTCGATCTCGATGTGGAACCCGGCGGGCAGGAAGCGAGGCAGCGTCTTGATCGTGGCGAGCGCATAGTGACCCCGGGCGCCGAGCCTGCGCCGCATGGCGTTCGCCGTCTCCTCGACGGCGGAGTCGAAGCCTGTTCCGGCCACGTTGATGTAGCGGCGGATCTCTGCTCCGGCCGTGACCTCGATCAGATCCACGTCCATCGTCTTCGGATCCGCCAGGAGGCGCGTCGCGGCATCGAGCTTGCCGGCCCCGACGGCCTTCGCGAAGTCGTCACCGGTCCCCGCCGGCAGGACGGCGAGTGCCGACCCCGAACCGAAGAGACCGTTCACCACCAGATGGACGCTGCCGTCGCCGCCGAGG
>JBOGVK010000235.1:0-7274 GCA_050692375.1 Actinomycetota bacterium
CCTCGGTGGTGGCGGGATCGAGCGCATCGATCACCGAGCGCGCCGACACGCACGAGACCTCGTGCTCGGCCGATCGGCCGCCGAAGAGCACCGCGACACGACGCTTCCGCGTGCTCATTGCTTCCCCAGGGCCTGGTCGAAGTCCTCGATGAGGTCGTCGACGTCCTCCAGGCCAACGCTCACGCGCACGAGGCCGTCGGCGATCCCAGCCCGCCGCCTCGCGTCGGGATCCATCTGGCGATGTGTCGTCGACGCGGCGTGACCCACCAAGGTGTGCGTTCCACCGAGGCTCGTCGCGATCCACGCAAGCTCGAGCCCGTCGCAGAAGGCCTTCCCCCCGTCGACGCCCCCCGAAACGTCGATCGCCAGCATGCCGCCGCACCCACGTGGGAGCAACCGTTGGGCGACGCCGTGGTGGGGATGCGATCCGAGGGTCGGATACCACACGCGTTCGATGCGCGGGTGCGACTCGAGGAAGGTCGCGAGGCGCGAGGCGCTATCGCAATGTCGCTCCATGCGGAGCGCGAGCGTCACCAACCCGCGCATGCAGAGCCACGCTTCGAACGGCGCCATCGTGCCGCCGGTGTCGATCACCGTGTCGCGCAACCCTCGGGATGCCGCAGCTGAGGTGCAGACCACGCCGCCGATCAGATCGTGATGACCGCCGATGTACTTCGTCGCGGAGTGCAGCACGTAGTCGAAGCCCCACTGCGCGGGGTTGGCGAGGTAGGGAGACGCGAACGTGTTGTCGACCGCCGCCGGAACGCCCTGCGCACGACAGAGCGCGCCGAGCGCTTCAAGGTCGGCGACCGAGACGTTCGGGTTCGCGATCGTCTCGACGTAGAAGAGCGCCGCACCCGGTAATGCGGCCGCCACCGCGTCCAGATCGTGCGGATCCACCAGGTCGACCGCGACGCCGTAACGAGGCATCACCTTCGTGAAGAGCGAGTAGGCGCCCCCGTACAGCTCGTTGCTGGCAACGATCCGGTCCCCGGTCGCGGCGAGCGCCGTGAACACCGTGTGCATCGCCGCCATGCCCGATGCGAACGAGAACGCGGCCTCGGTTCCCTCGAGACTGGCCATGAGCCCTTCGAACGCCTCGAGTGTGGGGTTCCCGTACCCCCGCGAGTACGTGTAACCCGGCTTGCGGAAGCTGATCGTGTCGGCATAGTCGTCCGAGTCCGTGAACCGGAAGGTCGAGGTCTGGTAGATGGGAACGCTCGGCGTCTCCTGATCGATCGATGGGGCCTTCGCTCCGTGGATCGACCGGGTCGAGAACCCTCGTCTCCTCTCCTCCGCCATGTCTCGAAGCCTACCCGTCGTCCGTCCAGCGCTTCGGGTAGCGCTTGCGGAGGTCTTCGACGATCGTCGTGATCGCCGCCATGACCTGGTCGGTCATCTCATGCAACACCTCGCGATCGTTCGCCTGGGAGGCGCGATCGCTGAGATCCAGCGCGGGTCCCACCTTCACCCACACCGGCCGGCCGAACTTGAGAGAGCCTCTCCCCGACTTCTGCCACACGGCCTGGCTCCCCCAGCTCGCCATCGGCGTGATGGGGACGCCCGAAGCCAGAGAAAGGCGCACGGCGCCCGTCTTACCCTGCATCGGGAAGGAATCCGGGTTCTTCGTCACCGTTCCCTCCGGGTAGATCACGACGACCTCTCCGCGTCCGAGCGCCGCCTCCGCCGACCGGAGCGGGGTCAGATCGCCGGAGGACCGATCGACCGGGATCTGATTCGCACCACGGAGCGCCGTGCCGACGATGGGGATCGCGAACAGGTCGGTCTTGGCCAGGAACCGGGGGCGCCGGCCCGCCTCGATCACAGCCATCGCGTTGCCGATCGGATCTAGGTAGGAGATGTGGTTGCAAGCGACGATCGCGGGTCCGGTGGGCGGGATGTGCTGTAGGTCCTCGAATCGCCACGTGAACCAGAGTTTGGCCGGCGGGATCGCGACGAGTCTGGCGGCGTGGTACCAAGGCTCCACGGCGGGACCTCCTTCGCGCCCCCTGCTACTCGGGGACATCCACCTCGCTCGGTGCTTCCGTGCCTCCTCGGCCCGGTCGCAGCCGGTCGAGTGCTCGCCAGGCGATCGGGAGCAACCCTGCCGCGGCGAGCAGCTTCAGCGTGTCACCGATGATGAAGGGATACAGCCCGAGCGAGAGCGCGGTCTCGAGGGTCACCGGCTCTCCCCCACCGCTCCTCGAAAGCGCGTGATAGAGCCACGGCACTCCGACCGCGTAGATCACGATCGATCCCAGGAGCATCGCCCCGATCGAGCTCCCAACCGTTCGATCCCATCGTCGCCTCGAAAGCCATCCGACGAGGCCCGAGGCCAACACGAATCCCCAGAGATAGCCGCCGGTCGCCGATGCTGCCCCGAGGACGTGCAGCCCGGTGAGATGCGATCCATCGGCTTGCGCTGCGAACACCGGGAGTCCGACGATGCCCCAAAGGAGGTAGAGACCAAGCGTCGCGGCACCCAGGCCCGGACCGTATGCCGCTCCGACCAAGAGCACGCCGAGCGTCTGTCCTGTGATCGGAACCGGGGTGAACGGCAGCGGGAACGAGATCTGCGCGAGCCCGGCGATCAGCAGGCTGCCTCCGACCGCACACGCCATTTGGTAGGTGACGCGCGCGGCGGCCCGAGAGCGCGGGGGCGCCAAGGTGAGTGCCAGGGTGGACACGTTGGACCTCCTGGGTCGGATGAACGAGTGAGGTTACCTCGCCGGTGGGCTAGGCTTGCGCCCTTGCGCGCGATCGTCTTGCCCGTCAAGTCCTTGTCCGATTCGAAATCGCGGCTGTCACCGGTCCTCTCGCCGCTCGAGCGGGGTGCGCTCACGCTCGCGATGCTCGAAGACGTCATGGACGCCACCCAGTCGATCGTGGGCTGGGAAACCTGGGTGATCTCTCCGGACGAAGTGGTGCTCGAGATCGCCCTCAGCCGCTCCGCGCACGCCATCCGAGAAGAGAAGCCACCGCTCGCGAATGCGATCCGCCAAGCCGAAGCGGAGGCGACGGCGCAGATGGCCGACGCTCTCGCGGTCCTCTTGCCGGACACGCCGCTCGTGACGGCCGGCGCGTTGACACGAGCGCTGCACACCCTCGGACCGGTGGTGCTCGCTCCCTCGATCGACGAGGGCGGGACGAATCTGATGATCCGTCGCCCGCCCGCCGCGATCGACGCGCACTTCGGGACGGACTCGTACCGCAAGCACCTCGAGGCCGCTGCCGTGGCGGATCTGCCGATCGCCGTCATCCGATCACCGGAGCTGGCCTTCGACCTCGACTTCCCAGGCGATATCCTCACCGTGCTCGAGGCCGAGCGTCGGGGGCGGACGAGGGACGTCTGTCTGGACATGGATCTGGCATCGCGGATCGCGACACGCACCTGAGAACGACGACCAAGGAGAACGCTCGTGGCGCAGGGGACGATCAAGGAGTTCGATATCGGCAGCCGGAGCGGCTCGCTCCTGATGGAGGACCGCAGCGAGATCGCGATCGACGCGACATCGCTCGAAGGCGCGGGGTTGCGGATGTTGCGCATCGGGCAGCGCGTGAGATTCGACGTGTCCGACGAAGCCGGACGGAAGGTCGCCCGATCGCTCCGCTTGGTGACGATCGACTAGCGCGTCTGCTGTCGGCTCTCCGCGGTTGTCACTTCTTCGGTCAGCTCTTCTTCCGGCGGCTCTTCGCGAGCACGTGATCGCGGAACTCCTTGCCCGGCGTGAATGCCGGCAGGTCCCGCGCGGGCACGACGATCGGGACATCGGGCTTCCGCGGGTTGCGGGCAACTCGCTGGTTCCTACGTTTGCGCTCGAAGGTTCCGAAGTCGGCGAGCGTCACACGCTCGCCTTTGACCACCGTCTCGCGGATCGTGTCGATCGACGCGTCGACGACGCGTCCGACATCCGCCTTGCTGAGACCGGTTCGCTTCGAAACCTCTGCGACCAAGCCACCCTTGTTCATCGAGCTGCACCCCTTCGAGGTCGTCGCGCGTACCCCTCACCGTAATCCCCCGCGGCGCAACGGGTCAAACCGATCGCGAGGCGACCGACTCAAGAATCGCGCCTCAGGGAACGATGGATAGGGATGCGGAAGTTCCTGGCCTGTCTGTCGCTCGTTGGTCTCGCCCTGGTCGGGTGTGCCAACGCCCCCGCCCCGGCAGCCAACTCGGGCGATGCCCTTCAGGCACTGCTGGACGCATCTCAGAAGACGACGGACGCAGGCTCCGCACGGATGACGCTGGATCTCACGGTCGCGACCCCCGATCGCACCGTCCACATCACCGGCACGGCGGAATACGAGATGCAGCAGAACGATCCCAAGTCCCTTAGAGAACACGTCACGTTCCAGATCCCGTCCATCGCTCCTGGGGTTCCGAGCGGGGAGATCGAGATGGTCCTCGACCAAGGTGACCAGGGACCCGTTATCTATTTCCAGGCTCCGATGATCACCACCTTCCTCGGAGCGTCGACCCCGTGGGTGAAGCTGGATCCGTCCGAGCTCCCGCAGACAGACGGCAACCTCGGCGCCGCCGCCGGCGCAGCGAACCCGGCCGCCATGCTGGCGCTGATGAAGGACTCGCTCTCGGTCAGGCAGGCCGGGTCCGGCACGGTCGACGGCGTCGTCGCGACGCATTACGTCGCGACGGTCGATCTCATGAAGCTGTTGAGCCACTTCGCCGATCTGGTGCCCGGCTCGGATCCGGCGCAGACGTCGCCCGCCCTCAGCAGCGCACGGGATCAGCTCGAGAAGTTGGGGCTCCTCAACCTTCCCGCCGACATCTGGGTGGACGGTGACGGCTACTTGAAGCAACTGCACATCGCGGTCGACATCAAGGATCCTTCTTCGTCCGACGCTGCGGCCACGTCGATCGAGCTGACGCTGACCCTTTCCGACTTCGGGTCGCACTTCCCCATCACGGCCCCACGGCCGTCACAGGTGACGGACATCACCGACCTCATTCCTTCCGGCGCCACGTCGACCACGTCGGTCGGGTAGTCGCGAAGGTTGTCGAGCCGGAACGAGCGAATTGGTATCCTGACCGCTCGGGTCGAACTCGACCCGACACGGTGGCCCGTGGGGTAATGGTAGCCCGACTGACTCTGGATCAGTTAGTCTTGGTTCGAATCCAGGCGGGCCAGCCACGCTCCACCGCAACCCTTCTCGGCGCGCCAGCGGTCATCCGTTCGACCACGGCAAGCCCCCGGTGTGGATCGGTCCCGGTAGCCCGTCTGGGTACGGGTCCAGGATCAGCGGTGGGATCGGACTCTGAGAGAAGTCGAACTCCATCGCCAGGTCCCCGAGCTGCGCGACGTTCTCCCGGACGGTGGGTCGAGGATCCGGCCAGCCATCGGTCAAGGGATCCAGACGTGCACCCCCCAACCAGCGATCCTCGATGAACTTCAAGAAGGCGTCGAACGACAGCGTCTGATGATCGATGTACCCCCTGCGCGCCCATGGACTGATCAGGATGCCCGGCACGCGGATCCCATAGCCGTTGGCGTCGATACGGATCGGCGGCACATGGTCGTAGAAACCACCCCAGTCGTCCCAGGTCAGGAAGATCGCTGTGTGGAGCCAGTCGGGGCCCCGCATGGCGGCGTTCACGACACTCGTTACCCACGCCTCACCGTCGCCGATGTTGTCCGGCGGATGTTCGCTGAGGTTCTGCGTCGGCATCACCCACGAGACCGCAGGCAGCGTCCCGGCGGCTGCGGCGGCGAAGTACCTTTGGTTCGACTGGATGTTCGCGAACGAATCCGTCTGCTCGACGGTCGTGAATCCGGGCAAAGGATTCTGCACCGGCGCAGTGGTCGTACCCGAAAGCCCGGTGCACGGCGGCAGGACACAGGTTCCCGGACCTACGTAGTACGCCCAGCTCACCTGCTGCCGATCCAGCAGCCAGGTGATGTCGCCCCACAGGTAGGGACGAGGGGCGCCGTCCTCCGGGGTCCAGACCTTTCCCGCACCCTTCGCAGCGTTGCGTCCCGGCCACTGCACTTCCGAGTGACAGCTCATGACGTCGTGGAGGTCCGGGCACGTGGCGGACCACCCGGACACGAGGTACAGGTGCGAGGGAAGCGTCCACGAATCCGACGGAGCGAACATCCGATCCTGCAGCGTGTAGGCATGGGCGTACGCCCAGTAGTTGGGGATCTCATGGGCCGTGTGATAGCCCATCACGTCAGGCTGCCCGCCCGGTCCAGAGCTCGCCTGTTGACACGGGTAGGCCTCGGGATGCTTCTCACATCCGTTGCCGATCTGGTCTAGCGCCCGCAGATAACCGTCCATCTTCCCGCCGTCCACGGCCATCTTCGACGCGATGACACCGTGCGGACCGCCTGCGTCGAACAGGTTGGTGTCGTGGTACGGGCTGCGGCATCCACCTTCCGGGTCGGGCACGCACACGTCGATGCGCCCCGCCGCATCCCGCGGAAGGCCGTCGGCACCAGGGAACGTCCCGAAGTAGTGATCGAAGGACCGGTTCTCCTGCACGACGAAGATCACGTGGTCGATGTTGTCGATGCCGAGACTGGGATCGACGGGCCGGCTCGGCGACGGCGACGTCGTGCTCGGAGCCGCGACGACGGTCGGGCTCGCGCCAGTCGTTGGTGCTCCCGTGGATGTCGACACCCCGGTGGATCGAGAGGGGTCGCTGGGCCCGGACGTGCACGCGACGGCGACGGCGACCGACGTGCAGAGCGCGAGCAACGATCGGAGCGACGGGATGCGCAGCATGAACCGATCGATGCTATCGGCTCGAACCCAGGTCGCCGGGAGGTCAGTGACTAGGCCAGGGATCCAGCACGAGCGGCGGGATCGGGTCTTGGTAGAAGTTGAACTCGGTGTAGAGATCGCCCAGCTGGCTCGAGTTCTCGCGCACGGTCGGGCGCGAGTCCGGCCATCCGTCGGTCCTCGGATCGATGCGCGCTCCGTTCAGGAAGCGATCCTCGATGAACTTCAGATACGCGTCGAACGAGAGGGTCTGGTGGTCGATGAAGCCGGGGCGGGCCCACGGGCTGATCATCAGCGCGGGGACCCGGATCCCGTAGCCGTTCTGATCGATCGTGGGGGGCACGACGTGGTCGTAGAAGCCGCCCCAGTCATCCCAGGTGAGGAAGATCGCCGTGCTGTCCCACAGCGGACTGCGCATGATCGCGTTGATCACGCCGGTGACGTACGCCTGGCCGTTGGACACGAGCGCCTGCGGATGCTCACTGTACGCGTTGGCCGGGCACAGCCACGCGACCGACGGCAGCTTCCCCGCC
>JBOGVK010000236.1:0-7699 GCA_050692375.1 Actinomycetota bacterium
GCCTCTCTTCGTTCCGCGTCGCTCCGTCTTAGACGGGCTTGACGTTCGCGGCCTGCGGGCCTTTCTGGCCCTGCGTCACGTCGTACTCGACGCGCTGCCCCTCATCGAGGTTGCGGTACCCGTCTCCGGCGATCGCGCTGAAGTGTACGAACACATCTGCGCTGCCATCTTCGGGAGTGATGAAGCCGAACCCCTTCTCGGAGCTGAACCACTTCACGGTTCCGGTTGCCATAGCGATCCCTCCTTCCTTCGCCGTCCGAGCCCATCCGTGGAGCTGCTCATCAGGCGCCGGCGTGACATCCGCCGGTTGTGAGGGAACTGCTCGTAGCGAACCGCGACCTGTACCCTCGTGGATAACGCTAACAGAACCTCGACTGCGAAGACAGCGCAGATAACAACTCCGGCCTCGCCGACGGGTACGCTTGAACGGTGCAAGTGACCGCGAAGCCGAGGATGCGTGGCCGACTCCATGAGGTTGCCTTCTTCGTTTCCATCCCGGCGGGTGTTGCGCTGGTGGCCCTCGCAGACACGGGGAAGGCCCGTTTCGCGGCCGCCGTGTTCGCGGTCGGGCTGGCCGGCGTCTTCGGGGCGAGCGCCGCGTATCACCGCGTCGACTGGTCTGCCCCGGCTCTGCGTCGGATGAAGCGCCTGGATCACTCGATGATCTTCATCCTGATCGCCGGCACGTATACCCCCTTGTGTCTTCTGGCTCTGAAGGGTGTCTGGAGCGTTGTGATGCTCGCGACGGTCTGGGCCGGAGCGATCACGGGGATCGTCCTCAAGCAGGTGAACGTCGACGGGATGAGGCGGCTCAGCGGTTTCCTGTACATCGCGCTCGGTTGGGTGTCGATCATCGTCCTGCCGCAGCTGTTCCGGAACATGAGCTTGACCGGGTCCGTGCTCGTGGTGGCCGGCGGCTTGCTCTACACGCTCGGCGCGATCGTCTTCGCTTCGAAACGGCCCGACCCGAACCCAGCCGTCTTCGGTTACCACGAGATCTGGCACGCGTTCACAGCAGGCGCCGGCCTCTGCCACTACGCGGCAGTGCTGCTCCTGATCCTCGCCGTTCGCTGAGGAACGATCCGGCATCCGTACACTCGTGTCGTGCAGGACGAGGTCACCCTCTACGAGGCGGTCGGCGGGATGCCGTTCTTCGAGGCACTCGTCGACCGGTTCTACGACGGGGTGCAAGCTGATGCGATCCTGCTCGCGCTCTATCCCGAGCCGCACGATCTGGGATCGGCGCGACGCAAGCTCACGTTGTTCCTGGCCCAATACTGGGGCGGTCCCACGACCTACAACGAGGAGCGAGGCCATCCCGCTCTCCGGATGCGTCATGCGCCGTTCGCGATCGGGGCCGACGAGCGCGACCGCTGGCTCGTCCACATGAAGGCCGCCGTCGACGCGATGGACCCGCCCTCCGATGTCGCCCAGTCGCTCACGGGCTACTTCGAAGTGGCCGCGGACTCGCTACGGAATCAGCTCGACTGACGACGAGTCTGTACCGGACTACTGGTACCGAACGCGAGGATCCAGGAAGGCGTAGGCGATGTCGACGAAGAGGTTCGCGACGGCGATGAAGAGCGCGCCGAGAACGGTGACGCCCATGACCATGGGGAAGTCGTTGCGGCCGATCGACTGCACCGCCAGCTGTCCGACGCCCGGCAGACCGAAGAGCGTCTCGGTGATGAAGAGGCCACCGATCACCGTGGCAAGATCGAGTCCCAGCATCGTGACCACTGGGGTGAGGGCGCCACGAAGACCGTGTTTGAAGATCACGCGCCGCTCGGACAGTCCCTTGGCACGCGCCGTCCGGATGTAGTCGTCGCTCATCGTTTCCATCATGTTGCCGCGGATCATCCGTGCGTAGAAGGCCGTGTAACCAACAGCGACGGTGATCCACGGCAGGATGAACTTCCCTTGCAGGATCGAATCCCAGATGCTCGCGTTGATCTCGAGACCGCTCGCGGGCATGATCTTCAGCCGGAACCAGAAGACATAAAGGAGCAGCTGTCCCAACCAGAACACCGGCATCGAAACGCCGACGATTGCCAGGAGCATCGCCGTCCGGCTCGAGAAGGTATTGCGACGGATGGCCGAGAAGATGCCGATCGGAATCCCCGTGAGGAGCCAGATGAGCGACGCGCCGACGCCGAGCGTGATCGACACGGGCAGCCTTCGAGCGATCTCCTCCCTCACCGGCACGAAGTTGCCGTAGGAGTAGTAGACGTCCTCAGACAGGAACAGCCCAGGCCAGGGGATCAACCCCTTCGCGAACCGCGCGTACTGAACCCAGATGGGCTTGTCCAGCCCGAATGCCTTCCGAGCGTTCGCGACCTGCTCGGGCGTGGACGTCTTCCCCACGGCTCGCCGGGCCGGATCCCCGGACGGGAGCTTCACGAAGATGATGAACGTGAGCAGGGACACGATGAACAGGACCAGGATCATGAAGAGGGTTCGCCGCACCAGGTACCGGCCCACGGCCACCAGGGTGGGAGGGGCGAAGGGGCGATGCTAGCGATTCCTTGCCGAGTTGATGGTGGAGGCGGTTTCAGGAGCAAGGAACCGTCATCGCCGCGTGTCGTCGGTCTCGACCGGATGATCCTTTCCCTCACGGAGGGCAAGAACGAGGAACCCGACCAGGGCGATGGTCGCGAACGTGAACCACTGGATCGCGTAATCCAGATGGGGCCCGTTCGAGAGCTCGGGCAATGGCGACGGTATCGGAAGCACGCTCGATTGCCCGGGGGTCTGGCGTTGGAGCAGGAGGTACAGCGGTGCCACCCGGTAGGGCAGCTGCGACTGGATCCGCGCGAGGTCGATCTTCGACAACGTGGTCTCGGTGGTTGCCGCGTTCCCGATGGACGACGGTGGATCGCCCTCGGATGTGAAGAGCACGCCGACGACGTTGACCTCACCGCTCGGCGGAGCTCCCGCTGCGGCGCCGGGTTGGTCGAGATCGAGCGGGACCCATCCTCGGTCGACGACGATGGCGCTGCCGTCGGCCAACACGAGCGGCGTCAACAGGTGGTTGCCCGCCTGATCAGCTTGGGTCCGGCCGTACAGGACGAACTCGTGCGGGACGTCATAGGTCCCGCTCGCTTCGGCGTGCCGATAGCGAACGGTGTCGGGATCCACGCCGTCGGGAAGCAGTGTTCCCACCGGCTCGGGCGCGGCGGATAGGCCCGAGCGCACGGCTGCGTTGTATTGCTCCGTCTGATGCAGACGTGCGATCTGCCAGATGCCGAGCGAGACACAGGTCGTCGCGATCAGCAAAGCGAACGCGAGCAACTTGACCAAGCGCTTCGACCAGACGATCCGGCTCACCTTCTTAGGCGCCCTTGATCTCCTGGATCGTGTTGCCACCATCGACCACGATCGATTGGCCGGTGACGTAGCTCGCTCGATCGGAAGCGAGGAAGGCGATCACTCCAGCGACCTCGTCCGGCGTCCCGGATCGGCCGATCGGCGTGTGGCGACCGGCGATCACCTCCTGCGGGAGCTGAGAGCCGGTCGCGATCCAACCGGGCGCGACGGAGTTCACCGTGACGCCGAAGCGCGCCACATCGATGGCGACGCCACGCATCAGTCCATCCATCCCCGCCTTCGCCGCGCTGTATCCCGCCGTTCCGGGGATCGTGACGAACGGGCCGGTTGCCGACGAGACCATGACCACTCGTCCCCAGCCGCGCTCCACCATGCCGGGTACCACGGCGCGCGTGACGTTATATGCCGTGTCAAGGTTCATGGCGATCTCGTCGTCCCATCCTTGGTCCGACAGGTCGAGGAAGCTCGTCGTCTCCGCGATCGTCTTGTTCACGCTCACCATGCCGGCGTTGTTCACCAAGATGTCGATGCGACCGAATCGCTCCAAGACCTCGGCCACCAAGCTTCGCACGTGACCCCGGTCGGTGAGGTCGGCCACGAAGCCGACGGCTTCGCTTCCTCGTTCCGCCAGCTCGTTGGCCCGGTCGTGGATCCGGTCCGTCGTCGAGGCCAACGCGACGGTGACGGTCTCCTGAGCGAGCGCGTTCGCAGTGGCGAAGCCGATCCCGGTCGGGCTTCCGGCTCCGGTGACGAGTGCGACCCGGGCGACCATCCGCTATCTCTACCAGAACCTCCGATGCCACCCGTCGGAAGCTTCCGGCCGCTCCAGTTCCGAGGTCGGTTTGCCGATGATTCCCTCAAGACGGCGCACTGGGCCGCCCAACCCCCGGGCGGCCCGACGTGCCGGATTCCCTACCTATCGGAGGGGGTGTTGGAATGGTCCTACGCCTCGCAACGAGAGCGAAGACCTCTTGGGGACTCTTCCGCCTGCGGGCGGAGGAGGATCATGGTGCGACGGCCGTCGAATACGCGATCATGCTCGCTTTCATCGCGGCGGTCATCGTTGCCGGGGTCACCGTTCTGGGTCAGGGCACGGACAGCGGGTTCAAGACGGTCACGTTCCCCCCGTGAGCATCAACGCTCGCGGTTGATGACCGGCCGCGGCCGGGGCGCGTCGGGCCCCGGTCGCTCCCGTTTCCCGGCGCGTGTTGGATGTGCTTGAGCGCACCACCTCAGGGTGCCAGCATGAACAGGTCGACCGGAAGGGGAGCATCCGATGGATGGGATCGCGCAGGTGACCTATACGACATCGGGCGCCGGCGTCGGAGCGATCCTGCTGTATGTCGTGGTGTTCTACGTGATCGCCGTGATCCCTTACTGGGTGATCTTCACGAAGGCCGGACGACCTGGTTGGCCGGCATTGATCCCGATCTACAGCTCCTACATCTTGTTGAAGGTCATCGGTCGACCTGGGTGGTGGTTCTGGCTCTTCCTGATCCCGGTGGTGAACTTCGTGATCCTCATCATCGTGCTCAACGACCTGTCGAAGAGCTTCGGACACGGGGTGGGGTTCACGTTCGGGTTGATCTTCCTGTCGCTGATCTTCGTCTACATCCTGGCGTTCGGGAGCTCGACGTATCGTGGGCCGGCGGGTGCACCGGGTGGCATGGTGATGGCGCCACCGCCACCGCCGCCGATGCCGATGCCGACGGCGTAACGGTACCAACCACCTCGCGTCTCGGTTTCGCACTCGCCGGCATCCGCTAGGCTGCGGCACGATGGAGATGGCTCGGTTGCTGGCGTTGCAAGAGATCGATACGGCGATCGACCGCATGACGGCCCGCAAGCGCGTGCTGGAGTCGGGCGGGGAGCTCGCGTCCGCGCGCGCCGAAGCCGATGCGGCGGAACGCGCCTTGGGGGAGCTCCGATTGCAGCTCGACGTCGTCGGTCGAGACCAGGCCAAGCTCGAGCACGAGATCGATTCCCTGTCGCAGAAAGCGGCCGCTGAAGACAAGCGCCTCTACGACGGCACCGTCGCGAACGCGAAAGAGCTCGCGTCCATCCAGCACGAGATCGAGAACCTGAAGCGTCGTCGATCTGATCGCGAGGACGAGATGCTGGGGCTCATGGAGGTGCGCGAGGAGCTGGAGACCCGCGCGTCGGAGGCGCACACGACGTCCGACCGACTGCGCTCCCTCGTCGAAGAGGTTGGGGGAGCCGCCCTCGAGGAGCTCACGACGATCGAGGCCGAGATGGTGCAGCGGATCGCCGCCCGCCAGGTCGGGGCGGCCGAGATCGATCCCGAGATCCTGGATCTCTATGAGGATCTCCGGAAGCAGAAGAAGGGCATCGGGGCAGCGGCGCTCGTCGACGGCGTGTGTCTCGGGTGCCACGAACAGCTTTCGGCCATGGAGCTCGACAAGCTCAAGCGCTCCGAAGGCGTGAAGAGGTGCGAATACTGCCGCCGGATCCTGGTCTTCTGATCGTCAGCTGCGACGGAGCCTCCCGAGGTAACCCGGGACCGGCGGGGATCGGCGTCCAGATCACCGACGAACGCGGGGCCGTTCTGGCCGAGATCGCCGAAGGGCTCGGGGAGACCACCAACAACGTCGCGGAGTACACGGCAGCACGTGAGGGCTTGCGTCGGGCGGCGGAGCTCGGGGCCAGCAGCGTGCATCTGCGCTCGGACAGCCAGCTTCTGATCGAACAACTCTCAGGCCGGTACAAGGTCAAGGCCACCCATCTTCGGCCGCTGTACTCCGAGGTCGTCGCCGAGATGGCACGGTTCGAGCGGGTTGGGTTGGAGCACATCCCACGCGAGCGCAATCGCGAGGCCGACCGTCTGGCGAATGAGGGCGTCGACGATTGGCTCCGGAGGCGACCTCGTTCTTGAGGAACGGCCGGCATCAAGACGCCGAGGTCGACGGCGAAGGCGACGCGGTGGTGACCGGGATCGGGTGGATGATCCCCGACAGCACGAACTCGAACGCCTCAACACCGTTCAGGCCATGCAAGCGGAGACGCAGCGTCAGGCCCTCGGCGTTCGGCTGGATGGGGAACGTCACGATCCCCTCCACCGGTGAGCCTGCCGAGACGTCCTGAAGCGAAGACGTGATGTCGTTGGCCGAGGCGACGCGCCGGCCGGAAGTGTTCACCAACTCGGCGCCGGAACGTGTGAGACCCGCCGGAGCGTCGCTCGTCACCCGGAGGAAGAACTCCCAGTACGGAACGGACACGAACGAGTCGATGGTGACCGCCGTTCCCCCGAGCGTCGCCGTGGCGTGCTTGACGATCTCGAACGATCGGCTGAACGGAACGCCATCGCGCGTGAAATCCAAGACCTTCCAGCTGACGTCTCTCTCGTCGAAGATCAATCGCATCGGCCCGTCGAGCGACCGGGTCTCGGAAACAGCTGTCCCTGTCGTCGGCCGTAAGGAGAACGTGACCGTCGCTTGCACGTCGACCTGACGCAGGATCGTTTCCGACCCTGGAACACTCGACACCGCGAACGGCGCAGCAGGTCCGATCTCATCAGCTTCCACCGAGCCGGAGATCGTTCCAGGGAACTGATCGTTCTGGACGCCCAACCAGTGCACCCAGGCTCGGAGCCTGTCGGTGCCTGCCAGGCGCCCGAGCGCGGCGCTGCCGCCGCTGGTGGCGTCCGCGTAGGCCTGCACGAACGCCCTGGCGGCCGCGCGCGCGCCGGCGGCCCTCACGGCGTCGTCCGGCGTGACCTGATCGGGTGCCGCGGGTTGGTTCGGTCCGGAGATCGATGGGCCGCAAGCGGCCGCGACGAGGGCGACCATCAAGACGGCGGGAGCGAGGCGGCCACGCATCGGAAAGGCCGAGTCTACGCCCGAGGTATGCTCGCGAGCGGAGGAGCCGGCCGGGCGACCGCGGCGGGTCTTGACGATCGGTCGAGGAAAGTCCGGACTCCGAAGGGCAGGGTGCTGGGGAGACCCAGGCGGGGGCAACCTCGCGAAGGCGCAACAGAAAATAGACCGCCGGCGCGCGGTTCGCCGCGCGCGGTAAGGGTGAAACGGTGAGGCAAGAGCTCACCAGCGGCGCGGGCGACCGCGTCGGCTCGGCAAGCCCCACCCGGAGCAAGGCCAAGCGAGGGACGGGCTGCCCGCCCGATGTCCCCAGGTCGGCCGCGTAGATGGATGGCCACCGCCCGGGGACACCCGGGTACAGAACCCCGCCTATAGGCCGACTCGCCGCCTACCTGCATGTCCGCGTGAGTTGGACTACACCTGGTCTCAAATCATGACGGTGGATAACGCGTCCGGCAGAACGAAGCAGAAGCGTGATTACGGCTCGGGCAGCCTGACTGAGATCAAGCCGCGGGTATGGCGCCTGCGCGCTCCAGCGG
>JBOGVK010000237.1:0-25171 GCA_050692375.1 Actinomycetota bacterium
GGGTTCTGGCTTGGTCATGATCGTTGACCTTACGTCCCAACTCGTGTTCACGGAATCGGCCACCCGGGCGGTTTCCACCATGGCCCCCCGAGCTATGCGAAGAGGCTGAGGTTCCATCCATCCGGGGGAGCCGAGGCTAGTCACGCTGGGGCAGGCGGGTGGCTGCTCAGCTCCCGTCGGGCCTGGCTCAGCTCGCGTCGGGCCTGGCTCAGCTCGCGTCGGGGAAGTCGTCGAAGGCGCCGTCCAGGTCGTCGAGAGCTTCCAGGTCGTGAACGACCGCGATCAGATCTTCGACGTTGAACGGCTTCGCGCAGAACGCGTCGGCACCGAGCTCTGACGCTCGCGCGCGATCTCGCAGGCTGGAGAGTGCCGAGACGACGACGACCCGCGGCCTCGCGATGTCGGGAAGCTTGCCGATCTCCTCGAGCACGCTCCACCCGTCCAGCGTGGGCATCATGATGTCCAGCAGCATGAGCTTCGGATGGAAGAGGTCGATGGCCTCGAGAGCGGCCGCACCATCCCGCGCCGAGAGCGTGGTGTAACCCTCCGCCTCCAAGCTGTACTGAAGGACCCAGACGACTTGCGGCTCGTCATCGACGACGAGGACGCTGTGATCGAAGGTGTCGGTGATGGTCTCCATACCTGAATGAAGGTACGGCAGCTCCGGCCTGCGGCTGTATCGGCCAGAACACCCTTTCTGGTTCGAGACCCAGGACCTAGGTCCTCGCGGCGTTCGCCGAACTTGGGGGAACAATCCCGTAGCCCGTCCTGACGAGAACGGGGTAGTTATCCCGAGGTCGCGACTCCGTCCGGGTCGACCACGACTCCCGAGCCTCCCTGGACCACTCCGATCGTGAACGCCTCACCATCGCTGCGGCGCAGGATCTCTTCAGCCTCGACGGTGCCCGTGACGAGCAGCATGCCGAGGCCCATGTTGAACGTCGAGAACATGTCGTCGTCGGAGGCGTCCGAGGCGTTCTGCACCAACCTGAAGATCGGAGGCTCGGGCCAGGTGCCACGACGGACGTGCGCCGCGAGCCCCGGTGGCAATGCCCGCGGCACGTTCTCGTAGAAGCCACCGCCGGTGATATGGGCGGCCGCGTGGACCAGCCCGTCGCGTGCGAGCTGCAAGACCGCGGGCGCGTAGATCGCGCAGGGCTCGAGGAGCTCGTCGGCGAGGGACCGGTCCAGGCCGGGCGCGATGTCGTCGAGCGGGTACCGGTCGATCAGACTCTTGCGCACCAGCGAGTAGCCGTTCGCGTGTAGGCCGCTCGACGCGAGACCGATCACGACGTCGCCCTCGAGCACGCGGTGTGGACCCAACAGATCGGCCTGCGCGACCGCCCCCACGCAGAACCCGGCGAGGTCGAACTGATCATCGGGCATGACGCCCGGATGTTCCGCGGTCTCGCCGCCGAGCAGGGCGCATCCCGCACGTCTGCATCCTTCGGCCACGCCCTCGACGATCGCGGCGACCCGTTCGGGGACGACGCGACCGAGGGCCAGGTAATCCAGGAAGAAGAGCGGTTCGGCCCCGGTGCACACGACGTCGTCCGCACACATCGCGACGAGGTCGATCCCGACCGTGTCCAAGCGGCCGGTCATCCGGGCGATCTCGAGTTTCGTGCCCACGCCGTCGGTCGCCGCGGCGAGCAGCCGGTCCTCGGCGATGCGATAGAGTCCCGCGAACCCGCCAACCTGGTCAGCCACCTCGGGACGGCGCGCACGAGCGGCGAGATCCGCGATCAGCGAGACGGCTTTGACGGCGGCTTCGGTGTCGACGCCCGCTCGGCGATACGCGTCGCTCACGACATGCTCAGGCGGTCGGCAGCCGCAGCTGGTCTTCGAGCACGAACTTTCCGGCCTGCTCCGGGATGGGGACCGGGTACTCGCCGTCGAAGCACGCACGACAGAAGTCGTCCTTCGGCGATCCCGCAGCCTGGACCAAGCCGTCGAGCGACAGATAGCCGAGGGAATCGGCGCTGAGGAACGCGCGGATCTCCTCGACCGTGAGGTCCGAGGCGACGAGCTCCTGGCGCGTGGACATGTCGATCCCGTAGAAGCAGGGCCACTTGATCGGTGGCGATGTGATGCGCAGATGCACCTCGGTCGCTCCCGCCTCGCGGAGCGCTTGGACGATCTGCCGCGTGGTGGTACCGCGAACGATCGAGTCGTCGACGACCACCAGCCGCTTCCCACGAATGGAGTCCGGGAGCGGGTTCAACTTCAACTTCACACCGCGGTCGCGGAGCGATTGCGAGGGCTGGATGAACGTTCGTCCCACGTAATTGTTCTTGATCAGACCGTCGCCGTAGGGGACGCCGGAGAACTCCGCGTAGCCTTGCGCCGCTGGATGCGCGGTTTGCGGCACCCCGATCACCATGTCGGCCTCGGTCGGATGCTCGCGAGCAAGGATCCGGCCCATCTCGCGGCGCGCCTCGTGTACCGAGGTCCCCAGCAAACGGGAATCGGGCCGGGCCAGGTAGACGAACTCGAAGATGCAGAGCGAGACCCGGGGTGATTCCGCGAACCTGGCCGAATGCAGTCCGCGGTCGTCGATCCGGACGAGCTCTCCGGGCTCGAGGTCGCGGACGAGGGTCGCGCCCACGATGTCGAGTGCGCACGTCTCCGACGCGAAGCAGAAACCGTTCGGCAGACGCCCGATCGACAGCGGCCGGATACCGAGTGGATCACGCGCGGCGTACACGCTGCGCTCGTCCATGAATACGAAGCTGAACGCGCCGGCGAGCGTCGGCAAGATCTGCAGCGCGGCGTCCTCCAGGCCGTTCTTCGCCATGTGCTCGGCCAGCAGGGTCGTCACGATATCGGTGTCGGTGGTGGCGCTTCCGCGACGGCCCGCCTGCTCCGCCAGCTCGTGCGTGTTCACGAGGTTGCCGTTGTGGCCGAGGGCGATCGAGCGCACCCCGTCGGTCTTGAAGACCGGCTGCGCGTTGTCCCATGTCGAGGACCCCGTGGTGGAGTACCGGGTGTGGCCGATCGCCAGGTCGCCCTGCAGCGTGGTCAGCGTGGCTTCGTTGAACACCTGGCTGACCAACCCGAGGTCCTTGTAGACCAGGATGTTGGAACCGTCGCCCACCGCGATACCTGCGGATTCCTGACCGCGATGCTGCTGCGCGAAGAGTCCGAAGTACGTGAGCCGTGCGACGTCTTCGCCGGGAGCCCATACGCCGAAGAGCCCGCATTCCTCTTTCGGTGACTCCGCGCCCACGAGGCGTTCAGCGTATCAGGCGGTCGCGAGCTGCCGAAGATCTCTTCCGAGCTCAACGGTCTCATGGAAGTCTGCGAGTGCGTGCTCGTCTCGCTGGGCGTGATATCGGGCGAAGGCTTCCGACTCGGGGACACGCCCGGCGAGCCAATCATCGATCGCGGCGGCGAGGAAGGTGGCGTGAACACCCGCGCAGTCCATCCCGTTGCCGGTCCACGGATCCTGGTGCAACGATGCGTCGCCGACCAGCGCCCAGCCGGGCCCGACAGGGATGCGGACCAGGTGATCCTTGGGCCCGCAACCGAGGAGCCGCCCGTCTAACGTGCAGCGGGAGAGCCGAGGACCGAGCCCAGGATGGGCGCCGATCCGTTCGTGGAACACACGCTCTGCGTTCTGGTGCATAACGGCGAAATCCTCAAGATTGACCGACACCGCGACGCACGTGGTGCCGGCATCGCTCGGGAATGCATACAGGAGTTCGTCCCCGACGAGCGAGAACTCGGCCCCGTCGGGGCCGGCCCCGACCGGGTTGGTGAACCCGAGGAAGTACCGGTAGTACATGGCCCGGGTGGCCGGCTCGCGGATCTGCTCGCCGGCGCCGACGTTCGCCGCCACGGACGACGACCGGCCATCGGCGCCAACGACCAGGCGGGCGGTGACGACATCGCCGTCGCTGAGCCACGCTCCCTCGACGCGATCACCGTCCCGCACGAGCGAAGTGACCGCCGTGCCCTCGCGGACCTCGACCATGGGCTCGGCTCTCGCCCGTTGTACGAGGAGGTGATCGAGCGGCTCCCGGCGAACCGAAAGGGCGAACCCGACATCGCCGGGATCCTGGGGCGGCGTGACATCCGGCGTCGGATCGTTCCCCTCGTAGTTGTAGTCGCAGATGAGCGGCGGACTTCCGAGCGCCAGCACCTCTTCGAGGACGCCGAGCGAAGCGAGGACCGACCCGAGCCGGCCACCGCGGAAGTAGTGCGTCGAGAGCGTCGAGCTAGGGAAATGGGCGCGATCCACGAGGAGGACGCGATAACCCGCGCGACCGAGGAGCGCCGCCGAGATCGAACCGGCGACGCGCGCTCCGACCACGAGGACGTCGCACTCGACCTCCACGAGGCGAAGCCTACGTCGCCTCGAACCCGCCCGGCCATCCGACGAAACGCGAGCTAACCGGGGGCGAGCACGCCTTCGAGCTCTAAGAGCGTGACCTTTCGATCGAGACCTCCTGCGTATCCCGTGAGCTTCCCGGAGGCGCCGATCACCCGGTGGCACGGGATCACGATCGGGATCGGGTTCGAACCTAGGGCGCGGCCGACGGCGCGCGCGGCCTTCGGTTGGCCGATCTCCCCGGCGATCGCGCCGTAGGTGGAGAGCCCGCCGTAGGGGATCTTCGAGGTCTGGCGGAGCACGTCGGCCGCGATGCCGTGGATCAGCCGACGATCGACCCGGAGCTCGAAGCGCGTGCGCTCGGCCGCGAAATACTCCTCCAGCTCGCGTCGCCAACCGTCGGTGGCCTTCGGAGAGGTGAGGATGCGCGGCGAGATCTCGCGCGCGATCCGTGCGATCAGCTGCTCGCGGTAGCCGCCCTCGTCCTCGAACGACACGGCGGCGAGCCCACGGGCGGTCACCGCCACGAGCAGCTCGCCGATCGGGGAATCGAGGGTGCCAAGCGCGACGTCGAGCGAGCCATCCTCCGCGGCGAGATCGGGAATCGTCCCCGCCACGGCTCGCGACCGTCGTTCCGTCTCCGTCCGGCTCGCCAAACGCTTCAGATCGTTGGGGTTCATCGGATCATCTCCCGTAGTTTCTTCGTGCCCTGGTAGACGTTCGCCCGGGCGGTCTGTTCGCTCGTTCCCATCATCTCCGCGATCTCCGCATACGGATGGTCCAGCACGTGCCGGTGCACCACCGCCACTCGCTGACGAGGTGGGAGCGACCGCACGGCCGTCCACAGCTCGTCGTCGGGCGTTCGGTCGTCGCTCTGCGTCGGTCGATCGGGCAACTCCGCCGTCGGAAGAGCCCGTCGTCCGCCCGCGCGATGATGGTCGATCGCCTTGCGAGATGCGATCCGAAGGATCCATCGATCCAGACGTTCCCCGTCCGTCACACGCGGGTACGCGCGCAACGCGGCCAAGAACGTCTCCTGGAAGCAGTCGTCCGCGTCGTGCGACCCGACGGCCACCGTCAGGAAGCGATAGACGGTCGCGCGGTTCGCCTCCAGGAAGTCCTGGAACGGAGGGACTTCAGGCTTCATAGGTCCTCCGGCATCATCGTCGCCTCCTCTTCCGTCGTCACTCGAACAACGGACGAGGCGCCCTCAGTGTGAAAGCGCGATCTAGATCAGCCCGAGCGCGGCGGGCAGCTTCGCATGGTCGTCCACGACGTGATCTCCTTCCGGTCCGGTGTCGGCCGGCGGATCGTTGAAGTAGGTGTAGCGGACGGCGGTCATGCCCATCGCGATCGCGCCGGCCATGTCGGTGCGCCGGCCGTCTCCGACATGCGCCGCGCGTGACGGATCCTCGACACCGAGCCCGTCGAGCGCATGCTCGAATACCGCCGGGAACGGCTTGAAGCACCCCACTTCATCCGAGAAGGACCAATGATCGAAGAGCTCGAGGACGCCGAAGTCGTCCAGACGCGCGCGGAGGGTGGGCGAATACGTCATACCCACATCGCAGATGATGCCGATACGCACCCCGGCGACCTTCAGGGTCCGCAGGCAAGCCTCGGCGTTGGGCGCAAGCTGCAGCGGCGCCTCCCGTCCCACCTGAGCGAATGACGCCACCAACGCTTCCCGCACCGTTGGCGGCGGATCTATCCCGAGGAACTCGCACATCAACGGCGTTCCTTCACCAGGCCCGTGTTGCACGTTCGCGCGCCAGCACTCGTGGAAGACCTCCCAGTTGTAGGAGAAGGCTTGTTCGATCGCCTCGTCGTCGACCGGGAACCCCGCGTCATGCAAGATCGACGACCACCGGCGGAGCTGACGCGCGCGCATCGAGCCGTCCTCCTCTGCGTCGATGCCGGCTCCCTCCGAGACGAGCGTCTCCCAGTAGTCGAACGTGACGGCCTCGATCACAAGGCCTCGCCGAGCAGCCGGGGGATAGCGCCCTCGTACGCATCACGGAGCTCCTCGACCGTCGATTCGAACAACCCGTCGAACACGACGCGCGGCCCGCCGGTCTCGCCGATCGTCGCGATCGGGACGCCGTGCGCGGACGCCAGCTCCACGAGCGCGTCCAAGCGTTCCGGAGCGACCGCCACCACCGCTCGAGAGGCAGACTCCGAGAACAAGGCGACGTGGGGCGGCAGGTCCCCCGGGATCGACACCGCGAACCCGTGTCCACCCAGGATCGCCTGCTCCGCCAGCGTCACTGCCAGACCCCCGTCACCGCAGTCGTGCGCAGCCGCGAGCAGGTCCACGCCGGCCGATCCATGGAGCAACACGTGCAGCGCATGCTCACGACCCAGATCGAGCGCCGGCGGCCGGCCGGCCACGACCCCGAGCACCACCTCGGCGAATTCCGACCCGCCGAGCTCCGCGAACGTCTCGCCCAACAGCGCGATCGTGAGGCCGGCTCGCTCGAACCCGCTCGGCACCCGCAGTCGATAGTCCTCGAGGAGGCCGAGCATCCCGATCACCGGTGTGGGCCAGATCGCCGAGTCGCCCGACTCGTTGTAGAAGCTCACGTTTCCTCCGGTGACCGGCGTGTCGAACGCCAGACACGCGTCACGCATCCCACGGATCGATTCGGCGAACTGCCACATCACGACCGGGCGTTCCGGGTTGCCGAAGTTCATGCAGTTCGTGATGGCGAGCGGCTCCGCCCCCGTGACCGCAACGTTCCGCGCAGCCTCGGCCACCGCGTGCATCGCCCCGAGGTAAGGATCCAGATGGCCGAACCGTCCCTTGCCGTCGGTCGACAGCGCGATGCCCTTGAGGGTGTCCGGCACGCGCACGAGCGCGGCGTCGGATGTCTCCGCCGCGACCGTCTGTCCCTGCACGATGGAGTCGTATTGCTCGAACACCCAGCGCTTGCTCGCGACGTTCGGCGACGAGAGCACCGCGATCAGCGCGTCGTGGAGATCGCCGTCGAACGGCATGAACGCCGGATCGTCGTGGGTCTCCGGGACATCGGCGGGCGCCATCGGGCGTTCGTACTCCGGACCGTCGTCCGCGAGCGAGGAAGCCGACACCTGCGCGACGATGTTGCCGCCGCGACGGACCGTCAACATCCCCCCCGGCACGAGCGTCGCGATCACCGCCGAGGCCAGGCCCCATCTCTCGCAAACCGCGCGAACGTCGTCGAGTCGCTCCGGAGCCACGATCGCCAACATCCGTTCCTGCGACTCCGACGTCAGGATCTCGAACGGCTCCAGCCCCTGTTCGCGCAGCGGTACCGCGTCCAGGTCGAGGTCGGCGCCCATCCCCCCGCGCGCGGCGGACTCGCTCACCGAGCACGTGATCCCCGCGGCGCCCAGGTCCTGCAATCCTTCGAGCAGATCGCCCTCCACCATCGCGAGCGAAGCCTCGATGAGGAGCTTCCCCGCGAACGGATCGCCGATCTGCACGGAGGGTCGAGAAGCGTGCGAACCCTCGTCGAGCGTCGCGCTCGCCAACACGGATGCCCCGCCGATCCCGTCGCGTCCGGTGGCAGCTCCGAACAGCACCATGAACGAGCCCGCATGAGCGGTGTGCGACGTCGAGGTCATCAAGCCGTCAGCTCGCGCGATCCCGACGCACATCACGTTCACGCTCGGATTCGCCGAATGCGGAGCGGCGAAGTGCACCTCGCCGCCCACCGTCGGGACACCGATGCAGTTCCCGTATCCGCCGATCCCCGCCACCACCCCACCCAGTAGCCAGCGGTTCCTCTCGTCGGTGAGCGGGCCGAACATCAACGGGTCGAGCAGCGCCACCGGCCGTGCGCCCATCGAGATGATGTCGCGCACGATCCCTCCGACGCCCGTCGCGGCGCCCTGGTACGGCTCGATCGCGCTCGGATGCGAGTGGGACTCCATCTTGAAGACGACGGCGAAGCCGTCGCCCACGTCCACCGCGCCGGCGTCCTGCCCCGGCCCGACCAGCACCGCCGAGCCCTCGGTCGGCAGCGTCCGGAGGTGGATCTTCGAGGACTTGTAGGAGCAGTGCTCGGACCACATCGCGCCGTACATCGCGAGCTCGGTCCCGTTGGCCTCACGCCCCAGGGTTGCGGTGATGCGCACGAGCTCGTCGTCGGTGAGGCCGAGCGCTCGGTGCAGGGGTTGCTCCGCGACCGCCACGTCCCCTAGACCCTCGCGAGTGCTTGAGTGAGGAGCGAAGCGAACAGCGGCTGGCCGCCGGTCGGTCCGACGTCGGGATCGACCGCGTGCTCGGGGTGCGGCATCAGGCCGACGACGTTCCCGGCCGCACTCCGCACGCCCGCGATCGCGTTCGCGCTGCCGTTGGGATTGTCGGCGTCGTTGCCCGTGGTGCCGTTCGCCGCGCAGTACCGGAAGACCACCTGGCCCTCGTCCTCGATCCTCGCCAGCTCCACGGCGTCCGCGACGAACTGGCCCTCGCCGTGCTTGACCGGGATCTCGAGGACCTCACCCGGGACCACGTCGAGCGTGACCGGGGTGATCATCGTCTCGACGCGGACGTGCACGATCCGGCGGACGAACCGGAGAGACCGGTTGCGGATCAACGCCCCCGGCAGCAGGCCGCTCTCGCACAGGATCTGGAACCCGTTGCAGATCCCGAGCACCGGTCCGCCGCGTTCGGCGAACCCCCGGACGGCGTCCATCACGCGGGCGAACCGCGCGATCGCACCGGTGCGGAGGTAGTCGCCGTAGCTGAACCCCCCGGGCAGGATCACGGCGTCGACACCGCGGAGGTCGTCCTCGGCGTGCCAGAGTGGGACGCCTTCTCCACCCATCGTCTCCACCGCCCGGATCGCGTCCCGGTCGTCCAACGACCCCGGGAACGTGATCACGCCGATGCGCGGTGTCCCCGACGTCACGCCCTCACGCCTCCTCGGTCTCGAGGATGCGGTAGTCCTCGATCACCGGGTTGGACAGCAGCCGTTCGGCCATCTCGTGAACCTGGGCGCTGGCGGCGGCCTCATCGGAGGCGTCCACGACCAGCCGGATGTGTTTGCCGACGTGGACGTCCCGTACGTTCGTCCATCCGAGCGCGGGCAGCGATCCCTCGACGGCCTTCCCCTGCGGATCCGACAACCCCGGCTTCAGCGTCACGAGCACCTCGAACACGAACGTCACCCCGTTGCCCCCACCCGTGTCAGGTAGTCGCCGAACGGCTCGTCCGCGAGGCGTTCGTAAGCCTCCCGGTACCGGGCGCCGGTCTGCGCCACCACCTCGGCGGGCAGCTCCGGGGCGGGCGGCTCGCGGTCCCAACCGCTCGCGTCCAGCCAATCGCGCACGTACTGCTTGTCGAACGACGGCTGCGGTCCACCGGGCGCATATCGGTCGGCCGGCCAGAAGCGCGACGAGTCCGGCGTGCACACCTCATCGATCAGGATCAACTCGCCGTCGCAGAACCCGAACTCGAACTTCGTGTCGGCCAGGATGATCCCCCGCTCGAGCGCGATCGCAGCGGCCCGCTCGTAGATCGTGAGCGTCAGCTCCTTCAGCTTCTCGGCGAGCCCGATCCCAACCAGTGCACGCGTCTCGTCCGGCGTCAGTGGAAGGTCGTGACCGGCATCGGCCTTCGTGGTCGGTGTGAAGATCGGCTCGGGCAGGCGGTCGGATTCGGCCAGGCCGTCCGGCAAGGGGACGCCACACACCGCCCGCTCGACCCGGTACTGCGTCCAGCCGGAGCCGGAGAGGTACCCGCGCGCCACGCACTCGACCGGGATCACGTCTGCGCGCCGCACCAACATCGCCCGAGCCGCGAGCGTTGCGTCCCGCGCGAACGGTTCCGGGAACTGCCCGGGGTCAACGGTGATCACGTGGTTCCCAACCAGGTCGGTGGTCCGGTCGAACCAGAAGAGCGACAGCCCCGTCAGCACGCGACCTTTGTCCGGGATCGGTGTCGGCAGGATCCGATCGAACGCGCTGATCCGATCGGTCGCGACCATCAACAGATGATCGCCGGCCTCGTAGATGTCGCGAACCTTGCCGCGCGCGTGGAGTCGGGCGGTCATCGCGAGGCTTCTTCGTCCACCGGCAGCTTCTCGAGCAGTTCGAACACCCCACCCAGGTTCCGGAGGAATCGATCCGGGTCGAACGCCGCGTCCAGATCCTCCGACGTCAGCGCGTTGAGGACCTCGGCGTTCGAGCGGATCGCTTCGCGGAAGTCCGCTCCCTCGTCCCATGCGCGCATGGCCGCGGATTGGACGATGCGATACGCCGCATCGCGCCCGAGCCCGGCGTCGACGAGAGCCAAGAGCACGCCCTGGCTGAACACCAGGCCGCCGTCGGCGTCCAGGTTCGCTCGCATCCGCTCCGGGAACACACGCAGCCCCTCGAGCACGATCGTCATGTCGACGAGCATGAAGTCGAGCAGCCCGGTCGCGTCCGGGAAGATCACGCGCTCGGCCGAGGAGTGAGAGATGTCGCGCTCGTGCCAGAGCGCCATGTCCTCGAGCGCGGTCTGCGCGTATCCGCGGAGCACGCGCGCGAGCCCGCAGATCCGCTCGGACACCACGGGATTGCGCTTGTGCGGCATGGCGCTCGAGCCCTTCTGCCCCTCGGCGAACGGCTCCTGGACCTCACGTACCTCGGTTCGCGCGAGATGACGGATCTCGGTCGCGAACCGGTCGAGAGACGACGCGACGATCGCCAGCGTTGTGACGAACTCCGCATGGCGGTCGCGCTGGATCACCTGGGTGCTCGCCTCTTCCGGACGCAACCCGAGTCTGGCGCAGACGAGTTGCTCGACGCGCGGATCGATGGACGCGTACGTGCCGACCACACCGCTGATCGCCCCCACGCTGATCACCTCGCGGCACCGACGGAGCCGCTCGCGATCGCGATCCAGCTCGAACGCCCATACCGCCAGCTTGTGGCCGAAGCTCGTCGGCTCTGCGTGCATGCCGTGCGACCGACCCACCATGACCGTGTCGCGATGCTGCAGCGCCAGCCGTTTGATGACGACGAGCAGCCGTTCCACTCGTGCCAACAGAAGGTCTGAGGCAGCTCGGAGCTGGAGAGCCAGCCCGGTGTCCAGCACGTCCGAGGACGTCATCCCGAAATGCACCCACCGCCCCTGCGGCCCGATGGCTTCCGCCACCACTTGCACGAACGCGGCGACGTCATGACGGGTCACGGCCTCGACCTCCAGAACGCGATCGACGGAGAACGCGGCGCGCTCCCGCACCACTCGCGCGTCCTCCAGCGGGATCTTCCCGAGCTCGGACCACGCCTCGACCGCCAGGATCTCGATCTCCAGCCAGTTCGCGAGACGCGCTTCGTCGGACCAGACGGCAGCCATCTCGGGCAGGCTGTAACGAGGGATCAAAGCTTGAGGCCCTCTCCAAGGTCGTCCTTGAATTTCCAGAGTGTCGCCTGCACCTCCGTGTCCCCGATCGCCACGATCTGGGCGGCCAGGACCGCCGCGTTCACCGCCGCGTTCACGCCCACGGTCGCGACGGGGACGCCGGTCGGCATCTGGGCGGTGATCGCCAGCGCCTCGTTCCCCACCATCTGTGGCGACGACGCGATCGGCACGCCGATCACCGGCAGGATGGTCCGTGCTGCGAGCGCCGCGGCCAGGTGGCCCGACATGCCGGTCGAGCAGATCACGACCTTCAGTCCCCGCTCGAACGCCGTGCGCGCGTACTCGTCGACCAGGTCCGGGTTCCGCGAGGCCGACATGATCCGGATCTCGTGCGCGATCCCGAACTTCTCGAGGATCAGGCCGGCCTGCCGCATGATCGGCAACTCGGACGGCGAGGCCGCCAGCACCCCGACCCTCGGCGTCTCGTCGCTCACCTCGACTCCTCTTCTGCCGCAGTGGCGGCGATGTCGTTCCGGAACTGCATCCCGTCGAACGAGATCCGTCCGCAGGCCCCGTATACGCGGGCGCGCGCGTCGCGGAGCGTCGGTCCCAGCGCACTCAACGCCAGCACGCGGCCTCCGGCGGTGACCACTGTACCGTCCCACTCCGCGGTCCCGGAATGGAACACCGTGACGCCCTCCGTCGCAGCGGCTTCCGCGAGTCCGTGGATCTCGAAGCCGGTGGTGTACGGGCCCGGATAGCCTCCCGACGTCAGCACGACGGTCACCGCGGCCTCATCGGTCCAGTCGACCTTGGCGTCGACGAGACGATCGGTCGCGCACAACATGAGCAGCTCGGCGAGGTCGGTTCGAAGACGGGGGATCACCGCTTCGGTCTCCGGGTCGCCGAAACGACAGTTGAACTCCACCACCTTCGGACCATCCGGCGTGAGCATGAGTCCGGCGTACAGGAGGCCGCGGTACCCCGAGCCTTCCTCGCGAAGCGCCTCGAACGTCGGGATGACGGTGTCCCGCCAGATGCGCAGCTCTGTCTCACGATCAACGCTAGGAACAGGTGAGAGGGCGCCCATCCCGCCGGTGTTCGGACCGGTGTCGCCTTCACCGACGCGCTTGAAGTCCCGACTCAGCCCGAACGGAACCAACGTCTCCGCATCGCAGAGCGCGAACGCCGAGACCTCCGGTCCTTCCATGACCTCTTCGACCAAGACCGTCGAGCCGGCGCCCCCCAATGCGCCCCGGATGAGCGCATCCTCCAATGCGGCCACGGCCTCAGCGCGATCCCCTGCGACCGTCACGCCTTTCCCCGCCGCGAGCCCATCCGCCTTCACGACCGCCCGGCCGCCGAGCTCGTCGAGGAACGCGACCGCCGGGTCGAGCTCCGTGAACGCGCCCGCCCGAGCGGTCGGGATGCCATGGCGCACCATCAGATCTTTGGCCCACGCCTTCGAGCCCTCGATCCGTGCCGCTGCGGCGGAGGGACCGAACACGGTTTTCCCTCGCGCGGTCAACTCGTCCGCCAAACCGGCGACGAGGGGCGCCTCGGGCCCGACGACGGTGAGGTCGATGCCTTCGCGCCCGACCAGCTCCACGATGCCGGAGATGTCCGTCGCATACACGGGGACACAGCGGGCCATCGTAGCGATCCCCGCGTTGCCGGGCGCCGCCAACAGGTCCTCTACCAGTGGGCTCTCGGCCAGCAGGTTCACCAGGGCGTGCTCCCGGCCGCCCCCGCCGACGACGAGGACCCTCATCCGACGGACAGGCTCTGTTCGCGGGCGGGCCCGATCGACACAACCGAGACCGGCACGCCCACCAGCTCCTCCATGCGTTGCACGTACGCCCGTGCTTCCTTCGGCAGGTCCTCGAACGACGTCGATTCGTCGACCTCTTCCATCCAGCCGTCGAGCTCTTCGTACACCGGCTCCGCCTTGTGGAAGAGCGACTGGTGCGGAGGGAAATCCTCGTACAGCCGTCCGTCGGCTCGGTAACCGCTACAGATCCGCACGGACTCGAAGCCCGATAGCACGTCGAGCTTCGTCACGAACAACTCGGTCAGGCCGTTCAACCGCGCCGCGTACCGCCCGAGCACCGCGTCGAACCACCCACAGCGGCGCTTGCGCCCGGTCACGGTGCCGAACTCCTTGCCGCGCACACCCAGTCGCTCACCCACCTCGCTCACGTCCTCGGTGGGGAACGGTCCCGCGCCCACGCGCGTGACGTAGGCCTTCACGATGCCGATCACACGCTCGACCTCTTTCGGGCCGATGCCGGCCGAAGCCAGGGCATATCCGGCAACCGGGTTCGACGACGTGACGAACGGATACGTCCCGTGATCCAGGTCGAGCAACGTTCCCTGCGCGCCTTCGAGCATCACATGCTTGCCGGCCCGGAGCCCTTCATGGAGCAGCGCCCCGGTGTCGGCGACGTGGGGCTCGAGCTGCGACGCGAGCTCCATGTACTCCTCGACGATCTGATCTGCGTCGAGCGGCAGCCGGTTGTAGATCTTCGTGAGGATGAGGTTCTTCTCACGCAGGACCACGTCGAGCTTCTCGCGGAAGATCTTGGCGTCGAACAGATCCTGGACGCGGAGGCCGATCCGCGCGGCCTTGTCGCCGTACGCGGGCCCGATCCCGCGCTTCGTGGTGCCGAGCGCGTTCTTGCCCAGGAACCTCTCAGTCACCTTCTCGAGCTCCAGGTGGTACGGCATGATCAGGTGCGCGTTGCCGGACACGACCAAGCGAGACATGTCGATACCGAGCGCGCGGAGCTCGGTCATCTCCTTGATCAGGTGCCGCGGGTCGACGACGACGCCTCCGGCGATGACCGACGTGATGTGGTCGTACAAGATGCCGGACGGGATGAGCTGGAGCTTGAGAAGGCGCCCCTCGGCGATGACGGTATGGCCCGCGTT
The DNA here is from genome assembly GCA_050692375.1 of Actinomycetota bacterium. GTDB lineage: Bacteria > Actinomycetota > UBA4738 > UBA4738 > HRBIN12 > JBBQVZ01. The sequence continues at coordinate 14,598 of JBOGVK010000237.1, forward strand.
GTTCCCGCCTTGATAGCGGACCACGAAGTCCATGCGATCGGCGAGGTAGTCGACCGCCTTGCCCTTGCCCTCGTCCCCCCACTGGGTCCCGAGCACGATCGAGGCAGGCATGGCGTGCCTCAGTCTAGCGGTCCGCCACGCCGGCTCCGGAACCCATCCGGCCGGAGCCCTCCCGCGGACCTAGGTCCAAAGCACCGCCGCGAACCCCGACACTCGGACGATTGACGCCCCCTATCGCCGCTGCTAGCGTGCCCTCCAGCAGCTGACCAGACGACTGGAGGCCGCGGCGGAAGGCACCGTTCTTCGCCGTGGCCTTTCTTGTTCCCTGGAGACGTGAAGCCGGGGAGACAAAGGGGAGAACCATATGCACGTCGATCTGTACGTGACGCTCGCCGCGTTGATCGTGGGATTCACCGTGGGACTGACTGGCATGGGAGGCGGGGCACTCATGACCCCGATCCTCGTGCTGCTCTTCGGCATCAACCCGAGCGCGGCCGTTTCGAGCGACCTCGTCGCCGCCATGATCATGAAGCCGGTCGGCAGCGGCGTGCACATCCGTCGCAAGACTGTTCGCTGGGAGCTCGTGCGATGGCTCGCGATCGGCTCCATCCCCGCCGCCGCATCCGGCGTGTTCATCCTTCGGAGCCTCGGCAACAGCGAGAACGTGCAGAACACGATCAAGCTGCTGCTCGGGATCACGCTGATGATCGCCGCAGTCGCGATGGTGTCGAAGGCGTGGCTGCAGGGTCGCCGGAACGCGGAGCACCGCGCGGCCGGGACGGAGCACCCTCCGCTCAAGGTGAAACCCATCCCGACCATCTTGGTCGGCGCCGTCGGGGGGCTGCTGGTCGGCATGACGTCGGTCGGCTCGGGCTCCATCATCATCGTCTGCATGATGATGCTGTACCCCAGCCTTCGCGGCGCGGAGCTCGTCGGGACGGATCTGGTGCAGGCAGTTCCGCTCGTCTCCGCGGCCGCGATCATGCACATCTTCTTCGGTGACTTCGAGCTGGGACTGACGACCTCGATCTTGATCGGCTCGATCCCGGGCGTGTATTTCGGCGCGAGGATGTCCTCCAAGGCGCCCGACGGTCTCATCCGGCCGGCGCTGGTATTCGTGCTGCTCGCGTCGGGACTCAAGCTCGTGAACGTCCCGACCGCGGCGCTCGGCGTCGCGCTCGTGGTGTTCGCGCTCGTTGCGCTCCCCTTGTGGGGCGCGATCGATGCCGCGAATCACCCGGACGTTCAGTGGGAGGCTGCGGGCCTCAGCCGCAAGACGTGGGTGAAATGGCAGGCGATCGGTGCGCCGTTCGTCGTCGGGTTCGTCGCGGCCGTCGCCTACTTCGCCAAGACCCGGCGGCAGCTGGAGGCGACGGAGCTCGTGACCGAGACCGTGGCCGCCTAGTATCGCGACGTGACCGACGAACCCGTCCCGTCGCCGAGCACCCAAGAGCGTTTGGCGGATCTGACCGACGACGAGCGCCTGGTCTTGGCCAAGGTCGCCGACATCGTCCGCAAGATCCAGTACGGGACCGTCGTCCTGGTGATCCAGGACGGCAAGGTGGTGCAGATCGAGATGGCAGAGAAGTTCCGGTTGCGTTGATGGTGGATCGGGCCGAAAGCGCCGTGGCCCTCGCGGGCGAGCGGGAGGTTCCGCCCCCCAAGCTCTCGTTGCGCGGCCTGATCAAGACCCGTCGGTCGACGTCCGGCGAGATGCTCACGGCCGTCGACAACGTGACGTTCGATATCCACCAGGGAGAGTTCGTGTGCCTGCTCGGACCTTCGGGTTGCGGCAAGACGACCATCCTCAACATCCTGGCCGGCTTGGACGAACCGACGTCGGGAGAGGCGCTATTGGACGGACACACCATCTCCGGGCCCGGACCCGATCGCGCGGTGCTGTTCCAGGAACCGGCGCTGTTCCCGTGGCTCTCGGTCGTAGCCAACGTGGAGTTCGCGCTCAAGCACGTCGGCGTTGCACCGGGCGAGCGTCGCGGGCGCGCCATGGGATGGCTCGAGAACGTCCACCTCACCGGCTACGCGAACGCTCAGCCCCACGAGCTGTCGGCGGGGATGCGTCAGCGGGTCGCGCTGGCACGCGCGCTCGCGTGTGATCCCGACGTGCTGCTCGGCGACGAGCCGTTCGGCGCGCTCGACGCTCAAGCGCGAGAGCTGTTGCAGAACGAGGTCCAACGCGTTTGGGTCGAGAGCGAAGGCCGCAAGACGTTCGTGTTCGTCACACACAACGTGCGCGAGGCGGCGCTCCTGGCCGACCGCGTGCTCGTCATGACGGCGGCGCCCGGGAAGCTGCTCGAGGAGCAGCGGATCTACGCCCCGAGGCCGCGGAACCTCGACGACGCGCTCGTGTCCCGCGTCGTCTCCGAGGTCCACGAGGTCCTCATGCGCGAGGTCGGCAAGGGCGGCACCACGTGAGGCGGGTCGCGCGCGAGCTGGCTCCACCGCTCGCCGGGGTCGCTTGCTTGCTCGTGCTCTGGGCGATCGTGGCGGCGCCCGCTTCCCCCAACACCGTGCCCTCCCCGGCCGAGGTCTGGAGCGCGTTCGCGCGCGGCTTGTCGAACGGGAGCATCACGGAAGCGGCGGGCAAGACGCTGCTCCGCCTGGCGTTCTCGTTCGGTGTCTCGATCCTGATCGGAACGGCGATCGGCTTCGGGCTCGCGCTGAACGAGTTCGCCCGCCGGGCGATCCGGCCTCTCGTCGTGGCGTTGCAGATCACGCCGTTCATCGCATGGCTGCCGCTCGCGGTCGTGTGGTTCGGCTTCTCCGAGCGTGCGGTCGTCTTCGTCGCCGTCGTCGGGGCGTTCCCGTCGGTCACGCTCGCGACGATCTCGAGCTTCGGGCAGGTGCCGCCGCTCCTGAAGCGTGCCGGCCGGACGCTCGGGGCGCAGGGTTGGCAGCTGTATCGAGGCGTGATCTTCCCCGCGGCGCTGCCCGGTTACGTGAGCGGCCTGCAGCAGGCATGGGGATTCGCGTGGAAGGCGCTGACGGCGGGCGAGCTGATCACCGCCGGATTGCACGCGACCGGGCTCGGTCAGCTCCTCCAGCGCTCCACGGACGACGTGCCTATGCTGATCGCGACGGTGGCGGTCATCGTGGTGATCGGCGTGGCGGTCGAGTACCTGGTGTTCGTCCCCATCGATCGCCGGATCCGCTCGCGCCGCGGGCTCCTGGTCGGCGGCTAGTCGCGTCAGCGCTCGATGCGGAACCGGATGCTGACGTGCGTGTGGTACTCGGAGATCTGACCGTCCTCGACCTTCGCGCTCGTCTCGATGATGTCCATGCTCTCGATCCCGCGGATCGTCTTCGCGGCCTCCGCGAGCGCTTGTTGCGCGGCGTCGCGCCACGATTCGGTGGACACCCCCACCAGGTCGATCGTCTTGATGACGCTCATGCGTTCCCTCCTTCGCCGGCTCCTCCGCGATAGACGTCGATGAAGCGATGGTAGTTCGCGGCGATCTGCGTCGCCGCCGAAGCGCGCACGATCGATCCGTCGACGAACCCCTGGAGCGGGGCCCACCAGATCGACCTGCCGATCGCGAAACCCCGATAGCCGGGAACACCGCTCGCCGTTCGCAGCCAGTGATCGACCGCATCCGCGTCGGCCCCCCGGCCGAGCACGACGCAGGCGACATGGTCCCGTCCTGCCACGCGGCACCGATCGGCGATCTTCACGCAGTCGTCGCGCTGATCGATCCCCTCGATCTTCCAGACATCGGGCTCGATGCCCGACTCCTGCAGTTGCGCGATCGCGCGACGCATCAGATCTGGCCGGAGCTCGGTATCGAACCTCCCCGCATCGCCACCTACGGTCTCGAGCTGGTGCGCCTCAGCCGGCACCAACAGCTCGAAGAGGAACTTGCGGTCGTGATGGTGCAGCCAGTCGCCAAGCTCCTTCAGCCGACCGGCCTGCCGTGCATTCAGGGTTCCGTCGCCCTCCGGGTTATAGCGAACGAGCACCTTGCAGAAGGTGGGTGCGAAGTCCTCGATGTGCTGCCCGAAGTCGGTCCCATACTCGAAGTCGAACTCATCCTGGCCCGACTTCTCGGCGGGCATCGCCAGGATGAGCTCCTGCCCCTTCGCTTTGTGCGCGACATCGGCACCGAACTGCTCGTCGACCAAGACCCCTGCCGTCGCGCGGTCGACACCGGTATCCAGGGCCGCCAAGAACCCCTCGAAGATGACGGTCTTCGCGTCGGATATGCGTTGCGCATCCTCGGGCGAGGGCGTTCCGTCGATCCCGAAGAACTTCTTGGCGAACGATCCTCGATGGTCGAAGGCCAGGATGAACAGGTCTGCGTCGTATCCAAGTCCGAGCAACGGTGATCTCCCCTTCGTCAGCGTTCAGCGGTGATGCTAATCGCTGTCAGGGGAGAGGTTCACTCCCGTTCGAACGCGTTCGTCGGCGTGAGGATCTGGACGGGAACTGGGGAGGCGAGCTCGCGGAAGCGTTCACCGTCGCCCGGGGAGCCGACGACGAACCCGAAGTGCATCGGGACCGCCACCTGCGGGCCGATCGAACGCGCCAACCCGGCGGCCTCGGCCGCGTCCATCGTGTAGGTGCCCCCGATCGGCAAGAACGCGACGTCAGTCTTCAGCGAATCGAGCTCCGAGATGTGGTCGGTGTCGCCGGCGTGGTAGTACGTGCCGCCGGGAAGCTCCAGGACGTACCCGACCCATCCGTTCGCCTTCGGATGCATCTCCAGACGCTCCTCGGCGGTGTTGTACGCGGGAACCGTCGTGAACCGTACGCTCGCGATCTCGTGGGACTCGCCGGGCGCCACCGGGACGACATCGCCGGAGAGCTCGGCCGCCACGTCGTGCGGAGCGACGATCTTGGCTCCACCGGCGGACAGCCGGGCGATCTCCTCCGGCTGCAGGTGATCGGCGTGCGCGTGCGTGATCAGGATGAGATCGGCCGGCGGCGCATCGTCGCCGGTGCCCCAGGGATCGACGTAGACGGAGAGGTCTCCGTCGATGAAACGGAGTGCAGACTGCCGGAACCACGTGACGCCCTCGAGCACCGTCGCCTCCTTCAGGATCTCAACGGTAGTCTGACAAATCCATGGCCGAACAGGGAACCCCCGACGCCCGCGAGGGCGGAGTCCGGGCAAGCCTCTCGCTCTTGCGGCGCAACCGCGACTTCCGACGGGCCTACCTCTCGTCCATGATCTCGCTCGGCGGCGACTGGTTCTTGCTGGTCGCGCTGTTCGGCCTGGTGCTCGACCGGACGGATTCGGCGCTCGCCGTGGCGTTCCTCCTGGCCGCTCAGGACCTGACCTACTTCGTCGTGTCGCCGTTCATGGGATTGCTGGCTGATGGCCTGGACCGCAAGCGTCTGATGGTGGTCGCCGACGTCGGCCGGGCGGTCCTTTGCATCGGCTTCCTCTTCACACAGACCGAGAGCACGTGGTGGCTGGTTTACCCGCTGCTCGCGGCGATGGCCTGCTTCAGCGCGGCATTCGAACCGGCGTCGGCGGCCGCGCTCCCCAACCTGGTGGACGGCGATGACCTGGCGACCGCCAACGCGCTGAGCGGTTCGCTGTGGGGAACGATGCTCACGATCGGCGCGGCCCTCGGCGGCATCGTGACGGCGGTGGTCGGCCGAGACGCCGCGATCGCGTTCGACGCGGCGTCCTTCGTGTGCTCCGCCCTGCTGATCCTGCGGATCCGGCGCTCCTTCCAGGAGGCGCGCATCGAAGAGACGCCGGCGCGGCTGCGGGAGGCGGCGACGCAGACGCTCCGATACGCACGCCGCGACCATCGGGTGCTCGCGCTCCTCGCCGTCAAGTTCGGCTGGGGTCTGGCTGGCGGCGTGCTCGTGCTCGTTCCGCTCCTGGCGGATCACCGGTTCCACGCCGGCGAGGTCGGCGTCGGGCTGTTGCTGGCAGCCCGCGGACTCGGGGCGTTGATCGGACCGTTCGTCGGCCGGGCTGCCTTGGGAACGAAGGACCGCAGGTTGTTCCTCACCATCGGCATCGCGCTCGGCGTGTTCGGGGCCGGATACGTCCTCCTCGGTCTGGCCCCGGGGCTCCTGCTCGCGCTCCCGGCGGTGATGATCGCGCACACGGGCGGAGGATCGCAGTGGATGCTCTCCAGCTACGGCTTGCAGAAGATCGTGCTCGATCACATCCGTGGGCGGATCTTCGCATTCGACGGGATGCTCGTGACGCTCACGTTCGGCGTATCCAGCCTGGTCACGGGATGGCTGGCCGAGGTGATCGGCGCGCAACAGACCGCGGTCGTCATGGGCGGGGTCGCGGTGCTGTGGGCGGCCGTGTGGATGTGGCTGACCACCGACGTCCGGCGCGCCACCCTGATGGACGGGTGCGGCGGACCGCCCCCGGATAGCTCCGTCACGGCGATCGAGACGGTCCTGGCGGATTGACCCCTAGCCGGTCGGCGGCGCCGGAGGAGCGGGCGGCGCGGCCGGCGGCGTTCCCATGTCCACCGCGGGAGCGGGTGGGGCTGAGGCTCCCGCGGCAGGCGTCGTGAAGCTCACCTGGGGTGGCCCGGCGTCGCGGATCGAGTCGGGCACTTCGAAGAACTCGGCGGCTTCGAAGTGGAACATGCCGGCGATGACCGAGGACGGGAACGCCTGCACGCGCGTGTTGAACGTCCGAACGTTCGCGTTGTAGAAGCGCCGTGCGGTCTGCAGCCGGTCCTCGGTGTTGGAGAGCTCGGTCTGCAACGCAAGGAAGTTCTGGTTCGCCTTCAGGTCGGGGTAGGCCTCGGCGACGGCGAACAGCTTGCCCAACGCGGCCATGAACGGGCCCTCGGCGGCGGCCTGCGCGGCGGGTGAGCCGGTGGCCCCGGAAGCCATCGAGCGGGTCCGGGCAACCTCCTCGAAGATCTCGCTCTCGTGCGCCGCATAGCCCTTCACGGTCTCGACCAGGTTCGGGATCAGGTCGTACCGACGCCGGAGCTCGGTATCGATGTTCGCCCAGGCATCCTTGATCAGCTGCCTCTGGGAGACGAAGCGGTTGTAGGAGAGCACGGCGCCGAGCGCGATCAGCACGACGACGCCGAGAACGATCCAAACGACGGCCACGGTTCGTTCCTTTCGAAGAGGTCCGATCAGCTTAGTCGCGTGGAGCGAGAGTGAGGAGCATCCTGGCGCTCAAGCGCCGCGCCGTTCCGCTCGAATCTTGTTGGGAACGAACCACGATTCGAGGAGGCATGATGTTCGCACGAAGAGTTGCGCGACGAACGGCTCGGCGCACCGCCGGTCGTCAAGACACGCTCGACTCCAACGTGAGGAGCCATGAGGGCTACACCGTCGAGCTAGAAGAGCTCGCGAAGCTGAAGGAGCGGGGCCTCATCTCGGACGCGGACTTCGAGGCGAAGAAGAAGCAGATCCTCGGGATCTAGCTCGCCGCCGCGGGTGGATCGGGCGTCCAGTGCCCGGCCGTCCAGCGAGCTTCGTTCGCCGCCTCCACCCCGGGAGCAGGTGCGGGCTGTGTCGCTCCGGCCAGCGGGTACAGCGAGTAGACGACGCGCGGGATGTGATCGCGGAACGCCTTCGCCGTTCCCAGCAGCGGGACGACCTCCATCGGTCCGATCTTCCGGCAGAAGCAGAGCATCTTGTCCGCGACCACCTCGAAGGAGTAGCCGGCGCCGCTTTGCAGGAGCCATTCGATCATCCGCGCATCGACGAGGTCGTTGGCGAACTTCGCATCTGGAGACTTCACGTAGTAGGCGCGGTTGAAGTCCTCCGACTCGAACTGGATGTCGTGGAAGGTGAGCGCGTTCGCCAGACGCGTCCCGAGGTTCTCGTGTTCGATCACGAGGCGCGAGCATGCAGCCTCGACGGACGCGATCACGCAGTCGAAACGGTAGTAGGTCTTCGTGCGGTGGCCGTTCGAGTCGGTCGACTCCTCGTAGTACCAGTAGTCGAAGCAGTGGACGTCGATCTGTTGCCAGGTTCCCGAGAGGACGTTCTCGACGCCGCGACCGTCGCCCTTCTCGAAGAGCGCGAACGGCTCACTCAGCGTGCCGAACGGGTCGACGGTGGAATACTGCAGACCGAGCTGCGTCGCCATCATCGCGAACCCCTCGCGCCGTTTCTTCTTCAGTGCATAGGAAACGTAGATGGCGCCGACTACGAGCGCGATCCCGAGGAACAGCACGAGGAACGGCATGCGAGAAGTATCGGACGCCCAGCCCCGAGATTGATGAGCGATCAAGATGCCGGATAGAGCGAGCTCACGACCTGTGGGACGCGGGCGAGGAACCCGTCGAGGATGGAAAGCAGCTCGGCGAGTCGGCCCGGGTCCAGTCGACCCGTTCCACAGAGCGCCCACGGCCCAGCAACCTCGAACGACCAGTCGCCCGATAGATCGATCATCCAGGCGATCATCCTTGCGTCGATGAACGCCTCGGCGAAGCGTGCGTCGGTGGTCCACACGCGGTATCGGTGGTCGAATTCCTCGGACTCGAACGAGCGCTGGGTCATCGCCGCGTGCGGCTCCGGCAAGCCCAACAACGAGCGCGGCTCGACGATCAAGGCCGGCACCTGGGTGTCGAGGTGGCCCAAGGCGCACGTCCTCGGATGCATCGGCACGTATCCACTGTCGTTCCCGATCGCGTAGTCGACGACGAAGACACTCTGACCGTCACGATGCCCCGCGACGAGACTCTCGAAGTATCGAGTGGGACCGGGGGCACCCAACGCCGGCAATGACAGCTGCGACCGGGAGAGGCGGAACCTTCCGACCCGCCGCAACCCGAGCGATCGCGCCTCCCGAACCATCGATCGGCGTCTACGGAGATGCGGGAACGACCCGCGGACCGCCACGGCGGCCAGGATCGCCAGGCACGCCACCATCCCGAGCCCGATCGCGGTCCCCGGCAACCCCTGGCGATCGGCCGCCGTCGCCACGGTCGGAGCAGCGATCAGCGTCCCGAAGATGAGGAGGGGAACCCCGAGTGCCGACCACCCGAGCGTGGGAAGGATCCTTGCCGGCAAGTCGCGGCGCCACCCGTGACTCGGATCCTCTCGACGCGGCTCCTCGTCGCTCATCCGGGCGCGGTGGAGGCGCTCCGGATCACCAACCCGCCGTCGCCGCCCCCGATCTCCACCGTGTCGCCGTCGTGGAGCTCGCCGGACAGCAGTTTCATCGCGAGTGGGTCCTGCACCTCACGCTGGATCAGTCGCTTCAGGGGCCGCGCACCGAACGCCGGGTCGTAGCCCTTGTTCGCCAGATAGTCGCGTGCGTCGTCCGTGAGCGTCACCGTGAGCTTGCGCTCCTCCAGCCGCTCCTGGAGCCCGCGCAACTGGATGTCGACGATCTGGCGGATCTCGTCGCGACCGAGAGGGTCGAAGACGACGATCTCGTCGATCCGGTTCACGAACTCGGGGCGGAACGTCGAGCGGACGTCCTCGAGCACGGCTTCCTTCTGCTTCTCCCGCGGGATCGAGGTGTCGTTGAACACCGCGCTTCCGAGGTTGGACGTCATGATCACGATGGTGTTGCGGAAGTCGACCGTGCGGCCCTGACCGTCCGTCAAGCGCCCGTCGTCGAGCAGCTGCAGCAAGACATTGAACACGTCGGTGTGCGCCTTCTCCAGCTCGTCGAGCAGCACCACGCTGTACGGTCTGCGCCGCACCGACTCCGTGAGCTGGCCACCCTCCTCGTATCCGACATAGCCGGGCGGGGCACCGACCAATCGGGACACGGAGTGCCGCTCCTGGTACTCGCTCATGTCCACACGCACCACTGCGCGTTCGTCATCGAACAGATAATCCGCCAGCGCTCGCGCGAGCTCGGTCTTGCCCACGCCGGTCGGCCCGAGGAAGAGGAACGAGCCGATCGGCCGGTTCGGATCGGAGAGGCCTGCGCGCGATCGCCGGATCGCGTTGGCGACCGCCTCGACGGCCTCCACCTGGTCGACGACCCGATCGTGCAGCGCTTCCTCCAGGTGGACGAGCTTCTGCATCTCGCCTTCCATCAGGCGCGACACCGGGATGCCGGTCCACTTCGAGACGACCTCGGCGATGTCCTCCTCGGTCACCTCTTCCTTCAGCATCTGCACCTCGGACTGCAGCTCGTCCAGTCCGGCGTTCTCCGCCTCGAGCTCCTTGTCCAGCTCGACCAGCGTGGCGAACCGCAGCTCCGCGGCCCGTTCTAGCTCGCCGTCGCGCTCCGCCCGCTCGAACTGCCCGCGCGTCTCTTCGATCCGCGACTTCAGCGAGCGGATCCGGCCGATCCGCTCTTTCTCCTGTTGCCAATGCGCTTTCATGCCGCTCGACCGCTCCTGCAGGTCGGCGAGCTCCTTCTCGAGCCGCTCCAGGCGTTCCTTCGAGGCGGCGTCGGATTCCTTCCTGAGGGCCGCGCGCTCGATCTCGAGCTGCTTGACGCGACGCTCGACCTCATCGATCTCCACCGGCATCGAATCGATCTCGATCCGCAGCCGCGACGCGCTCTCATCGATCAGGTCGATCGCCTTGTCCGGCAGGAACCGGCCGCTGACGTAGCGGTCGGAGAGCATGGCGGCCGCGACGAGCGCAGGGTCCTGGATCCGCACGCCATGGTGGACCTCGTAGCGCTCCTTCAGCC
>JBOGVK010000238.1:0-49152 GCA_050692375.1 Actinomycetota bacterium
GTGGGGACGAGCACCTTCCCGCCGAGGTGTCCGCATTTCTTCTCGCTCGCAAGCTGATCCTCGAAGTGCACGCCGGCCGCGCCGGCTTCGATCATCGAACGCATCAGCTCGAACGCGTTCAGTGGACCGCCGAACCCGGCCTCGGCGTCGGCAACGATCGGAGGAAGCAGGCGGTTGTCGTGTCCCTCGGACCACGCGATCTGGTCGGCGCGCATCAGTGCGTTGTTCAGCCGGCGAACGACCGCGGGCACCGAGTTCGCGGGGTAGAGCGATTGATCGGGATAGGTCTGACCGGATAGGTTCGCGTCGGCGGCCACCTGCCAGCCCGACAGGTAGATCGCCTCCAGCCCCGCCTTCAGCATCTCGACCGCTTGACCACCCGTCATGGCGCCCAGCGCGCCGATGTACTCACGGGTGTTGAGGAGATCCCAGAGGCGCGCGGCGCCGATCCGCCCGAGGGTGTGCTCCACGCGCACCGAGCCCCGGAGCCGCACGACGTCCTCGCCGGAGTACGGCCGCTCGATGCCGTTCCATCGTGGGTCGGTCGTCCATTCGAGCTCCAGCGCCTCCGCCTCTCGCCGGATCCGCCCCTTCATCGTCTCGATCATCTCGGAACCTCCTGGTGTGTTCGCGTGGCCAACTGCGAGAAATGGAAAACCCTCCGCCTGGGCGAAGGGTGACGGGCGCGTCCCGGCTCGCGAGGAGCCGCGGTCGCGCCCTAAGGGATGCGTACGCCGACGAGCGGCGCATGAGTGCTGCTGACGACTTTGAATGTCCGTTCAACCATCCCCAACATCCTTCCAGGCCCGCCCCAGGGTGTCAATCAGTCGAACGGTCACGTGACGCGGTAGCGCGCGATCACGAACCGGCGGATCTGGTCGATCGCCGCCTCGCCGACCACGACGATCTTGCCGTTCGACTCGATCACGAGGCCTCGGGCGGCGTCCGACCCGCCCGCGACGTCGGTGAGGACCCGACCCCCGGCTCCGAACGTCCGGTCGTGACCGCCTCCCGGCTTGAACCGCATGACCCCGATGTCGTCCTTCGTGCCCGAGCGGATCCTTCCGGCGACCACCAGCTTGCCGTTGGCTTGGACCGCGACGGCGTCCGCTTCGTCATAGCCGGGTCCGAAGGAGGTGACGACCCTTCCCCCCACGCCGAACGTCGGGTCGAGCCTGCCGCGAGGTCCGAGCCGGACCAGTCCCCATTCGTTCCTCCCTCCGGCTGCCGTCGTGCCGACCAGCACGATCTTTCCGTCGGGCTGCAGCGCGAGCCCGAACGCCTTGTCGGCGCCGGGGGAGACGTCGACGCGGACGACGCCGTCGCCATGGAAGCTCGGGTCCAGGCTTCCGTCGGTCGTGTAGCGGACCGCATCGAACGCCGGCACCAGGGACAGCTCCGCCCACCCTGCGGCGACGATCCTTCCGTCCGGCTGCACCGCCACGTCGGTGAGCTGTTCTCCGCTGGAGCTGACGTCGGTCGTCACCCGGCCATCGTCACCGAACGAACGATCGAGACCGCCATCGGTCAGGTAGCGAGCCACGGCCGAGCGGCTCGTGATGCCGTTCGATGTGGATCCAGCCACGACGATCCGTCCAGCCGGCGCGATCGCGACGGCGTTCGCGCTCTGGAACCGCCGTCCGAACCCGGTGAGCACGGTGCCTCCGTCGCCGAAGTCCGGATCGAGTGTTCCGTTCGGTCGGTAACGCTGGACGACCATCCGATCGGTGGACGCCGCCTGCCGTTCGCCGACCACGACGATCCCTCCGTCGTCTTGGATGGCCAGGTCGAACGCGTAGTCGTTCGCACCGAGATCCGTGATCACCTTCCCTCCCTCGCCGAAGGTGGGATCGAGCCTCCCGCTCGGCGTGAATCGGGCGAGGGCGATGTCGGGATGGTCGGCGAGCGTGTAGCCGGCCACGACGATCCGATCGTGATGGTCGATCGCGACCGCGTCGGCGACGGCACCGTTGGGGAACGCCGTCTGGATGCCGTCGTGGCTGAAGTACGGGTCGAGCTCGCCGGGCGCGGCGGAGGCTGGGCTGAAGCCGAGTCTCGCCACGATGAAGACGGCTGCAACGGCCGCGGTTGCTCGGCGCATGCTCCTCCCAGAGCCGTGAGCTACGGAACGATCTTGGAGATCGGGATCTCTAAGATGTCGGTGGCGCCGGCGGCCTTCAGCTGGGGGATCAGCGTGTTGACCAGCCGCTTCTCGACCACCGTCTCGATGGCGTACCCGCCCACGGAAAGCGGCGACACGGTCGGCGACTTCATCGAGGGCACGACCTCGAGCACCTTCGCGAGCTCCGGTTCACTGACATTCAGCTTGATCAGGACCCGTCCCTCCGCGCGCAGCGCGCCGAGCAGCAGCGTGACGACGTCCTCCATCGCCGCGCGTTTCGCGGGATCCGCGGCCGCCTCGCGGTTCGCCACGAGCACGGGCTCGGATTCCAAGAGCGTCTCGATGATCTTCATCCCATGGGCTCGGAGCGTGCTGCCGGTCTCGGTGATGTCGACGATGGCGTCGACGATCTCGGGGACCTTGGCCTCGGTCGCACCGAAGGACCACACGACCTTCACGTCGATCCCGAGATCCGTGAAGTACCGCTCGGTCAACCGGAGGAACTCGGTCGAGATGCGGGTTCCCGGCGGGATCTCCTTCGCGTTCCTCGCTGGGTGCTCGTTCGGGACGGCGAGCACGACACGCGTGCCGTGCCCCGGACCGGTCTTCGCATAGGAGAGCGACGCGAGCACCTCGACGTCGGCGCCGGTCTCCGCGATCCAGTCCTGCCCGGTGATCCCGATGTCGAACAGCCCATCCTGCACGTAGGTCGGGATCTCCTGCGGGCGCAGCAGCGAGACGCGTTCGATCCGCTCGTCGTCGATCGAGCCGTGGTAGTCGCGGTTGGAGCCGCGCCGGACGGCGAGGTCCGCGGCTTCCCAGAGCCGCAGCGTCTGCTCTTCCAGGGAGCCCTTCGGGATGACGACCTTCAGCATCAGGCCTCCAGCGTACGGAAGAAGCACGAGCGTTCGCCCGTGTGGCAGGCCGCGCCCTCCTGATGCACGCGGACCAAGAGCACGTCGGCATCGCAATCCACGCGCAGCTCCTGCACGTGCTGGACGTGACCGCTCGTGTCGCCCTTGCGCCAAAGCTCTTGCCGGGAGCGGCTCCAGAAGACGATTCGACCTTCGGCGATCGTGCGGGCGATCGACTCGCGATTCATCCACGCCATCATGAGCACATCGCCGTTCTCGGCGTCCTGAACGACGGCGGGGATCAGCCCCCGTTCGTCGAACGTCAGGCTCTCGATCGCTACGGCGTCCACGGTCACAACCTCACCGGGAGGTGTCTCGTGGCGAGGTGCTCCTTGATCTGCCGGATGGTGAGCTGGCCGAAGTGCAAACGGGACGCGGCGAGCACCGCGTCGGCGCCTCCCGCGTCCAGAGCCTCGGCGAAGTGGTCGAGGTCTCCGGCGCCGCCGCTCGCGACGACCGGCACCCGGACCGCCGACGTGATCGCGCGCAACAGCGCGAGATCGTAGCCCTCGCCGGTGCCGTCTCGATCCATGGACGTCAGTAGCACTTCGCCGGCGCCTCGTTCGGCCGTCGCCTCTACCGCCCATGCCACAGCGTCGCGCCCCGTGCCTGTCTTGCCCGCGTCGATCACGACCTCCCAGCTGTCGCCCAGGCGCCGGGCGTCGATCGCGACGACCATGCACTGCGTGCCGAAACGATCGGCGCATCGCGACAACATCGCGGGATCGCGTGCCGCCGCGCTGTTCATCGAGACCTTGTCCGCGCCCGCGCGCAGCAGCGCGTTCACGCCGTCCTCGTCTCGCACGCCCCCACCGACCGTCAGAGGGATGAACACGTGCTCCGCCGTTCGCGAGATCACGTCGAGCGTGGCCTGGCGCCCCTCCAGCGTCGCGGTGATGTCCAGGAATACCAGCTCGTCGGCGCCCTCGCGATCGTAGTTGGCCGCCATCGCGACCGGATCACCGGCGTCCTGAAGGTCTCGGAACTTCGTGCCCTTCACGACGCGGCCGGCGTCAACGTCGAGACACGGGATCACGCGCTTCGCCAACATCGCTAGCCTCGGATCACCTGCGAGAGCTTGAGGGTGCGTTCGTAGAGCGCTTTGCCGGTGACCACCGCTTCGCACCCGAGGTCGCGAACCGCCCAGACGTCGTCTGCATCCCGGACGCCTCCCGAAGCGATCACGGGCCGATCGGTCAGCTTCAACATGCGCCCGTACAACGCCAGGTCGGGGCCCTCGAGCGTGCCGTCCCGCGCGATCGCCGTCACCAAGTAGCGCGGTGCGCCTGCTTCGTTGAGTGCGGGGAGGATCTCTTCCAGCACCGGGCCTCCCTCGGTCCACCCGCGCGTCATCAGATGTCCACCGCGAACGTCCAGGGCCACGACGACGTGTTCCGCGTACTCTTCGACGGCGCGAGCCACGAACGCCGGATCGGTCGCCGCCGCTGTGCCCAGGATCGCTCGCGCCGCGCCCTGCTCGAGCACCTCTCCGATCGACCCGAGCGACCGGATGCCGCCACCCACCTGCACGGGGATCGCGACGGCGTGGCAGATCGCCTTGACGACCTCGGTGTTCGAGCCTTCCTCGAGCGCAGCGTCCAGGTCGACCACGTGCAGACGTCGTGCGCCCTCTTCCTGGAATCGCTCGGCGACCTCGACCGGGTCGTCGGCATACGCGGTCTCCTCGTGTGGATCGCCGCGCACCAGTCGTACGGCGCGCCCTCGCCGCAGGTCGATCGCCGGAATCACAATCATCGGCCGGCCACCACCTTGACGAACGAGGCGTAGATCTGCAGCCCCGCATCCGCCGACTTCTCCGGGTGGAACTGCGTTGCGAACACGTTGTCGTGTGCCACGACCGATGAGAACCGACGGCCGTGCTCGGTGATTCCGACGGTCGTTCCCTCGATCACGTCGGGCGCGTAGGAGTGGACGAAGTAGAACCTCGTGCCGTCGGGGATCCCATCGATGTATGGGTGCGATCCCCACCACTCGACGGTGTTCCACCCCATGTGCGGCACCTTCACGTCCCGCGGAAGCTTCCTCGACCGGCCGGCAACGATCGACAATCCCTCTTCGGGGTCCTCGTCGCTCTCCGTGAACAACACCTGCATGCCGAGGCACACTCCGAATACCGGCCGTCCGGTGCCCACGAAATCGCGGATGGCTCCATCGAGACCTCGCTCGGCCAGCGCGCGGACACAGGCGCCGAACGCGCCGACACCCGGTATCACGAGCGCTTCGGCGTCACTGACCCCTCGACGCTCGGCCGTGATCGTGGCTGAGCCGCCAACCTTTTCGATCGCGCGCGAAACGGAATGAAGGTTGCCCATGCCATAGTCGAGGACGGCGATAGTCGGCGCTCGCACGTTCAAAACGTTCCTTTCGTGCTGGGCGTCGTTCCACGTCCGGTCAGGCTGCACGCGTCGCCGAGCGCCTTCGCCAATGCCTTGAACTCGGCCTCGACCACATGGTGAGGCGAGCGGCCGGACTTCAGCCGAACGTGCAACGTCACCTGGGCCGTCGTCGCGAACGCCTGGATGAAGTCCTCGATGAGGCCCGTGTCGAAGGTTCCGATCATCTCTGTCGGGATCTCGACCTCGTGGACGAGGAACGCCCGGCCCGACAGATCCAGCGCAACCTCGACCGCCGCCTCGTCGAGCGGCACGGTGATGGAGGCGAACCGTCGGATGCCTATCTTGTCGCCGAGCGCCTCGGCCAGCGTCTGACCTACTGCGATGCCGACGTCCTCCACCGTGTGGTGCCCGTCGACCTGCAGGTCACCCTTCGCGATGATGGTCAGATCCCAACCAGCGTGCGTGCCGAGCTGCTGCAACATGTGATCGAAGAAGGGCAACCCGGTCTCGGCGGACGCCACCCCGCTTCCGTCGAGGGTGAGCTCTACGCGGACGTCGGTTTCCTTCGTGGTGCGCGTCACGGTCGCTGTGCGTGCAGCGTCGGTCATGTGGCGAGAACCTCCTCGAGACTCTTCAGGAATAGGTCGACTTCGTGCGTCGTTCCCGCCGTCACGCGGAGGGCGTTGGGAACGACGGCCGAGAGGTTGCGGATCAACACCCCGCGGTCCAACAGTTCTTGCCAGACCTTGGCAGCCGGTTTCGGCGGCACGAACAACACGAAGTTCGCGTCGGACCGGTAGGCCACGATCCCAGGCATCGCACGGAGTGCCGCGAGGATCCGATCGCGTTCTTCGCGGATCGCGTCGAGGATGGCGCTGGCCTCCGTCGTGTGGTGCAACGCGGCGATCCCCGCGGCCTGGGTGAGCGAAGACACGTTGTAGGGAAGTCGCACGCGCCGCAGATCGTCGACGACGTCAGGGTCCGCCAACACGTAGCCGATACGCGCGCCCGCCAAGGCGAACGCCTTCGACATGGTGCGGGTCACGACCACGTTGTGGTGCTCGGCAACGAGCGGCACGCACGTCGTTCCGCCGAACTCGATGTACGCCTCGTCCACGATGACGAGCGCCTGCGTCCGCGTCGCGAGCGTCCGAACCGCGTCCACCGGCTGGGCGTTGCCGGTTGGGTTGTTCGGCGAGCACACGAAGATGACGTCGGGGCGTGCAGCGATCGCGGACGCAACGGAGTCCGCCGATAGCGAGAAGGCATCTCCCAGCCGCAGGGGCACGACCTCGGTCTGGGTGAGCCATGCCAGACGCGAATGGAGCATGTACGTCGGCTCGAACACCGCGACCCGTCGGCCCGTGCCACCGTAGGCCTGGAGCAACTGCGTCAGGATCTCGTTCGAGCCGTTCGCGACCCACGTGCCCTCCGGCGCGTGTCCCACGTGCGCCGCGAACTCCTCGCGCAACCGCACCATCTGGTCGTCGGGGTACCGGTGCAACGGCAGGGATGCCGCGGCCTCCGCCAGATCCCTCGAGAACGCTTCGGGCAGCGGATGAGGGCATTCGTTCGTGGCCAGTCGTGCGGCTACGTCGAGCTGCGGCGAGTCGTAGAACCCGACATCCCGAAGTCCGGCTCGAGGGGAGGTCATGCGCGTTCCTTCCTGGCATCCATCGCGGCGGCGTGACCGACCAGGCCCTCGCTGCGGGCGATCACCGATGTCTCCGGCGCCGCTCGAACGGCGGCGTCGGCCGTCATCTCGACCACGGAGCGCACCGTGACGAAGTCGGCCGCCCGCAGTCCCGAGCCGAAGCGGGCGGTGCCGGCCGTGGGTAGGATGTGGTTCGACGCGACGCCGTAGTCGCCGAACGGCACCGCGCTCCAGGGGCCCAGGAAGATGGCGCCCGCGTTCCGCACCGTTGGGAGGAAGGAGTGGGGATCGGCGACGAGCAGCAGCAGGTGCTCGGGAGCGATGTCGTCGACGACCTGGGCGGCCTGGCCGAGATCTCGCACCAGGACACAGCGTGTGTGCGCGAGTGCAGCGTCAACGATGTCTCGCCTCCCCGCCTGCTCGAGCGCGCGGTCGAGCGCTGTGCCGACGCGTTCGACGACGCGTGGATCGGTCGTGATCAGGAACGTCCGTGCCTCGGGGTCGTGCTCGGCCTGCGCGATCAGGTCGAGTGCGGCGAGTGTCTCATCGACGGCCGCGTCCGCGACGATCACCAATTCGCTCGGGCCCGCCAGGCCGTCGATCCCGACGAAGCCGGCAACCTGACGCTTCGCCTCGGTGACGTAGGCGTTCCCCGGTCCGATGATCCGGTCGACCGCGGGCACCGAGTCCGTCCCGAACGCGAGCGCGCCGATCGCCTGCGCTCCACCCGTCTTGACGACGGTCGTCGCGCCCGCGCGCTGCGCCGCGTAGAGGATCGCCGGAGGGATCGAGGCGTCGGGCTGAGGCGGCGTGCACAACACGATCTGCTCCACACCAGCGACGACCGCCGGTACCACGGTCATGCACACCGACGATGGATAGATCGCGCGCCTTCCGGGGACGTAGCAGCCGACCGTGGCGAGCGGACGGACGATCTCGCCGAAGCGGACGCCGTCGCGTTCGTCCCACCACTCGGCAGGAAGTTGGCGAGCATGGAGGTTGCGCAGCCGCTCCACCAAGTGGTCGAGCGCCGACCGGAGATCGGATGGCGTTTCCGCCTCGGCCCGATCGAGCTCGTCCACCGTCACGATCACACCGGTGGTCGAGAGGTCGGCTCCGTCGTACCGCCGGGTCAGCTCGATCAGCACGGGATCGCCCTCGGAACGGACGCGCTGAAGGATCCCGCGGACGGTCTCGGTGACGGCGGGATCGGGTTCGAACCTCGAGGGCTCGAGCCGCTCCCCCCGCTCGCGCAGGTCGAGGAGCCCGAGCACTCAGGACCCCTCGAGGCCCTCGTGATGCTGGGAGTCCTGGGATCCGGCCGAGGCCGGGTGGCCGAGACGCACGAGGCCGCGATCGCGCACGAAGAGCACCCAACCGCTCACACCGACCGTGAGTGCGGCGGCGATCAGCATGCCGAGTGCCAGCAGCAACGTGGTCTGTCGGTCCATCTCATCGCCCAGGGTACACGAGGCCCCGGAGGACCTCACCTGGATGGTTGCACAGCAACACATCTTCAAGCTGCGATGGGATGCTGCCGACACTTTGGTTACGAACGATTTCCGTTCGATCGACGGAAGGGGTGGTGCGCAGACATGGCCACATACCCTGCGCAGCGGCGCGGGGACCAAGAAGCGGGGTTCACACTCATCGAGCTCATGGTGGTGGTGCTCATCATCGGCATCCTGATCGCCATCGCACTACCCACCTTCCTCGGAGCCCGGACCCGCGCTCAGGACCGTGCCGCGCAAGCTGATCTTCGCAACGGCTATCTAGCCGCAGCCACGTACTACGCGTCGGCCCAGACGTTCACGGGGTTCGACGTGCCCGCCGCCCAAGCGGTCGAGAACGGATTGAACTGGGTCGCGAGTGGAACCGTACCCACCGGCACCCAGATCGATATCGAGGTCGCCGTGGGGAACTCGGTTTTGCTGATCGAACAGTCCAAGACCGGGACGTACTTCTGCATCGCTCAAGTCCCCGGGAGCCCGCTGACCTCCCGCGGCCAGAGCACGACGTACACGAACGTCGACACCACGGCGGAGTGCATCCAGGGTTGGTAGTTCGACTCAGGCTTGAGCGATCGGATCGCGCTTAGCTTCGGTTCGACGTTCGGCATCGAGCCGTTCGAGGTCGACGTCCTCATCGCTCATGAACGTGAACGCCGCAGCGATCGCCGGGTGAACCCGAGCGATCAGGCCATGCATCTCCTGCGCAACCCGGCGGTACGTCGGATGGCCCTGCGGCTGTGAGCGAAGCTCGGTGAGATGCATCGCCTCACGCGCGCTCATCTGCATCACGAACCGGATGCGGTAGGCCATCGCCACGGTGTACTGCGCGGCCTCCTCGAGGCCCTCCTCGTGCAGCTCGCGTTCCATGGTCGCGCTCGCATCCATGACTCGATCCCAGTCCGCCCGCAGGCCGGCCTCGTCGAGGACCGACGGCGTGTCGTACCCGAGAGCCGTGGTCAGGCGTTGCCATTCGATGGTCAGCGGCCGGTGTCGCTGCAGATCGCGGAACGCACCGAAGTCGCAGCACACGTCGAACCGGTAGTCCGTCCGTTCCCAGGCGCGCCCCGGCTTGTGCCGACGGTTCGCCCGATCGCCGACGGTCGCCGCAAGGATCTCCGCGCGCCGCTCGGTCGCGAGCTCTCGAGCGATCGCGAGCAGTTGATCATCGGGCAGGTCGCTCTCGGCGTAGAGCGCAGCGGCAACGAGCTTCACCTCGCCGTCGGGATCCCAGTCGACGAGCGTGACCTCGGCGCGCTGCTCGGCATCGACGCCCGCGAGCGTCTTCGCCGTGACGTCATGTGTTCTCTCACGTGTTTCTCGCCAATACCTCGTCCATGCGACGCCCCGATCCTCGACGTCGACGCGTTTGAGGAACGCCGGGATCACCTTGCGGAGCTCGACGAGCATCAGGTCGCCGTACTCGCGCATCTCGGCGAGCGGGTGCGCCGCCAATCGCATGAGCAGCTGTTCGTACGACTGACCGGTGGCATAGACCCCCAGATTGGAGCGCGTCGCCGCGGGCAGCAGCATCCGAAGCGTGTCACACGTCTTCGCGGTGATCGTGGATCGGTAGACGAAGTCCGAGTCGCTCGGATCCTTCGGGAACCGTTCCCGGTAGAACGCCTCCATCGGTTCGTACATCCGCCTGTAGGCGCCGAACACGGTGTCGAGGAATGCCCGGTACCGAGCCTCCAACCGGGTGCCGACGACCTCGGGAGGGACCGTCGCGCGCCATGCACCTTCGGGCCGGTCGTCGTAGCGCATGTAGCGCGTCGACTGCTCCAGATAGGCAGCCAGGCGGCCCCATTCGAGCGCCTTGCACAAGAGCTGCGAGGCCTGTTCGCAGGCTAGGTGCACGCCGCCGAGCTGGGCGACCGAGTCGTCGCCGTACTCCACGAACACGCGCTCGTACAGCTTCTCCGCGCGCGCCTCTCCGGCTCGGGTGAGCTCGCCCGTCGCGCCGACGTCCTCGGCGAACTCGTCCAGGAACAGCCGACGGAGCGACTTCGCCGTGCGCGAGTAACGAGCGAACAACGCTCCCTTGACGACCTCGGGCAGGTTCGTCAACGCGAAGACCGGACCGTCGAGGTTCGAGAAGTGGCGCGACAGGGTTTCTCGCTCCTCGGCCGTGAACGTCTCGGTCGCGAACCAGAGCGTCACGGGGTCGGGCTCTCCGAGGGCGACGGCGACGGCGATGTGGTCTCCCCCATGAACAGCGTCACGGTGGTTCCGACGTCCACCGTCGTGCCGGCCGCCGGGTTCTGCATCGCGATCCGGCTCGGGTTCGGACACTGGGTCAACAACGGAGCGGTGCCACCGAGGACGCCGTTCAGCCCCTGCGTGCGCAGCTCCGCCTTCGCCGCGCCGAACGACAGACAGGTCACGTCGGTGACCACTACCGTGGCCGGCGGGGCCGAGACGACCACCTGGATCGAGGTCCCCGCCGGCACCTGGGTCCCCGGAGGTGTGTCCTGGCTGATGATGCTTCCGACGGCGACGGTGGTGCTGACGCCGTCGGTGGGCACCAAGGTGAGATGGTTCTGCAGCGCGAGGGCCTGCGCGTCGGCGAGCGATAGGCCCATGAACGTGGGAACGGTCGACGCGGGCGGCGCCTTCGCCACGAAGATCGTCACGGTGCTGCCGGGGTTCACCGTGGTCCCGGCCACCGGGTCCTGGTCGATGACGCGACCAGGCTTGACGGTGTCGCTGACCTGCGGCTTCACGGTCACGAGTAAGTGAAGGTCTGTGAGCGCGCTCGTCGCGCGATCCTGCGTGAACCCGACCACGGGGGGCACTGATACCGGCGTCTGTGTGTCCTTGGAGTTGCTCAGCAGCGTCTTCGCCAGGAGGTAGCCCCCGCCCGCGAGGACGGCGACCCCGAGGATGCCGATCAGGACCCCGAGCCACACCTTCCGTCCGCTGCCGGCCGGCGCTTCCTGCGGGGGGAGGACGGACGTCTGTTGGGCGCGGCTGATGACCTGGGTCGCATCCGCGCCTATCGGCATCAACGGGGTCGCCTGTACGTCTTGGCCACGGCGAGCGCGTTCGAGGTCCGCACGGAATTCCTCCGCCGTTTGATAGCGGTTCGCGGGGTTCTTCGCGAGCGCGCGCATCAAGACGGCGTCCAAACGGGGTGAGACCTCGGCGTTGACGAACGAGGGAGGCATAGGCGACTCGTTGACCTGCTTGTAGGCGACGGCGACCGGGGAGTCTCCCACGAACGGGGGCCGGCCGGTCACCATCTCGTACAGGACCG
Source organism: Actinomycetota bacterium (assembly GCA_050692375.1). GTDB lineage: Bacteria > Actinomycetota > UBA4738 > UBA4738 > HRBIN12 > JBBQVZ01. Next base: position 11,815 of record JBOGVK010000238.1, read on the forward strand.
CCCCCAACGAGTAGATGTCGCTCCGCCCGTCGACCGTTTGGCCCTGCGCTTGCTCCGGCGAGATGTAGGCCGCCGTTCCCAGCACCGCGGACGTCTGCGGCGCCGTCTGTGGCCCTGCGACGATGCGCGCGATGCCGAAGTCCATGACCTTGACCTCGCCCTTGCGCGTGACCATGACGTTCGCCGGCTTGATGTCACGGTGGATCACGCCGGCGACGTGCGCGTACGCAAGGGCGTTGCAGATCTTCTCCGTGACCTCGACCGCGTGTTCCGGAGTGAAGCGGCCGCCCGCGCTCATGAAGTCGGCGAGCGTTCGTCCCTCGATGAACTCCATGACGATGAATTGCGTCTCGCCGTCGGCGCCAGAGTCGTAGATCCCGACGATGTTCGGATGGTTCAATCGCGCGGCGGCTTGCGCCTCGCGGCGGAAACGTTCGACGAAGCTCACGTCGCGAGCGAACTGGGCGAGCAAGATCTTGATCGCGACGGTCCGATCCAAGACCGTGTCGACGCCTCGGTAGACCTCACCCATGCCGCCGGAACCGATCCGGGCTTCCACCCGGTAGCGGCCACCCAGCATCGACTCGCTCAACCCTGCGCCCTCCCCGTCATCCGCTCGACTCGGCCCGGAATGCCTCGATCACCTGTTTGGCGATCGGCGCGGCGATCCGGCCACCCGTCGCCTCGCTGCCGAGATCGCCGCCGTCCAAGACGATAACCGCGACCGCGATCGTGGGGACGTCATCGGGTCCTGCGGGTGCGAAGCATACGAACCACGCGTGGGGGGCAGTGCCCGGGCCACCGTGTTGTGCGGTTCCCGTCTTCCCCGCCACGATCACGCCGGGGATCTGCGCGGCGGTGCCGGTTCCGGAGGCCACGACGTTCACCATCATGGTCCGCATGAGCGTCGCTGTTTCCTTCGAGATCGGGCGGCCGTACTCCACGGGGCTGAACTGTCGGATCACGCGCCCCTGTGAGTCCCGGATCTCCGTCACCAACCGGGGCTGCATCATCACGCCGCCGTTCGCGATCGCTGACGCGACCATCACCATCTGCAGCGGGTTAGCGAGATCGTTGTCCTGTCCGATGGCCGAGATCGCGACGAGCGGATCGTTCTGTTGGAAGTACGCGGGCACCGGGAATCGTCCGGTCGCGGACGGGATCGGCGTGGGGAACGTGGGCTCGATGCACTCGGTCTGGGCGGGTGGATCGGTCGGACAGAAGCCGAAGGCGCGGGCCTGCGCGGCGAGCTTGTCGGCGCCGAGCTTCAGTCCGACCTCGCCGAAGATCACGTTGCAGGAGTCGGTGAACGCCGTGAGGAGCGTGGTCGTCGAGCCACCGGGGCACGTCTCTCCGCCGAAGTTCTGGATCGTCCCGGTGCTGAGGGGCAGGTCCAACTGATGCGGATTCGGCCACTTGCTGTCGAGACCGAAGCCGTTTTCGATCGCCGCGGATGCGGTGATCATCTTGAACGTCGAGCCCGGCGGGAAGAGCTCGTCGTTCGCTCGGGAGAGCAGCGGCGTCGTCGGGTCGGCGTTCAACCGCTCCCAGGCGGCCCGCGCCGCTGTGGAGTCCTGCGTCGACAGTTCGTTCGGATCGAAGGTCGGGCTCGAGACGAGGGCCTTGATGTCGCCGGTGCGTGGATCGAACGCCACGACCGCGCCGGAGTACGAGCCGAGTGCGTCGAACGCCGCCTGCTGCAGGCGCGAGTCGATCGTCGTGAAGACCGATCCGCCTTTCTTCGGCCGGCCGAGCACCAGATCCGCGAACGTCGAGACCGTGAGCTCGGGCGCATCGCCCGACAGGTAGCTGTTCATCGCCTGCTCCAGCTCGGTCCTGCCGTAGATCTGGGAGTAGAACCCGGTGATGCCCGCGTAGAGCGGGCCCTGCGGGTAGCTCCGTTCGTAACGCAGGGCCGCGTGTCCCGTCGTGGGCTTGCTGAGGGCGATCACCGCGCCGTCGGCGGTCAGGATCTGTCCTCGATCCACCTTGTACTCGGCGATGATCTGGCGCCGAGCGTTCGCGGGGTTGCCGGAGATCCGCCCCGCCGCGAACACCTGGAGATAGGAGATCTGCGCGAACAGCAGTCCGAAGAGCGCGACAAGCGCGATGCCCAATCGACGGATCCGCCGGTTCACGCCTTGGCCCTTCGTGCCCAGGGCCCGGCCGAGACGCGGATCAAGAGCGCCAGGATCACGAAGTTCGCCACCAGGCTGGAACCGCCGTAGGACACGAATGGCAACGTGATGCCGGTGAGCGGGATCAGGCGCGTCACCCCCCCGACGATCACGAACGTCTGGACCGCGAGGATCGTCGTGAGCCCGGTCGCGAGCAGGGTGCCGAAGGCGTCGGTCCGCTCGATCCCGACCCGCAGGCTGCGTCCGATCAACGAGAGGTAGACCAGTAAGAGGGCGGCGGTGCCGAGCAGCCCCAATTCTTCGCCGATCGCCGCGAAGATGAAGTCCGTTGCTGCGTAGGGGATCAGCGTAGGGGATCCCTGTCCGAGCCCGGTGCCGACCATGCCCCCAGACGCCAGGGCGAACTGCCCCTGCGCGAGCTGTCCGTAGCCGAGCTGATAGACCTTCGTGGGGTCGAGGGCGTGCAGCCAGTAGTCCACGCGGAGCTGCACGTGCGTGAGGATGAGGTAGCCGGCCACCGCGCCGGCGACGAAGAGCACCAGGCCCATCAACAGGTACAGGGGGCGCCCGCTCGCGAGCCAGAGCATCACGACGAACACCGCGAAATACAGGAGCGACGCGCCCAGGTCCTTCTCCAGGAACAAGACGGCGAGCGATGTCGCCCACGCGATCAACAACGGGCCGAGGTCCTTCGCCCGCGGCAACGCGAATCGTCCGGATCCCGCGGCGAGCATCTCTCGCTTGTCCGCCAGGTACGAGGCCAGGAAGACAACGACCAGGACCTTGCCGAACTCCGAAGGCTGGAACGAGAGCGGTCCGATGGCGACCCAGAGGCGCGCACCGTTGATCACCCTTCCGATGCCCGGAACGATCGGGAGCAGCAGGAGCACCAGACCGACCAGACCGATCGTGTACGTGTACGCGTCGAGCAGGCGATCGTCGCGCACGAGCACCAGCGTTGCCACGAACGCCACGAGCCCCACGCCCAACCACGTGACCTGTTCGACGGCCAGGTCCGGCTGGAGCCGCCAGATCACGGCGAACCCCAGTGAGGACAGCAACGCCGCGGCGGGCAAGAGCAGCGGGTCGGCCCGACGCGCCACCCGTCGGACAACGAGCCATGCGCCGATGAACCCCAGTGTGATGACCGTGCCGTAGAGACCGATGCTCGGTGGCACCTGACCACGCTTGCCGAGTCCGACCAACGCGTAGGCGCCCACACCCGCGACCAGCGCAAGGACGAGTAACGAGAATCCGCTCGACGTTCGGATGGGTCGCTCCGCCGTGACGCGACTCACGTGCCCGAGCCCTTCGCGGCCGCTTTCACGTCGCTGCGGATCTGCTCCACGATCGCGAACGCCTCCGTGCGATCGCCGGCCGTGATCCCGCTCGACAACTCCGGGTATTGGGGCAGCTGCGCCACGTCGGCCGACGGGATATCCGTTTCGAGCTCGACGTGGGAGAGCCGGAGCCCGGCGACCTGCGCAGGGATGCCTTGATACACGGCGACGTACCCGCCCGACTCGCCGACGTACCACTGGCGGTCGATGTAGATGCGTGCGGCAGAGACGATCGCCAGCACGGCGACGACCACGGTGCCGGTTCTGATCGCCCACTTCTTGACGGTTGCCGGGGACGGTCGGGGTCGCCTGCGTCCCTCCGTTTGCGGTGCTCGCCCCTTCGAGGCTGCGCTCCTCAGAGTCGGGACTCCGGTCGGCGCCGCCTTCCCCTCGAGGTCAGTCGCTTCGCGTTCGTGGATGTCGAGGACCACCACCGTGATGTTGTCGATGCCTCCGGCTCGGTTGGCGGCTTTGATCAAACGATCGGCCGCGTCTTGTGGCTGCGGCGTCGCTTCGAGGATGGCTTGGATCTGCGGTTCGGCGACCGTGCCGGTGAGGCCATCGCTGCAGAGCAGGAAGCGGTCGCCGTCGATCACGGGGACGTCGTCCTGGTCGACCTCAACCTCGGGTTCGGTACCGATCGACCGCGTGACGACGTTTCGATGCGGATGGACCTCGGCCTCCTCGCGAGTGATCTCGCCCGCTTTGACCATGCGGTTCACCAACGTGTGGTCGTCGGTGAGCTGGCGGAACGCGCCGGCGCGCAGCAGGTACGCGCGACTGTCGCCGACGTGCGCGAGATGCACACCTTCGTCGTCGATCGTCGCGGCGGTGAGGGTCGTTCCCATGCCCATGACCTTGCGATCGGCCATCGAACGTTCGAATACGGCGCGGTTCGCGGCGTGCACCATCTCTCCGAGGGAGCTCCTCCCATCGTGGAACAGCTCCTCGACCTTCTCGAGCGCGAGCTCGGACGCTACGCCGCCGCCTCGGTGGCCGCCCATGCCGTCGGCCACGGCGTAGAGCGGAGGTTCGACGAGGAACGAATCCTCGTTGCGCTCGCGGACGCGTCCGATGTCCGTCGCGACGCCCGCCTCGACCCTCATCGCCGCAACTCCAACACCGTCGTGCCGATGCGGATCCGGTCGCCCTGCTGCACCATCGCCGGCGCGGCGAGCCTCTGGTCGTTCACGAACGTGCCGTTCGTCGAGCCGAGGTCCTCCACGTACCACGTGCCGTTCTTGCCGAACAATCGAGCGTGCTGCGAGGACGCGTACGTGTCGTCGATCAACAGCTCGCACTCGGGCGCACGTCCGATCGTCATGCTGGCGCCCAGTTTTACCGTGCGCGCCTTGCCTTCCGACAGGTGCACGACGACGGCCGTCGGGCCGGTGGGGGCGGGGGTCCCGACGTCGCCCTTGCGCACCCTCCGCGCCGACGGCGCCGGATCCACGGTGAGCCCGCGCACCGCCCATCGCATCGAGCGCCACACGAACAGGAACAGCAGTGCGAACAAGCCGTACTTCATGGCCGACAGCGCGAACGGCGTCAACGCGCCCCCCGCCGGAACTCGAGGATCGTCGATCCGATCGTGATGCGGTCGCCGTCTTCCAGCTCACGCGTCTGCATCGTCTGTCCGTTCAAGCGCGTGCCGTTCGTGGAGCCGAGGTCGGTGATCGTGTATGTGCCGTGGGCGTGGCGGATCTGCGCGTGCCGCCGGGACGCGCCCTTGTCGGCGATCGCGATCTGGCACTCGGGCAGACGACCGATCGTCACGACGTCGGCGACGAGCGCCACAGAACGCGACTCGCCATCCTCGTGGATCACGACGAAGGCGGCCGACGCTGGCGCCGGCTCGACCTTCTCCTCGCCCTCAACCAGCGACGCCCGGCAACGGAACTCGCCCTTCTTGAGACGCGGGTCGGTCTCGAACGTGATCTCCGGCGGTCCGACGAGCCCCCAGCCGCGCTCGGATGCGTTCTCGAGAACGACCTCGCTCAGCTCGGCGACGAGCGCGGTCTCGGCTTGGTCGAAACGGTCCGCATCGGATGCGGACAGTCGGAAGGCGAACGCGTTCGGTGCCCAGGTCTCCGAGACCCCCACCGTGCGGCCGGCGTCCATCTCTTTGAGGACGCGCTTGGCCAACTCGACCGGCTGCAGGCCGCTGCGGAAGGTCTTGGCGAACAGGCCTTCGACCAGACCACCCAGTCGTCGTTCGAAATCGCGGAGGATCGGCACGGTAACGCGACTGCGCAGGTAGACGTGCCTGCGCTCCCGCGGGCGATTCTACCCCTCGGCTTGTTGCGTCCCTGTTGCGACGTCCTCGGCCGTGCCGAAGAACCCGTACCGCTCGTCGGGGGGAAGCCTGCGCAGCCGCCGCTCGCGCACGCGGATCAGGAAGTGATGCGCGAACACCAGGATCAAGACCGCGAACAGGAAGCGGAAGGTGGCGGGCCGGTTGACCTCCAGGTAGCCGCCGAGCGTGCCGTAGAGCCCGATGATCGACCAGGCGGCAAGTACCGCGAAGGCCGCTCTGGTGAGGTCGTTGAGAAGGGTGTCGAGATCCGCGCGCCGTCTGGTTGTCATGGGCGGGAGTCTCGTTGGGTCGGTACCGGCGGTCTATCGGCTGGCTGGCCCGTTTCGACCGGTCACCCCATCTGACTACGACGGCCCACCCGGATTGGGTAGTTAGCTGCGTGCCTCGCTTGCGATTCGAGAAGCGCGGCTTGTTACCATGACGCCCCCACGGGCGAGTGGCGGAATTGGCAGACGCGCAGGATTCAGGTTCCTGTGTCCGAAAGGACGTGGGGGTTCAACTCCCCCCTCGCCCACCACATCTCGAACTGCGAGGTCTTGTTTCTCGGGGATCCGTTCCGCGTCTGCGCTTCGTCTCTCGCGACGACCGGAGCGCCTCGACGACGACGCGCGTGATCCGTCGAGAGTGGATGAGTTGTCCCCTTCACCGGTGGGAGATGCGTCGTGCACCGGTCGTGTAACTCGTGGGCTCGATGTTCTCCAAGTGGCTTGATTGCCTGGTGCACGACGGATGGACAGAGACAAAGGACCTTTTGGGGCCGACCCGAGCCGAAAGACCTATAGGCCTTGGGGAGCGAGCAAGGGAGGATGACCTAAGCCCTTCGGTCTGGACAGGGAGACTCCGTTATAGGTTCATCACTTCAGCATCTGACGTGGCCGCGACTTGTGACTGTGACGTTCGCGGCGCTTCTCGGATCCGCCTCCTCCGCGTGTGCGAGTTCCGTTTCGGGTGCGTCGACGATGACCCGAGCCGATCAGAGGCCGATCGCGATCTCGCTGACGACGCCCCACGAGAGGGCGAACTAGCATGTGGCGTCGGGGCAAACACGTTCGGCGTCGCTCGAAGGGTCGCCGAGCGTTCGTCGCGGTCTTCGTGTTCGTGGCGATCCTCGCCATCGCAGCCGCTGACGGCGCCGGTCCGACCATGGATCAGTTCAACGCCTTGGTTGCCCGCGTGGATTCTTTGGACGGTCGTGTCTCGGCACTGGAAGGCAGTCCTTCCCCGAGTCCCAGCCCAAGTCCCAGTCCCTCGCCAAGCCCCTCCCCGAGTCCCAGTCCCTCTCCATCTCCATCTCCATCTCCTACCGGCTCCCCGACGACCACGCCCAGCCCGACACCCTCACCGAGTCCCTCACCGGGACCTGGCGGTCTTCCCGGCCCAGAACCGATCGGCCCCGGCGGCGGCGTGTTCTCCGTCGACTGTGGGTTGGATCATCAGGCGAAGGACGACCCGATCGTGTTCTTCGGCCGACCGTCTGCGAGCCACGTCCACGACTTCTTCGGTGCCACGGGTGTGGATGCCTACACGACCCCGGATGCCATCCGCGGTGGCGCCACGACCTGCGCCAACCTCGGCGACACGAGTGCCTACTGGGCGCCTGCGTTGATCGCACCGGACGGCACCGTTGTCCAACCCTCGAACATGCTCGCCTACTATCAGGCCGGCCACGCCGTCCGTGCGCTCCCCTTCGGGCTCGTGATGGTCGCCGATGGCTTCTCGGACCCCACCTCGGGCTTCTCGTGCGACCACGACGGCCCGTTCTCGCTGACGCCGATCGACTGCCCCACCGGAGAGCTCAAGTTGAACGTCAACTTCCCCTACTGCTGGGACGGCGTGAACCTCGACTCGCCGGACCATCGCTCGCACATGAGCTTCGCGTGCGATGCGGCGCATCCGATCGAGCTCGTTCACTTGGCCATCCACGTGCAGTACAAGGGCGTGTCGGACGGGGCGAGCTACCACCTGGCCCCGAACTCGGACGGCTCCATCCCCGCCGTCCATGCCGACTTCATGCAAACCTGGAGCGACGGCGTCCTCGAACGGATCGTGGCCGAATGCATCAACGCGGGGGTCGATTGCAAGAAGAACTCGACCGTCGGTTTGGGGTAGCGCGTCAGCGTCATGAGGAAGCCGTCTCGATCGCTGGCGGGACTGATCGCCAGTGCGGCCATCGTGGCCCCGGTGGTGCATGCCCCGTTCGGTCCCACGCGGTCCGCCTACGCCGTGGCCTGCCCAGCTTGGGGGGCGGTGCAAACCGGAGCGGCCATCGCCGAGCCCAGCATCAACGAGGCATCCGGCTTGGTGATGAGCGGCGATCATCCCGGGGTCCTGTGGATGATCGAGGATTCGCTCAACCCGCCGATCCTGTGGGCCATCAACACGCAGGGTCAGACCGTGGGCGAGTTCACCCTCTCGGGGGCGATCAACGTCGACTGGGAGGACGTCTCGATCGACCGGCTTCCCGGCACCGATGAGGTGTACGTCCCCGATATCGGCGACAACAAGAACAATCGCGACGGAACCGCGAGGCCGCTGCCGACGATCTACCGGCTTCCCGAACCGGTCGTTTCGGCCTCGGGCCCCCCGGTGACGGCGACCGTCTCCGTCGAGGCCTTCCCGATCCGATACGCAGACGAGTCGGGCAACCTGTTGCCCCCGCGCAATGCCGAGTCGTACATGGTGGATCCGATCACCCACGACTCGTTCATCGTCGAGAAGGTCACCCACGTCGTGAACGGCCAGAACCAGTACTGGGTCTCCCGGCTGCCCGCGATACTCACGCCCGGCGTCGTGAACCTCGCGACACGAGTCTCCTCCATCATCGGCGGCAAGCCGGTGGCGGCCGACATCTCGGCCGACGGGCAGTGGCTCATGATCAAGGCCGGTGGCGCTCGGCTCTGGCCGCGAGCCGGGACGGTCGAGCAGACCCTCGACGCCGCCGCCAACGCGCCATGCAAGGCCCCGATCGGGCCCGGCGAGTCGCTCGCGCAGGCGCCCGACGGCATCTGGGCCACTCCGGACGGGAGCTCTCCACGGCTCTACCGCACGCCGCCGGCGTAGTCGGCGAGTGGTGTGCTTCCTCCTTAGAGCGGACCCCGGTCGTGGGCGAAACATCGGCTCGCGATGTTGTACTTCGAAAGCCTGGTGATGCAGCCAGGTTCGGCACACAGGCGGCCATCGATCCGATCGGCCGTTCCGGTGGCCTCCTCGAGGACGATCACCTGGTCGTCATCGGTCGTTGGATCGGGAGGGGGCTCCACCCCAGGAGCGAGGGGATCGACCCGGCCGGCCGCCCACGCCACCCACTCAGCGTGTAGCGCGTCTGGAGCGGGCGCACGGCCCGCGACCGTCGTCATCCGGGAAGCTTCCATGGTCCTCGCAGTTGAGCATGGGCCCAGCTCGAACGCATCGGCCGTCTGTCGCGGCGTTCGGCCTCCGCCAACGGTCTGGGGTGAGGAGCTGGGCCTCGTCAAGCAACACCCGCACGAGACCGTAAGCAGGCAACCGCAACTCCCATCGCTTCCATAGGCCCTCCGCGCTGTCAGGCTGGGTCGCGGCGCATGAACCAGATGTGGGGCCCTCCGTCAGGAGCGTCTTCGTCCACCACCGTGCGGAACCCGAACCGTTCGTAATAAGCCACGTTGTCCACCCGCGAGGTTTCCAGCCAGGTGAGGACGCCGTGATCATCCCCAGAGGCGAGGCCGTCGTGCATCAGAGCGCTCCCGAGGCCCTCACTCTGGCGTTCGGGCACCACCCCGATGTGGCTGAGGTAGAGCAGCGGCTCGGCAGGCTCGTGCTCCCCGATCCACCCCCAGAATCTGGCGTGGCGCTCTGCGTTGTCACCAAGGATCTCCGCCTCACCGCCTGGCGGTGCCGGCCCGATCGCTTCGTGCTCCTCGCGGGCATCGGGCGGGATCCACACGGCGACCCCGGCGCCGTCGGCGGACATCCGGATCCAACCACGCCGAGCGTTCTCGCCGTCGTAGTGGGTGAAGTGGCGCCTGATCCTCTCCTCGAATCGCTCTTCGCCGAACGACCAACGCAGCATCGCCTCGGCCTCCAGCGACCGGGCCGCCGTGTCGACGATGATCGCCAGGTCCTCCGGAGTGGCCGTGCGAACCTGCACCATGACGCCGAGACTACGTCGCCGAGGGGGCATCTCCCCGTCGCACGCCGACCAGCCCGAGCTCGCTACGCGACCACGATGCTGACGTCGTCCATGAGGCCATGGTAGAAGTCCGTCGAGTCGGTCTGCCAGCCCACGGCGACCGGTGACTTGTTCGAGATGTTTCCAACCACTCCGGACTTCGTGAACGTCGCGCCGTCGACCGTGAGGGAGATGCCCGTCGATGTCTTCGCGCAGACGATCGTGTGCCATGCACCGTCGACCAGATCGGGTCCGGCCTGCAGGACGAGCTTGCCGCCCGTTCCCGAGAACTTGCACTTCCCTTGCGCCAGAGCCTTCTTCGGGTAGAGCTCCACGCTGAAGCCGCTACCCTTGCGGACGAGGTCGAAGTCGAAGCTGCCGGTCCCGGGTCGGAACGTCGTGTTGATGTGCAGCGTGATCGTGACGTCGGCGTCGCCCGGGTTCAGGCTAGTACTCGCTAGGACGAGAGCCCGGGAGCTGGTTCCGTCGAACGCATAGGCGTAGTCGCCGACGCCCCCGGTGAACCCGGTCGCGCCGAGCGTAACGTTGGTGATCGTCCCGTTGTTGCCCGTTCCCGAGGTGTCGTTCATCGTGCTCCCCGCGAGCTCGTCCATGTTCCACTGAGCGACCGTGCCGGTGGCATAGGCGGGAACGGCGCCGGCCAGCATTAGAGCGGTCGACACCACGAGGATCTTCGAGAGCGCTCGGCTCACTACCTTCATCGCGTGTCCTTCCCTTTCGACGACTTCTCGAACGACCCGATGTCGCAACATCTGAGGCACTTCTTCGTGGGTGTGCTCGGGGAGTCAACTCGGCACTGCCGACCCGGTCAACGGGCCGAAGGGCGAGAGGTTTGGGGCGTCTAGGACGAAAGTCCTATGCGATCTTCGTCGCCTCAATCCATCCCGAACCGTGACCGATACAGGCTGGGATGGCCGATCGCATGGAGTCGCTGGGATCGACCGAGCTCGATGAGCTCCGGTCCGAGCTGGAGGACGTTCAGCGAGAGCTGCGTGCGGAACAAGCGCGAGTCATGCGATACCACGTCGTGATCCAGCAACACCTGGCCAAGGGCTGTCCGTCACGAAGCCTACGGACGCTGCTCCTCGATACCGATCTCCCCGACCGCCACTAGCCAAGGGTCGCTTCGCGCCATTCAGCCTTCGACGGTGAAGGCCGCGCCGGCGATCTTCACGTACAGGTCGTCCTCGAGCAGATAGACGCTGTAGCGGCCGGGCGGGATGGGCCATGTTCCGACCACGCTGTCGGTGTCGAGCGTGGTCGAGCCATCGATCGATGCGTGCGTGTAGACGTACAGGAGGTAGTACGCAACCAGCGGGTCTGCGCCGCGCTTGTACACCCCGACCCAGTCCCATCGCAGACCCGGAGCGTTGGACCATGTGACGTCGATGGGTTCGCCGACGGCATAGGTCGCCTTCGCGGTCCCGATGGACGGCTCCGTACCCGGTGCCTCGACCCAGAAGTCGAACCGCGAGAGTGACGTTCCCGACGTATCCACCAGGACGGCTTGGTAGGCGCCGGGGGACCACGATGCGCTCGAGAACGTCGACGTCCCGTCCGCGGCTCCCAACGTGGGTTGTTGCGCGATCGCATCCGTCGAGGGGTCGCCACCGTTCGGGACCACCCCGACCGCCTGCGCCGTCGTGCCGGCGTCGACGTGGAACGACACGGGCACGTCGTCGCCCACCACCACGAGTCGCTGCGGGACCGTTACGAGTGTCGGCGGAGGGACCGGCGTGACCTCGAACGTCGACGCGATCTCGCGATGATCCGACGGGAACGGCTTGACGACGGCGGAGATGTCGGGACCGCCGGGTTCGCCAACGATGACGCTCGCGGTCGGCGTGGCGAGCGACGTCGCGTAGATGAAGTCGATCCGATCCTGGGGCGTCGCCGGTGTGGGGTTCCATCCGGGCAGCTGGCGGTACACGGGCCACGTGAGCCCGGGGTGCTCCACCGGGTCCGGGTACACGCTTCGATAGGAATCGCGGAACCCCGCCCGCACGACGGCCTCGGAGACGGGCCACTTCAGCGGATACCGCAGGAACGGACGCGTGCCGACCGTCGCCGGCGTCCAGTCGTAGAAGGACGGCGAATTGAAGTCTCCCATCAAGAAGACCGGGATCCCTTGACGTTGGAGCTCCTTCGCGGCGCGCAGCGACGGCCGGATGGACGGGAGGCGCGAGCGTCGTTCGGAGCGGAGCACCTGTTGAGGTGTCGCGCCGTTGCGGACGCGCGTGGGTCCGTAGTGATCCGAGGGCATGTGCACGTTCTCCAAGGCGACGACGAGTCCCGGGCTCACCTCGACGAATGTGTAGATGCCCTTCCCGCCGGGTGGATCCAGCAGCGGCAGGCTCGACACGATCTGCATCCGCACGTCGTAGTACGGCCACGCCAGATCCTTCGCCAGCTCGGGGATCGAGGCGCCTCCTTCCTCGATGCCCGCGACCTGAGCTCCGCTCTTGAGGATGGCCGCCGCGACCTTCGTCACATCGACGTTCGGGTACTCGTCGCCGATGTCGGAGTTGAACTGTGCGACCGTGAACGTGGCGACGGCATCGAGCGCGGACGCTTTCGTCGTGTGCGTTCGCCGAGGCGTGGCGTTCAGGGGGAACGCGTATGCCGTCGTCGACGTCACGACGACCATCACCGCGACGGCGATGAGTGCTCGCGAGAGGCGACCTACGGAGGGCGGACCCATAGCCGCATCCTCCCACGATAGGAGCTCGACCCGTGAGGCTTTATCGGGCGAGGCCGAGCGCAACGAGAACCTCCTTCGCGCAGCGTTCGCCGCTCTCGACCGCGCCGTCGAGGAAGCCCGCACTCAGGGTGGATGTGTGCTCGCCGGCGAAATGGATCCCGCCGTCCGTCAAGCCGATCGCGCCCCAGTACTTCGTCATGTGTCCGGGCCCCCAGCCGGCGTAAGACCCGCCGGCCCACGGATCGTCGGGCCACGAGTCGAGCCAGGCGTTGCCAGCGAACGCGTCGCTGATCCCGGGGATCGAGGGCTCGATGATCGCGAGCGCCCGATCGACCTCGGCCGGTGACGGCACTCCGTGCCCGCCGTCGGTGGCGAAGAGCTTGTCGGCGGTGAACACGGTGGCGATACCGCCGGTCCCGGGTTGCGCGAGCGAGGAGTCCCACGTCGTGAGGGCGGGCGGCTCCATGGTCGTCCACCCGATGCCGGAAGCGATCGTCGACATCGGGCGCTCGAACCCCAGGAGCAGCTTCGTGTTCGAGCCCATCGGGAGCTCGGCGATGCATCGTCGCTTGCGGTCCGAGAGTCCGGCGTCGTCCAGGTCGACCCGCCGCAGCGGCGGGAACGGAAGCGCCAGCACGACGCGATCGGCGACGATCTCGTCGCCGATGCCTTCGATGCGAAGTCGGTAGGTCTCGTCCGGGTGCCGACGGATGCGCTCCAGCGGGGCCTCCATGCGCAACGCGCCGTCGCGGAGCGATGCCGCGAGCGCCGTTGGCACCAGGTCGTTCCCGCCGCGCACATGCAAGGCGAACACGATCGCGTCGACGAGGTCGATCGCGGAGGCGGCGACGGCGAGCTCGTCTTCGAGCGCGCCCGTTCGAGCGGCGATGGTCGTGTACTCGGCGAGCCCGAGCAGGAGGGCGGGCGCGCCCAGCTCCCCCGGAGCGATGCCGAAGTTCTGCGAGGTGACCGAGGCGACGATCCGGCCGAGGGTCGAGAAGCTGCCTCCGTCGAGGTTCATGTCCAACCAATCGATGACGGACATCTCGTCGAACGCCCTCGCCTCTGGTCCCGCCCGGTCGAACGCGAGGTCGCCGATCCGATCCGCGTCGCGCATCAACAGCTCCGCCATCTCCAAGAGCACCAGCTGCGAACGATCGACTTCCCGACCGTCGAGATAGATGCGGCCGGTCGCCCGCGCGGGCGCACCGGCGGCGGCGCGATCCTCCAGCTCCAGGCCGAGCTCTCGCACGAGCCTCAGCAGATGCACGTGCGATGGATCGATCAGCTCTCCACCATGTTCGGCGACCTGGCCGTCGACGATCCGTCGATCGCTCCAACAGCGCCCGCCGATCCTGTCACTCGCCTCGAAGACGGCGACCGGCACGCCCGCCTGATGCAGCCGGTACGCGCACGTGAGCCCAGCGAGCCCGGCTCCGATGATCACGATGCGAGGTTGGTCCATAAGTCGGGAACCTTCTCACGCTTGGGGCGGTATATCGACCGGAGGGGTGGGCGCTCGGTGGCCGAGACCGATCGGCGGCGCACCCCGAGAGGGAGGTTCGCCATGCGGACGATACGCATCATGGCTTCGACGATCTCGTTCGTGGTCCTGGCCGCCTGCACGCACGGAACGTCGTCCGCGTCGATCCCGTCGGTTGCTGCGCCCGAGACGGCGGAGTCCAGCGCCCAGGGCGATGTCGTCGTGTTGGGCATCGGTGGTGGGATCGGAGCCGTCGACGCTTCGAGCGGCCAAGTCGTCTCGCTGGTGCCGGGAGCGATCCCCGAGCCGGACTGGTCGCACGTCTACGCCACGACCACCCTCGGCGGCTCCACCCGGGTCGATCGGATCGCGACCGCAACAGGCGAGACGGTATCTTCGGTCTCGCTCGCGGGCGATCTCCAGATCCGCGCGGTCGCACCGCTCGGTCAGGCGATAGCGTTGATGCCGCCGAGGACGGGTTCCGCGGACGCATGGGTGCCGGAAGCCCGTGCACGGACTCGGATCGTGGTCGCAGATCCGAGCGGCGCAACCGATCCGGAGCGATTCTCGCTGAAGGGGAACTTCGAGCCCGAAGCGTTCTCGCCCGACGCCAAGACGCTCTTCACGCTCCAATACCGGCCGGCGCTTGCGCCGACGTCCTACCGGGTGGTCGGTCTGTCCCTGGAAACCGGCCGCCGCTGGGCACTGATCGGTCCAGACAAGCAGCCGGTCGAGAACATGACCGCGACGCGTCTGGTGCAGGTCGCTTCGCCGGACGGCTCGTACCTCTACACGCTCTACACGAACCAGCGACCCGCCTACCTGCAGGAACCGGCCACGTCCGTCGACCAGAACGGAGATGCCGAGGTCGCGTTCGTTCACACGGTGGATCTCCGTGATGGGTTCGCCGTGTGCATCGCGCTCCCCGATGCGTTCGGGGCGGTGCCTCAGCAGTCGTCCGCGCTGGCGATCAGTCCGGATGGGCATCAGGTGTATGCGATCGACGCGGAGCACGGCACGATCGCGACGGTGAACGTCCGCAGGTATCGCGTGTCCGACGTCACCCACGTCGACCTTTCGATGTTCGGCAGCAGCCAGATCCACGCCCGAGTGTCCGCCGACGGCGCCACGCTCTTCGTCGCGGGAGACGCGGGACTGTTGGCGCTCGACACCCAGAACCTGACCCCTCGGGGGACCGTCATGGCCACACCCGGCGCGGTCACCGGCCTGGCGCTCTCGAGTGACGGCGCGCGCTTGTACCTCTCGTGGGGAAACGAGCTGCAACTCTTCGACGCCGCGACCCTCGAACCCGCGAACCAACTGCAACTGGCCTCTGACGGCGCCGTCGAGTTCGTGGGCACGACCGGCCCCTAGAGCGTCGATGGAGAACGTCTCTAGGAGGCGAACGACCAGGCGGGCAAGCCGCCGAGCACGAGCACCATCGCCTGGACGAACGCCACCAGGATCGCCACGCCGATGCCGGCTAGGACGAATCGCCGCGCCATCCAACGTTCCGGATGCATGCCCACGGCGGCGCGAGAGAGCACGACGATCACAACGGCCAACGCGACCACGCTTCCCAAGAATGCGCGGGGCGCCCACTCTCCCGGGTGCCCGGCCGCGATGACGATGACACGCATCGCCGGATAGGCCAGCAGGAACGAGAGCCAGACGAACCCGAACGTGAGCGCTCCGAGCGCCGGCTCGGAGCCGTCACCGCCGCGCCTCCCCCGGATCGCGCGCACGCCCAAGATCGCGGCGGCGGGGAGCGTTGCGTACATCGAAAGGAACCCGAGCGCGGCCAGGACGACGGCGAAGGTCGCTTCGCGTTCGACGAAGGGGCGGAGCCGTCGGGTCACGTCCGCCAACGTAACGCGTCGCACCGATGCGGGGAACGGGAGGGCAAGGATGCGAAAAGTTTCGGGCGCCGAGCTCAGCGACGCCACATGTCGACATCGGCGACCGGCGCGAGCGGAGTCGATGGCTTCGCGGTCACTCGCGGCGTCGCCGCGGCCGCCGAACGCCGGTTCCCCTGGATGTTGCGCACCAAGGCGTACGCGATGACTCCCACCGCAACGATCCACGTGATGATGCCGACGGTCCGAACATCGGCGGCCAAACGATCAGCGAGGTACAGCTTGTCGAAATGCTCGGGACCAAGGATCTTCGACCAGTCTCCGAGCCCGTCGGAGCCTCCGAGCAACAGCATGTCGCCGCGCGGGGCGTCGTAGATGTACCGCGCGCCGTCGCACATGGCGTTCGCCGACCATGCCCAACAGATGCCCCACGCGATCGCGTCGCGCTTCCAGATCGCGAAGACGATTCCGACCAGGAACGGGAACAAGATCTGCGTGCCCGTGCCCATGATCAGCATGATCAGGTTGCCGAAGGGCGAGAAGACCTTGTGACCGACCTCGTGCACGGCGATATCCAGGAACTCGAGGACGGGCACCTGGGTGTCTTTCAAGATCGCGAACCATCCGTAGATCGCGCACACCCCGAGAGCGCCGACCGCCTTCAAGGCGTTCAGCCGGCGCTGGATGTCTTCGGGAAGCTGGACGGTCTCCGCCATGGGGGAGGTATCGGCGTGGTTCGCTCGGGACGTGAGCCCTTCCGTTAGACGCGGGTGGTGCGTGGGTCCCGGGGACGGAGCGATGCGACGACACACCACGCCACGCCCAAGTGCACACATAGGTCGCCCGTGCTTACCGCCTGACCGATCGGTTGCGGCACGGCGATCGCGTCGCCGAGCGCCAGCAGGGTCGCGTCTCCTTCAGCCAGGTGATGTTTGGCGCCGCCATGCTCGCGCAGGTCGGCGAGCGTCGCCTCCTGACCCGATCGCACGAGCGCCTCGCGTGTGACCGGCATCCCGTGGTTCGCGACGATCACGATCGTGTTCAACGACAGACCGGCCAGGATCAGGATGAACCCCGGAGCTCGAACGTTCGACGCGGCGAACGCGAGCAGCAGCACGAAGGAGCCGATCAGCGCCCAGTACCCGGCGTTGCCGGTGAGCGGAACGAATTGCAGGACCACGCCGGCGATGGCGAGCGACCACCATCCCAGCGGGATCGACGGGAAGAAACGGAAACGTCCGCCGGAGGCAAGGCCCACGATCGTCGCGATCGTGATGACGAGGAGGATCAGTTTCACTCGACGATCGCTTCTCTCGCCAGGCGAGTTGCCTCTTCGTACACGTCGCGTGCGGGCACCCCGGCCTCGCGTGCGACCCTCGCGCAATCCTCGAACTCCGGCGCAACCGTGATCGCGTTCCCCTCGAACCGTCCGATCTTCACGCGTACCGCCCCGTGTCGCGTGGCGACGTCGACCCATTCGCGTTCCAGCACTTGCTTGTCCACGGTCGTCGCTCGGATGCCGAGGGTTCCCGCCTCGCGGAAGAGCACCTGGCGGATGGCCTCCTGCCGTGACGGCGACACCAGCACGCTGATGGTCACCGCAGGGCGGCCTTTCTTCATCATGATCGGTGTCAACCACGCGTCCTGGGCTCCGGCCGCGAACAGCCGCTCGAGGACGTAGGTGTAGAGCTCCGGATTCAGGTCGTCGATGTTCGTCTCCAGGACCAGCTCGGTACCGGGTGGCGTCGCTGCGGCTGGGGCGGTGGCCTCGCGGTCCTCTTCGCCGATCAACACGCGAAGCACGTTGGGGAAATCCAGCCGCGCGCTGCCGGCACCGTACCCGACCTGTTCGACGCGCATCCGCGGCAGCTCGCCGAACCCTTCCACGAGTGACGCGAGGATCGCCGCGCCGGTCGGCGTGACCAGCTCCACCGGCACGTTGCGCGAGTACATCGGCGCGCCGCGCAGCAACTCAACGACGGCGGGCGCGGGGATCGGGAGCGCGCCGTGCTCGGTTTTCACCATGCCGAGTCCGGTCGGCACCGCCGACGCGAACATCCGATCGACGCCGAGCGACGACAATGCGAGCGCGGTCCCCACGATGTCGACGATCGAATCCACGGCGCCGACCTCGTGGAACATCACCTGCTCGAGCTCGCGCCGATGGACCATCGCCTCGGCCTCGGCCAGGCG
Organism: Actinomycetota bacterium; assembly: GCA_050692375.1. Taxonomy (GTDB): domain Bacteria; phylum Actinomycetota; class UBA4738; order UBA4738; family HRBIN12; genus JBBQVZ01. The sequence continues at coordinate 30,011 of JBOGVK010000238.1, forward strand.
GCGGAAGATCCGGTGGGCCATGGCTTTCGCGTCAAGCGGTATCTCGGCCAGATCGAGCAACGAACGGATGCTCGCGTATGTGCGGATCAGTCCGACGGTCGAGGTCCGCACGTGCGCCTTCGTCGCGCGCAGACCACCCGTCTCGACCTGTTCGACGTCCAGGTCGAACGGCTCGACCGGCAGGCCCATCAGACCGCCTCGGATGGTTTCCAGGTCGGCGCCGGCATCGATCAGCGCACCCAGGGCCATGTCTCCGGAGATCCCGGCGATGCAGTCGAAGTAGAGGATCCTCATCCCTCGGCCGCCCGCATCGCACCGCGGACGATCCGGTGTGCGACCTGCGCCGCTCCGAACCCGTTGTCGATGTTCACGACGGCGACCCCGGGGGCGCAGGAGGAGAGCATCGAGAGCAGCGCGGAAAGTCCCTCGAACGACGCGCCGTATCCGACGCTCGTCGGGACCGCCACGACCGGCTTCGAGGTGATGCCGGCGACGACGGAGGGAAGCGCGCCTTCCATCCCGGCGACGACGATGACGCAGTCGCTCGCTTCGAGCGCCGGTCGGTGTTCGAGGACCCGGTGCACGCCGGCGACGCCGACATCGGTGATCCGGTCAACGCGGATGCCGGCGGCCTCGGCCGAGAGGGCAGCCTCTTCGGAGATCGGGAGGTCCGAGGTACCCGCGGCGACGACGGCGACCGTTGCATCGATGGATCGATCGGCCGCCTTCACCACGACGAGGCGGGCACGCTCGTGATATCGGGCGCCGCGGACCGCGGCCAGGGCCGCTTCGGCTTGCTCCGGCGTGGCGTGGGTCAAGAGCACGGCTCCGGACGCCCGAGCTGCGAGCGCTGTCGTGATGTCGCGGATCTGCTCGAGGGTCTTCCCTGGTCCGAAGATCGCCTCGGGGTGCCCGGTCCGCAGTTCACGGTGGTGATCCACGCGCGCGTCCGCCACGGCCTCATACGGAAGGGTTCGGAGCGCCTCCACGGCGTCGGCGACGGGCGTCGTGCCGGCAGCCACGTCGTCGAGCAATCGGGCCAGGGTTCGTTCGTCCACGTGGAGGCCCATCGTATACTCAGGAGGCTCCACCGAAAACCGCTGGTAGATGGCCGTTTCCGCTCTCCCCGGGAGATCTGCGTTTGACCTTCTCGGACCACACGCTCACGCTGCTCGTCCTGACCGCGATCGGCATCGGTGTGCTCGCCGTCGTGTTCACTGGCTTCGCTGCGGGCGGACGGCGGCGGAGCCGTGAGCCAGGGGGGCCGATCCGGCTCGACGACGCGCTCCGCGGGGTTCTCGACGGGCACGCGCGGAAGATCGAGCGGCTGGAGCAGGCGGTGCGGACGCTCAACAAGACGGACAAACGCCAACAAACGCTCATCGACGGAAGCGTCCGGCACGTCGCCCTGCTGCGCTACGACGCGTTCGAAGACGTCGGAGGGCGGCTCTCGTTCTCGTGCGCGATGCTCGACGACCACGGCAGCGGCGTGGTACTCACCTCCATCAATGGGCGCCAAGAGACACGCGTATACGCGAAACCGATCGCTGAGGGTCGGAGCGGCTACAACCTCTCCTCGGAAGAGGAAGAGGCCATCCGGCAGGCGCTCGCGGCGCCGGCAGAGGCGGTGGAGGTTCGATGATCTTCAAGAAGGATGAGGCCGACGAGGCCGAAGTTCAGGACGCGGCGCATGCGGCGCCACAGGAGACACGACCTCTGGAACGATCGGGAGATCAACCAGGAGACCGAAAGGAGAGGCAGATGTCGGATAACGGTGAGGTCACGGTCGTCGGCGTCGGCGCACGGCTGGACGGCAACCTCGTTTCTGCCGGGAGCCTGCGGATCGATGGACAGGTGAAGGGCCAGATCAACGCCGATGGTGACGTCACGCTCGCTCCTCAGAGCCAGGTGGAGGCCGACATCCGCGCACAGAACGTGTCGGTGGCCGGCCGCTTCAAGGGGAACATCGCCGTGAAGGGCAAAGCGCACCTCGCACGGGGAGGCCGGGTGGACGGCAACATCACGTCGAAGACGCTCGTCATCGAAGAGGGCGGCATCTTCCATGGGCAGAGCATCATGGACGGCGCCGCACCGGGGTCGCCCGCCGGTCAAGCCGGGTCGCAATCACACGGCGCGAACCCCGACAAGTCCACGACAGAGAAGACGGAGCAAGTGAAGGTGCCCTAGATGCTCGACATCAAAGCGATCCGCGATGACCCCGAGCCGTTCCGCAAAGGCCTCACGCGCCGAAACCTGGCCGATGCCGTCGACTCGTTGCTCGCGGCGGATGAGCGCCGGCGCACGCTGACCGCGCGCGTCGAAGACCTCCGCGCCGAGCAGAACCGTGCGTCGAAGTCGATCGGGGGTGCGCAGGGTGATGAGAAGCAGCGCCTCATCGACGAGGTGAGCCTGGTCTCGGCAGAGCTGAAGGTGTTGGAGCCTGAGCTGGAGACCTCGGAGACCGAGCTGGCCGATCTGCTCGCGAAGACGCCGAACATCCCGCACGAGAGCGCGCCCAACGGTTTCACGGACGAAGAAGCGGAAGTGATCCGGGAGGTGGGCGCTCCTCCGGCGTTCGATTTCGAGGCCCGCGATCACGCGGAGATCGGCCAGATCCTGGGCGTCCTCGACACGGAGCGTGGAGCACGAACCAGCGGCTCGCGCTTCGTGTATCTCCTCGGCGACATCGTCCTCGTACAGTTCGCGCTCGTTCGCCACGCGCTCGACGTGTTGATGGCGAAGGGATTCACTCCCGTGATCCCCCCCGTCTTGGTGCGCGAGGAGGCGATGTACGGAACCGGGATGTTGCCGACCGACGCGGCGCAGCTCTACGTGACGACGGAGGACGATCTCTACCTGGTGGGCACGGCGGAGGTACCGCTGGCCGGGTTCCACATGACGGAGATCATCGACGAGGCCGAACTCCCGATCCGCTACGCGGGGTACTCGACCTGTTTCCGCCGAGAGGCCGGGACGTACGGCAAAGATACGGGCGGGATGTTCCGCGTCCATCAGTTCGACAAGGTGGAGATGTTCACGTTCACGACGCCGGAGCGCTCATGGGACGAACACGAGTTCCTGCTCTCGGTCGAGGAAGAGATCGTGCAGAACCTGGAGCTTCCGTACCGGGTGGCGAACATCGCGGCAGGGGATCTGGGCAGTTCGGCCGCGAAGAAGTACGACATCGAGGTGTGGCTCCCGGGACAGGACCGCTATCGCGAGCTGACGTCGTGCTCCAACTGCACGGACTACCAAGCACGACGGTTGCAGACGCGCGTCCGAAGGACCGACGGTGGGGTCGAGCCACTCCACACGCTGAACGGGACCGCGACGGCGGTCGCGCGGACGCTGATCGCGATCATGGAGAACCACCAGCAGGCCGACGGCTCGGTGGTGCTGCCCGAGAAGCTCCGCCCGTACCTGCCGATGTCCGCGCAGGTGCTCCGGCCGAAGGACTGATCCGCCGAGCCGGCGTCAGGATTCGACCTGCGTCGTTTCCGGTACGACCGTGACATCTTCCTCGGTCGCGCGTTCCTCGGTGATGTCGAACGTGATGCCGTTCCACACCAGCCGTCCGTTCTCGTCGCGGCTCGCGAGACCCTGGCTCCGCAGCCAACGCATGCGTCCGTCACGCGTGCGCGAGCGGTACTCGGTCTGCCAGGGCTCTTCGGTCAGGTCGTGTTGCACCGCGAGTGCATCGATCCGATCTCGATCGTCGGGGTGGACCAACTTGTCGAAGTATCCGGGAGTGCTTACGAGCTCTTCGGCCGTGTACCCCAAGATCTCCTCGACCCGTGGGCCGATGAACGTGAGCCGGCCGCTTCCCGGCTCGCCTTCAACGACCTCGGTCCAGAGGAAGCCCGGGAGACCGTCCACCAACGAACGGAGCTGCGCCCGCTCCGTTGCGAGCTTGTCTCGCTCGACCGTGGAAGCGGTGACGTCGATCAAGGCCCCGACGAAGCGCCGAGGGGTCCCATCGGCGTCTCGCTGGACACATCGCCCGACGGACAACACGGACACAACTTGACCGTCTCGCCCGATGACGCGGAACGTCCGCTGCCAGGGTTTCCCGGAGTCTCGAGATCGGGCAGATGCCTCAACGAGCTGCTGCCGATCGTCGGGATGTATCTGGCGCAGCCACAGGCTGTAGTCGTCGAGGAGGTTCTGGACGGATTGACCGATGAGCTGAGAGATCTGCTGGCTGACGTGAAGGAACCGCACCGGTGGATCTTCGTCCGGGGTCGATTCATAGACCCAGCTCACGACGGGGCTCGAGTCGATGAGCTCGCGGAACTGCTCCTCCAAGGCTTCCGCCTCCTTGCGCGCGGTGATGTCGAGGAGCACACCCTGGAACAGGCGTGGTTCGCCGTGTTGGTCCCGCGACAGCAGCGTGGAATGGTCCGCCACCCACACCACGTGGCCGTCCTTCGCGAGGAGTCGATACTCCACGGCGTACGGTGCGCCGGTCTCCCCGCTCCGCGCCGCCGCGGCAAAGATCCGATCGCGATCATGAGGATGGAGCCGCTTCTGCCACAAGTCGGTGTCGTTCCATTCCTCGACGGTGAAGCCGAGCAGGCGCTCGATCTGCGGACTCGTGTAGTTCTCGGCGCCGTCCTCGTCGGATCCTCCCAGCCGCCAGACGTACGCGACGGCGGGGATCTCCTCCACGAGCTGCCGGTAGCGTTCCTGGGTCGCCTGCAGCTCGGCCTCGGCGCGCAACCGCTCGCCGATCTCCAAGGTCATCATCTCGTTCGCGTCGGCCAGCTCGGTCGTGCGATCGATCACGCGGAGCTCGAGCTCGTCGTTCGACACGCGGAGTTGCTCCTCCAGTTCCTTCAGAGCGGTGATGTCGAGCATGATCCCCTGCCAAGTGGAGCCGTGGCCGGACTCGTCGCGGACCAACTCCGCCTGATCGCGCACCCACACCACACGGCCATCATTGGCGATGAGGCGGTACTCCTGGCGCCACGGTGCACCGGTCTCGTTGTGCAGGTCGTTGGCAGCCAGCTCGATCTCTCGATCATCTGGATGGAGCAGCTCCGTCCAGATGTCGGGCTGGTCGAGCCACTCTTGTCGCGAGTACCCGAACAACGACTCGACCTGCGGGCTCACGTAGAGCGTTCGTCGTTCGTCGTCCAATCCCACCTCATAGACGACGGCCGGCGATCGCTCGACGAGGGCCCGGAACCGAGCCTCGGATGCGCGCAGCTCGTCCTCTGCGCGCTTGCGGTCGGTGAGATCTTGGATCAACCCTTGCCAGAAGAGCGGGATGTCGCTGTCGCCCCGGATCAACACCGCCGCTTGGCGGACCATGACGAGCCGGCCGTCCGGATGAACCAACCGATAGTCGCAGAGGAACGGCTCCTGGTGCCGGACGGCGTCGACCCAGGCTCCCCGCACGCGTTCGACATCCTCCGGATGGATCTGCCGGAAGAGCAGTGACGCGTCCTCCATGTACGCCTCTGGGGCGTGGCCCAGCACGTCGAGCGACTGCGGGCTCACATAGGTGCAGACGGGCGACTCGTCGTTCGTGTCGATGAAGACGACCGCGGGAACTTGCTCGACGAGCGAGCGGTAGCGAAGCTCCGACGCCCTGAGCTCCTCTTCGGCTCGTTTCCCGACGGTGATGTCCTGCAGCACGCCTTGCCAGAACATCGGCGCGCCGTCGGCGGCGCGGACGAGGCGGGAATCGTCCTTCACCCACACGACGTCGGAGTCCGGTCGCACGAAGCGGTACTCGTCGCGGAAGGGCTCGCCCGTGCGGACGGATGTCTTCCATCGAGCTTGAACGCGTTCCCAATCGTCCGGGTGCATCGTCTGCTGCCAGAAGTCGACGTTGTCGAGGAACTCCTGCGGGGCGTGCCCCAAGATCTCAACCGCTTGGGGACTGACGTAGAGCGATGTTGGGTGCTCGTCGTTCGAGTCGACGTACACCACGACGGGAACCTGCTCGACGAGGACTCGGTAGCGAACCTCCGAGGCTCTCAGGTCCTCTTCGGCTCGCTTGCTTTCGGTGATGTCCTGGACCAACCCCTGCCAGAGGAACCCTCCTCCGTCGGCTTCGGGTATCAGACGGGCCACGTCGCGCAGCCAGATCTCCCGGCCGTCCCGGCGGATCGCTCGGTACTCGCTGACGAACGTCGTGCGCCGTGCGACGGCCGATTCCCAGGCGGCCTTCTCCGAAGCGCGATCGTCCGGGTGCATTGCCTTCAACCAGAGGTCCCCGTCGGCGATCCACGCGTCGGCGTCGTATCCGATCATCTCGAGCGTCTGAGGGCTAACGTAGGTCATCCTCGGCTCGGGATCGTCGGTCGCGATGTACACGTAGGCGGGGATCTCCTCGACCAGGGCTCGATAGCGTGCCTCGGAATCGCGCAGTCGCTCCTGGGCCAGCATGTGGTCGGTGATGTCCAGCGACACGCCCTGCCAGAACAACGGGGTTCCGTCCTCGGCGCGGACGAGCTGAGCGCTGTCGCTGATCCAGACGACGTGTTTGTCGCGGTGGACGATCCGATACTCCATGGTCACCTCGTCGGGAGTGTCGAGATGACTCGGCCAGTCGTGTTGCATCAGATGCCGGTCTTCCGGATGCACCACGCGCATCCACAGTTCGGGATCCTCGATCCACTCTTCCGGCCGATATCCCGAGAGGCGTTCGGAGTACGGACTGACGTACAGGCTGACGGGTCGCTCTTCGACGGTGTCGATGTACACGACGGCCGGGATCCGTTCGACGAGCGCCTGGTACTTCGTCTCCGAGGAGGCGAGCGCGTGCTCCGCCTCGTTCGTTCGGGTGAGATCGGTGAGCACGCCGAACCAAAGTGCAGGTTCCCCGTCATCGGTCTGCACGATCCGGGCCTGGTCGTGGACCCACTTGAAGGTCCCGTCGGGCATCCCCAGGCGGTACTCCTCGGCCCAATCGCCGCCGGTGGCGTCGATGTGGACGGCGTGCTCCCAGACCCTCGCGCGATCGTCCGGGTGGAGGAGCTGGTTGCGGCTGGCGGCGTCGACCATGACGGTCTCACGAGGCAATCCGAGCACGCGCTCACATTGCGGGCTCATGTAGATGGGTGGCTCGTCCGCGTGTCCGAACCGCAGCACGTACGTAACCGCCGATATCGACTCGATGAGTTGCTGGAAGAGCTCGTCGGTGATCCTCGGGGATCCAGAGTGCATGCCTTCCGATCCCTCAGCACCCATCCGGGAAAGCGTAGACCCAAGTCTCGTAGATGCGCTACTAGACTCGCCCCGGGAGGATGGCCGAGCGGACGAAGGCGACGGTCTTGAAAACGGTCTTCTTCAGTGCCTTTTGTGCCTCAGTGGACGGGGGGCAATTGTGTGTTCCGGTTGGCCGCCGGAACGATGACCCGCGGTCATTCACGATACCTCCAGAACCGTTGCGCAGCACGCGCTTTCGTTGCTGCAGCTGCTCCTTGGGGAGTGGCACCTTTCGGCAAGCCGAATCGGCACGGAAGTCGAGGTCGGCCCACCGTCCTTGATGTGATGGATCGATACGTCTCTGGTGAGCGCTACTCCTCAGCTTTCGCAAGGATGGCTATGGCCTTGGCCGTCAAACGACCACCGGCCTTGCCGGGCGGCGGCGAAGTGCAGCTCTCCGCGAATCACGCGGGCCGGCATGATGAAAGCCGCGGCGAACGCCTGCGCCTCCTGTTCCGCCTTGGCCTCTCCCGGCTCCGCGTCGTGGTGCACTTCGTTCCCATTGGCGTCAAGATACGGTCGTGTGGACGTTCACGTAATACCCCGACGGGTTCGCCAGGATCGCGTTGACGAGATCAGGCGTCACCACCGTGCAACCGCTCGACGAGCCGGTGGCATCGGGCGGCGCCAACGTGACGACGACCGGTCCCGCGACGCCTGTCGCCCCTTGATGGATGTGAGCGGCCGTCGCTGGAAGCGTGATGCGGGAAACGTGGAGCGCGAAGCACACCTGGTTATTGATGGGATCGACGGTGATAGAGGCCGACCCACTACCGTCAGGGTCACCCGGCCCCGGCACCTCGTTCGTCCCCCTGAGGCAGGTCCGATTCCTGCCGAGGGCACCTCTACGGCAGCGCGATCACTCCCGTGAACCGCGGAACTCGAGGGTGTAGGTCCAAAGATCCGGCTCGGTCTCGTGCTCGAAGCGTAGGAGCGTGCCGATCTCTCCGCCGGGCAGGAGCATCGGGAGTCCTAGATGGGTGTCGTCTGGCCAAAGCTCCCGACGGATGACGCGTTCCATGTCCAACAGCGTCATCGGCAGGTCGTTCGTCGGCTCGAGGGGTCCCCGCCATTCAGGGTCGCCGTCGGGGCGGAACCGCACGTAGCGAGGGACGGCGTGGAGTAGAAGCTGCTCACCCGGCCGCTTCCAGGCTCTCCCGAAGAATCTCCACCGCTCCGCGTCTTTGGACGTCTCGACGATCCAGCACTCGTGGCCGTATCGGTTTCGCGGGGGGCCAGTTGGAGTACTCACGTCATGATCCTAGGTTCGTCGATACGGCGATTGGAAAAATCCTTCTTCGTCGAGCGTAGGTGCGAACTTGGCATCCGCGTCCGTCCGCAGTCCGCAAGAGAAGGATTGTGGATGGGTCGAGCCCCTCTCTCATCTTTGAGTACGACGCCCGGAGTCGGTTCGAGATTCCCGGCGAGACGCTTGTTGATGCAGCACGGCCGCGCACGCGTTCTCCCGGAGCAGCTCTCCGTCCTCGGTGATCACCCGAACGTGCAGATCATCGACGAGGACGAGCACCCTCGTGCCGATGAGCTTTCGTCCGAGCCCGATGTGGTGCAGCCGTGAGTTGCAACGGAGCGTCACGACCCCGGTGATGTCGACCTTGTAGCGTCGCAGACGGAACCGTCCAGGCACGGCGAGCCTGTGAAGCGACGGGGTGGCCTTTGGGCCGCGCACCGAAGGCCTCCGCGGGGGTCCTGCGCCCGATCGCCCGGTGTGGCCTGATGGTGTTGAGCAGCGATGCCGAGAACTCGTGGGCCGCAGGGGCTCGGTGAAAACTCGCGACGACGTCGGCAGCCTTCTCGAAGCGATCCAACCAGGCAAGGACCCCGACCCCTCCTCCTTCTCCCTTGGTGATGCCCCATCCAAGAAGGCAACCAAAGGATGCTGCAATCGTTGGCGACTACAAACCGACGTACCTTCTTGCCCTCTCATTATCGTGGGCACTCTCGTAGCGACGAGCAGTTTCCTCGAACCTGACACTCGATTTGACTTCGGAGGAAGCCACGAGTACAAGACTAAATGAACTGGTGGTTTGTTCGCTCGCCCGATCGGATGAGCCGTGAGCGCAAAGAAGGAGCGCTTCATGCGTCGTTGCGGTCGTGGCCGAGGTTCGGTTCTGCTCGTTGCTTCCACGTTCGTCTTGCTTGCATCAGCTCTGCAGGCGGTGTCGGCGCAGGCGGATTCACCAGCGGACGCCGCGATTCAAGATCCCTATGCAACACCAGCTACCGCGCCCTCCCAAGACCCCCAGCCGGTGCCGTCGCTATGGACGGAGACGTCGCGAACCTACATCGAGCCGGACGGTACCTTTCAAGCCACGATCTACCCCGATCCGGTGAACTACCAGGACTCCTCGGGTGACTATGTGCCGATCTCCGACAAGCTCGTTCCCTCGGACGAAGCCGGCTACGACGTCGAAAACAGGGCTGGTCCGTACACCGTTGAGCTGCCCGCGAATCTCTCCGATGCCCCGGTCAGCCTCACCTCCGACAACTCGTCGGTGAGCCTTGCGCTCCAGGGTGCCGACGCCACCGGAGACGTGTCCAGAACCACCGACACCTACGACGGTGCCCTCAACGGCGTCAACGTCACCTACACGGCCGTGAATACGGGAGTCCAGGAGACGACGACCCTCACGAGCCCCTCAGCGCCGTCGAGCCTCACGTACTCACTCGACACGAGCGCCGATCTCACGCCGGAGACGACGGATGCCGGTGGCCTTCGCTTCGTTGACTACGCGGGGACGCCCCAGCTCCTCGTTCCACCTCCCGTCGTCCAAGACGCCTCCGGTGTGGCCGGTCCCGCCACGATGGCGATCTCGAGCTCCGCTGATGCGATCACCGTCTCGGTGGATGAGAGCTGGCTCCAGAGCCCCGATCGGACGTTCCCGGTCACGATCGATCCCTCGATCACGATCACGGGCGCAACCCAGGACTGCTACATCGCGGGTGGCACCTCCCAGGACACGAAGTTCTGCTCGCCGACGAGAAGCTCCGTGCTGAAGGTCGGCTACGACTCCGCCAGCGCTATCCCGTACCGCTCGCTCCTGCTGTTCAACCTCTCCTCGATCCCGTCGACCTCCACGGTCGAAAACGCCCAGCTCGCCCTGCATCTGAGCGCCGCAACAACCTCGACCGCAACCTCGGTTGCCGCGATGCAGATCCTCCCCGGCTCCGGCGGCCCGGGTAAGGACATCACCTGGACCACCCAAGCGAATTGGAAATTGCTGGACGGTACCCACGCTTGGACGACGCCGGGTGGAGACATCGCATCGACACCGGCCTGGACGACCACGAACGTCGGCCCCGCGGTGGGTTGGTACAACTCCTACCCCACCCAGCTCGTCCAGGGCTGGGTCAACGGCACCACCGAGAACAAGGGTGTGTTGTTGAAGGAGCCGACCGAGAACGTCAATCAGGTGCTCTCGTTCGACTCCTCGACCGCCACGAGCTCGACCGTGTGGCCGACCCTCACCGTGATCTACCGGCACTGGCTTGGTGAACAGCCCTACCAGCCGATGTGGTCCCACGGCCTCACCGGCCGGATGGGCATGAGTGTCGACGTGGCGGATGGCAACCTCATCCTGCACGCGAACGACCTGAACATCGCCGGCACCGGGCTTGGCCTCTCGCTCGATCGCTACTACAACTCCGAGGCCGAGGGCTCAATCAACATCGGCAACCAATGGGAACTCGGCACGGGCGCCGGGATCAAACTCACGGTCTATACGGGCTCGATCGGCTACCGCGGAGCAGACGGCACGCGTCTTGCCTTCATCCAGAACCCCGATGGCAGCTTCGCATCCCCTGCAGGGATCGACGCCACGCTCGCGGTGAACGGCAACGGCTACACGATGACGTTTCACCAATCGGGCCTCCGCTACAACTTCGGTTCCAACGGCAAGCTCACGTCCCAGGTGGACAAGAACGGCAACCAGATCACGTTCGCCTACACGGGAACGACTCTGAACTCGATCACGGACACGCAGGGACGGGTGACGAACCTCACCTACAACGCCGCCGGGTTCATCTCGTTGATCACCGACCCCTCAGGTCGGACCTACCAGTACGGTTATGACGCGTCGAACAACCTGACGAGTTACACGGACCCCATGAACGGGCTCACGACCTACGGCTACGACTCCCAGAGCAACCTGACGCTGATCATCGATCCCCGGGGCACGCACACGACCATCACGTACGCCTCAGGCGGTGTGAGCACGATCCAGTTCGGTTCGGTGGCCACCGGTCACACGATGCACTTCACGTATTCGACGGGCCACACGGCCGTGCTGGATACGAACAACCACACCACGACCTTCTACTTCGACGGCGCCGGACGCCAGACGCAGGTCGTTGACCCGCTGAGCGACTCGTTCTCTGCGACGTGGAGCGCGGACAACTGGCCCACGAGCACGACCGATGCGCTGACTCACACCACTCCCTATACCTACGACGCGAACAACAACCTCACGAGACAGGTCCTTGCCACGGGGGCGACGACCACATGGGCCTACACGGATGCCGCCCACCCGTACTCCCCGACGTCAACGACCGACCCTCAAGGCAACTCGACCACGTATGCCTACAACGGGGCCGGGGATCTCACGTCCGTCGTTGACGGCCTCGCATCGAACAACTCAAGCAGCTTCGCCTACAACCCCAACGGCACGATGGCGTCACTGACCGATGCGATGGGACATGTCACGACATATGGCTACGACAACAATGGGAACCTCACGACGGTCACCCCGCCGGCGCCTCTCGGACAGACGACGATGACCTACGACAACCTGAGCCGGGTCGCGACGACGACCGATGGTCTCGGCCACGTCACCACTTTCACCTACGATGCGCTCGACCGCCTTACCCAGGTCGCCTATCAGGGCGGGATGGTCGTCTCGAACGTCTACGACGCAGACGGGAACCTCACGTCCGAGACCGACCCCAACGGGACGACCAGCTACGTCTACAACACCCTCAATCAGCAGACCCAGAAGACGCCCGCCGGTGGTACCGCGATCAACTACACGTGGGACGGCGAGAACAATCTGCTCACGATCGCGGATGCCGGAGGCACGACGACCTACGTCTACAACGCGGACAACCTCGCGACTTCCGTCACGGATCCAGCGGGACAGACAACCTTCACCTACAACGCCGACCAGCAGGAGACCGCCCGGACCTACCCGAACGGCATCAAGGTGGCGAGTTCCTACGATATCTCCGGTCGGCTCACCCAGATCCAGAACAAGAACTCGGGCGGTACGGTCTTGCTCGGGTATACCTACAGCTATGCGAACACCGGTGGGACAGATACCGATCTGTGGCAGAAGGTGACCAACCAAGCGGGAGCGGTGACGAACTACACCTTCGATCCGCTGAACCGACTCCTGGAGGCGAAGACCGGGACGACGCCAGACTACAAGTACACCTACGACGGGGCGGGCAACCGGCTGACGCAAAACGTCAACGGCACCGTGACGAACTACACCTACAACGCGGCTAACGAGCTGACCACGGCAGGCTCAACTACATACACATTCGACGCCCTGGGTGAGCGAACCGGCGATTCCGGTGGTGGATCCCTCTCCTACAACAACGCCAGCCAGACCACGAGCATCACGCCCCCTGGTGGATCGGCCACCGCCATGAGCTACGCCGGAAGCGGCCAGGCAGGGCGAACCGCGGCCGGCACCACGACGTTCGTGACTAACATCTTGGGAATCTCGAGCGAGACCACGGCAGGTCAGACGATCAGGTACACGCGCGACCCATCCGGCAACCTGCTCGACGAGCGGATGAGCACCGGCAACTTCTACTACTCGGTCGACGGGTTGGGATCGGTCGTCGGCCTCACGAACTCCACCGGTCAGCTCGTCAACACCTACACCTACGACCCGTACGGAAACCAGGTGTCCTCGACCGGCACGACCACGAACCATTGGAAGTTCGCGGCGGGTTACTTCGACCAGGCCACCGGTCTCTACAAGTTCGGCGAACGGTACTATGACCCCGTGACAGGACGATGGACGCAGCCGGACCCGATCCCTGGCAGTCAATCTGATCCAGAGACGTTCGACAGGTATGTCTATGCAGCAGACAACCCCATCAACTTCAGCGATCCCTCAGGAGAACTGCTTCCGTCAAACAATTCTGGCGGCGGGCACTGGCAACCCCAGTGGCAGTCCCATTGGAGCCCGCGCTGGACCCCACAATGGCACCCACACCCTGTGCTTCCGAGCAGTCATCATAGTGCTGGACCAGACGTTCAAGTGACTGATCCACCAAGCTCATCGAATCCTGGCTCTGGACAGAACACCCCGGGCTTCAACAGTCCGGAGTGTCTCGCGATCAATGGTGTCAATGCAGTCTCAGATATCGTCGGGATAGCCGCATTCTTCATCGTGATTCCCCCGCTCGCGGTAGCTGTCGCAGTTGTCGGAGGTGTCATCAGCGGCGTTGCATCCGTCCAGTCGGGATGCATCTAGTGAACGGAAGCCAAATACGATGAAGTGGCTCACATGGTTGCAATTCAGCGGAGGAACAGTGGCGTGGTTGATTCTTGCCTTGCATTCAGGGCCGAACAATATCGGGCGGTTTCTACTCATCGTGTTCGCCACAGTCAACACGCTTCAAGCTGTTCTCCGCGCCGCGAACTCGAAATTGCTTGCTGAAAATCGCCGACGCTGACGGGGACAGCCGTCCGAGCACAGAGGCAGCCGAAGGTGAGACCATCACAACGCATCGCGTCGGTACGGTGTGCGGCTGGCTGCTAGAGGTCCTCGGCCGGATCGGACCTGCGACACCCGGTTTAGGAATCTGCGAGAAAGACGGAGCGTCGGAACATAGACCGACGGAAGGACCGAGCGGGCAGGAACCTTCGAAACGCAGCACGTACGTGACGGCCGATATCGACTCGACGAGTTGCTGGAAGAGCTCGTCGGTGATCAACGGGGATCCAGAGTGCTTGCCTTCCGATCCTTCAGCACCTTTTGTGCCTCAGAGGGCGGGGGGCCATTGTGTGCCGGTTATCGCCGGAAACGAATGACTCGCGGTCATTCATTACCTCTAGAACCGTTGCGCAGCAGGCGCTTCCGTTGTTGGCCCTGCTGCCTGGGGAGCGGTCACTTTCGGCGAGGCGATTCGGCACGCAAGTTGAGGTCGGGCCCACCGTCTTGATGTGATGGATATCCCTACGTCTCTGGTGAGCGCTACTCCTCATTTCGCAAGGATGGTTTTGGCCTTGGCCGTCAAACGACCACCGGGCTTGCCTGGCGGGGGCCGGGTAAGAAGCCGACGCTTTCGCGCCTCGTTGATGATCCCGCGAACCGACTCGACAGACGCGTGCTGCCCCTTGGAGACGTATCCCTCGATCGGTATCGGAGGATCCTCGGCGAGGTCCTTCACCGGTTGTCGGCTACCGGCCTCGACGAGCGCCACATAGGCAGCTGCCCAGCGTGCATAGAAGAGATCGGGACGACCCGCCCTCCCCGGGCGTCGAGGCGCGATCGGGACCTTCCGATCCAGTCCGAACCGGCCGAGGAGCTGAGCCGCAGCCTCCTGCCCGTGCCGACGCCTAATGTTCTGCATCAACTTCGGAAGCAGGCCGATCGGGTCCTTCAGGCGAAGCTGCCGGATGGCCCGGCCAGAAAGCCCTCCTTCTGGAACGGCATCAGGCTTGTTGCTCCAACGCCCGGGAATACGGTGATCGTCCTCCGACGGAAAGAGTCGAACCTCGGCGACCACAGGACGGCCGTCCTTCACTACGATGCGGTAGGCCGCCATCCACTGTGGCTCGACCTGGACCTCGATCCATGGTTCGAGCACGCGATGCCACGGAAGCTGTCCGCCGCACGACGGGCAGAACACAACCCTGACCTCGGCCCTGTGCGACAGCGTGAGGTGCGGCTCGCTGATCACAAGCAGAGTGTGCGCTGACCTACAAGAAGACGCAAGCCTACCCTTGCTTCTTTCGTGCAGCATCGCTCCCACGTTGAGGCGGGTCGAGTTCTGCACGACGCTTGCGTGCCATGGCTGGGGCACGAAAGCGCACAGGTCGTCCGGACGGGAGCGTGAGGCTCACGCCCGAGATCCAGAACACGATCGTCAGCTACATCCTCGCCGGCGCGTGGGACTACGTCGCCGCCGAGGCGGCGGGGA
The DNA here is from genome assembly GCA_050692375.1 of Actinomycetota bacterium. Lineage (GTDB taxonomy): Bacteria > Actinomycetota > UBA4738 > UBA4738 > HRBIN12 > JBBQVZ01. The sequence goes on from JBOGVK010000238.1 coordinate 45,404, forward strand.
TCGATGCGCGGACGTTCCGCGATTGGATGGCTCGTGGGGAGGGGCGCCACCCGACGCGCTCCGCTACGCCAGAGCTCGTCGAGTTCGCTCGGGCCGTCCGTGAGGCGAAGGCCCGCTCCCGTGCCAAACGCGAGATCGAGGTCGCCGAGCACCGGCCGGAGTTCTGGCTCACCCACCAGGGGCGGTCGCGGCCGGGCCGGGAGGGCTGGACCGACCCGGTGCCCGACGAGGAGGCGACCGGTGTGGCGCCGATCTCGTTCGAGCCGACGATGGACGACGCGACCCAGACGCTCCGGATCCTGATCGATGCCGGCGCGATCGAGCTTCCCGGTTGCGCCGATCCGAACTGCAGCTGTCGACTGCATCGGGGGCGCGAGGATGCCTGATCCGACCGATCGTCGCCCGGAGGAGAAGCGCCAGTCTTCCTCGACGCTCGGCCCGATCCGAGACCGTATCGTCGATCTTCGTCGCGTGCGCGCCGGGGATCTCCTCGCCAACTTCCGGAATTGGCGGCGACATCCGGATCGCCAGCGTCGAGCCTTGGTTGACCTCATGCGCACGCTCGGGATCGTGGACTCGCTCATCGCGCGCGAGCTCCCGGACGGGTCGCTCGAGCTCATCGATGGGCACCTGAGGAAGGACCTCGATCCTGATCTGATCCTGCCGGTCCAGGTCGTCGACCTCGACGAGGACGAGGCGAACCTGTTGCTCGCGACACTCGACCCGGTCGCGGCGATGGCCGAGCCCGATCCGGCGGCTCTGGAGGCGTTGTTGTCACGGATCGAGATCTCGAGCTCCGCGGTGAACGCGATGCTCGACGGGCTCGCCCGTGAGGCGAAGATCACCCTGGGCGTCGAGCTCACCGATCCTGACGACATCCCGCCGGTTCCGAAGAGTCCGAAGGCCCGGCCCGGTGAGGTCTGGGAGCTCGGGCCTCACCGGATCGCCTGCGCCGATGCCACCGACCCCGACGTTTACGGGCGGCTCCTGGGCGGATCGCCCGCTGACGTCTTGTGGACCGACCCGCCCTACGGGGTGGGCTACGTGGGGAAAACGCCGCGAGCGCTTCAGATCGCCGGCGATGATGCATCGGGACTCGCGTCGCTGCTTGCCCGGTCGTTCTCCGCTGTCGACGGGGTGCTTCGTCGAGGTTCCGGAGTCTATGTGTGTTCCCCCTCGGGCGCGCTCTCGATGACGTTCGCGACCGCGTTCGTCGACGCGAGATGGCAGCTTCGCCAGACCTTGATCTGGCGAAAGGACTGCTTAGCGCTGGGCCGCAGCGATTATCACTACATTCACGAACCGATCCTGTACGGATGCAAGCCCGGGTCCGGGCGATGGGGGCGTGGGCATGATGGCTGGTTCGGCGGCAATGCCGAGACGTCCGTGTTCGAGATCCCCCGACCACGTGCGTCACGAGACCACCCAACCGCGAAGCCCGTTGAGCTCGTTCGCCGCTGTTTGCAGAACTCGTCCATGACGGACGCGGTCGTGCTCGATCCGTTCCTCGGCGGCGGCAGCACACTCATCGCCGCCGAGCAACTTCAGCGTCGATGCGTCGGCATCGAGATCGACCCCGGCTACGTCGACGTCGCGATCGCGCGCTGGGAAGCGTTCACCGGTCGCGAAGCAAGGAGGCTCTGAATGAGCAGTGCCGTCCCGTCCCCGGATCCGCATGTCCTTCGTCTCGCCACGCCTCGGCTCACCCGCTACATCCCGCACCGCCCGACCCCTCAGCAAGCCGCCTTCTTGCTCGTTCGAGCGACCGAGGCCTTCTACGGAGGCGCCGCCGGTGGAGGCAAGACCGACGCGCTCCTCATGGCGGCGCTGCAGTACGTGGACGTCCCAGGCTATGCGGCGCTCTTGGTACGGGAGAGCTACCCGATGTTCACCCAGCCGGGCGGTCTCATCGCGCGCTCGCACGGATGGCTGGATCACACCGGCGCCACATGGAACGAGTCCGAGCGTCAGTGGACATTCCCTTCAGGCGCGACGCTCACGTTCCGGAGCCTCCCCGATGCGGGAGCGGAGCGGAACTTCCAGGGCTCGGAGTATGACTTCATCGGTGTGGATGAGGTGACGGACTTCTTGGAGGACCGGTACCGGTTCTTGTTCTCGAGGCTCCGAAGCCACCGGGACTCCCAGATCCCGCTGCGGATGCGGGTCGCCTCTAACCCCTACGGTCCGGGCCGGGAGTGGGTCTACCGTCGGTTCATCTTGGAAGGCCGGGCGGCCGGGCGCGTGTTCATCCCCGCCAGGCTCGAGGACAACCCGTTCATCGAGCAGGACTCCTACGACCGGAACCTCAGGGAGCTCGGCCCGCTCGTGTATCAACAGCTCCGCCACGGCGACTGGACGGTTCGTCCCGAGGGTGGGCTATTCAAGTCGGCATGGCTGACGGATCGCATCTGCGACATGGCCGAGCTGCCCGAACAGCTGAAGCTCTGTCGGGCTTGGGACCTCGCCTCGAGCGAGGCTCGGGCAGGTACCGATCCCGACCACACCGCCGGCGTGCTCCTCGGGCGGGACAAAGGCATCTCCTACGTGATCGACGTGGTGAGAGCCCGCACCACCCCGCTCGGGGTCGAGAAGCTCGTCCGGAAGACCGCGGAGCGTGACCGAGACTGGGCGAGCGAGCGCGGCTACGCGCCTCCGATGATCGTGATGGAGCAGGAGCCCGGCTCAGCGGGCAAGGCCGTCATCGATCGCTACCGGCGGGATGTGCTCGCGCCGTTCTCGTTCAGGGGGATCCGGTCGACCGGCACGAAGGAGACCCGTGCCGAGCCGGTCGCCGCGCGAGCCGAGGCGGGCGAGCTCTTGGTGTGTCGGGGAGCGTGGAACACGGCGTTCCTCGATGAGGTCGCCGTCTTCCCTCTCGGGCGCCACGACGATCAGGTGGACGCCTTATCCGCAGCCTTCTCGTTCCTCGCCGACAGGCGCACCCGCGTCGTGCCGATGCCGATCAGCATCACGAAGGAGTCGTACTGGTCCGACTGACCGATCCGCATGTGCCGGTAGTCACGACGGCTCGACCGGTCGCGTCCTCCATCAAGAACCTCGACCGGATCTTGCGAATAGACTCCCGTGAACAACGACCAAGGGGGACAGGTGGCGGAAGCGATCATGTTGGTATGCGATGTGTGCGGCAAGCCCGAAGCGACGACCGTGGCGATTCGCGTGAACGAGAAGAATCTTCAGAAGGACTTCTGCTCGAAGCATCTCGCTGAGCTGGTGCAGGGCGCGCGTCCTCCCAAGCGTGGTCGGCGCCCGGGAAGCGTCAGGAAGGCGCCGGCTCGACGCAAGACCGCCACCCGGAAGCCCTCAGCGCGGAAGACCACCACCAGAAAGAAGGCGGCGCCGAGGAAACGCGCGGCGGCGAAGAAGTAGAAGGTCGCCGACCTCGCTCAACCGGTTCCAGCCTTTTAGACGGGGAACAGTTCGTCGAACGCCCGCGCCGCCTCCGCCTGCATCCCCGGCAGCACATGGCTGTACGTGTCGAGCGTGATCCCGATGCTCGCGTGACCGAGCCGCTCGGAGACGACCTTCGGATGTACGCCTTGCAGGAGCATCAGCGTCGCATGGGCGTGCCGAAGGTCGTGGAAGCGCACATGCGGCAGGCCTGCGCGTTTGAGCAACCGTGGCCACTTCGTCGAGAACGTATCCGGGTTCATCGGTGTGCCGTCCGCTCGGCAGTTGACGAGATCGGTCTCATGCCAGCCGCCCCCGAGCACGACCCGTCGGTCATCCTG
>JBOGVK010000239.1:0-1538 GCA_050692375.1 Actinomycetota bacterium
CGACTCTTCCACGAGCGTCACGTTCTTCCCTCCGCCGGCGAACCGAACGGCCTCTTCGATCGCGCGTTTCTCGACCTCTGAGCTCATCGAAGGAACCGCGACCAGCACGCGGGGCTTGGGGAAGCGAGTTGACACGGAGCGGCGAACAACGATCTCCAACATCCGTTGCGTGATGTCGAATTCCGTCATCGCGCCGGCTCGGAGCGGACGCACGGCCACCACGTTCCCGGAGTCGCCACCGATCAGTTGCCAGACCTCTTCGCCCATGGCGAGGACTCGCCCCGTCCCACCGTGCAACGCCACGACCGTTGGCTCGTCGAACACGACACCGTCGCCTTGGCGGTAGACGAGCGTGTTGGCCGTTCCGAGGTCGATCGCGAGGTCGCGTCCCATCAGCTGCCCATCACCCATCGGGCCTCGCCCGAGACGAGCTCCTCCTTCTTCCAGATGGGAACGTCCTCCTTCAATCGCTCGATCCCGTACCGGCACGCCTCGAATGCGTCGGCGCGATGCGGAGCGGAGCAGGCCACGACCACGCTCGCCTCGCCGACAGCCAGGTCTCCCGTGCGATGTAGGATGGCGACATTCTTCACGGGCCACTTCTCGAACAGTTCGCCGGCGATCTCGTGGAGCCGCGTGACGGCGAGCTCGTTCCACGCTTCATAACGCAGGCCGGTCACGTCACCGGCTTTCGAGTGGTCCCGCACCGTCCCGACGAACACGCAGGCGCCCCCTGCGCCAGGATCGGCGACCGCGGCGAGCGCCTCGTCTACCGAGAGCGGATCGGAAGTTACGCGAATGTGAGCTCGTTGTGTTGTTGACTCAGGCACGCAGGCCATCCTATCGGGGGCGGGTCGTACGATGGGTGGATGGACCTTCCGTTCGGATCGGGCGATCCCGATGCCTTCGCCGACGCGCCGCTCTTCCGCGAGCTCCAACGCGTCATGGCGTCCTCGTCCGGCCCGGTGAACTGGGAGCTGGCACGGCAGATCGGCATCGCGAACGCGCTGGAGGGCCGCGACGACCCCGCTCCTTCCGATGACGATCGCCGGTTGTTCACCGAAGCCGTCCGCGTCGCCGAGCTTCACATCGCGCGCTTCACGGGCCTGGAAGCCCCCACTGACGTCGTCGAGATCAAGGCCGTCCGACGCGCTGAATGGGTGAACGCCAACACGCAGAGCCTTCGAGAACTGCTCGAGCCCGCTGCGCAGAAGATCGCGTCGGCCATGGGCGAGGCGACCCGCGAGGCGCTCGGCGCCGAACTCCCGCCCGAGATGCAGGCGATGAGCGGGATGTTCGAGCAGATCTCGCCCCTCCTGCTCGGAGCCCAGGTGGGAAGCGTGCTCGGGTTCCTGGGGCAGCACGTGCTGGGCCAGTACGACATCGCGATCCCCCGCTCGGGCCCGGGCGCGTTGCTCTTCGTCGTGCCCAACATCGCGCAGTTCGAGAAGGACTGGTCCCTCGACCGAACCGACTTCCGCACGTTCGTGGCGTTGCACGAGGTGACGCACCGGTTCGAGTTCGCGCGCCCTTGGGCG
>JBOGVK010000240.1:0-13543 GCA_050692375.1 Actinomycetota bacterium
GCTTCGCGTCGGGCCGCCGAGACGATCGCGGTCCTGGGCGTCGCGGAGCGTTCGAACGATCGCGTCGAGAACCTGTCGCTCGGCAATCAGCAACGCGTGCAGCTGGCGGCCGCGCTCGTGCACCGGCCGGACGTCCTCATCCTCGACGAGCCGTTCTCCGGTCTGGACCCCGTGGGGGTCGACGCGCTGACCGGCGTGCTCCGTGGCGAAGCAGACACGCGGAGTGTGCCGGTCGTGTTCTCGAGCCACCAGCTCGATCTGGTCGAGCGCATCTGCGACCGTGTCGCGTTGATCGACCACGGCCGGATCGTGGCAGCGGGCACGATCCAAGAGCTCCGGTCCTCGCGCGAACGGCGCCGGCTCCGCGTGGAGGTGACCGGAGCGGGCGACGAGTGGTTCGAGGCGATCCCGGGCGTGCGGCTGATCGAGGACTCCATGAACGACGGCGTCGTGCTCGAGCTGGACGATGGTGTCGACGAGCAACGCGTGCTCGATCTGGCGCGCGGCGCGGGAGACGTCACGCACTTCAGCCGTGAGCACGCATCGCTCGCCGAACTGTTCCGCGAGGCGGTGCAGGAATGAATCCTCGCGAGACGGATCGGGGAACGTGGCGGTTGGTCGCCCAACGCGACTTCTGGTTCCGCCTGCGGGACAAGGGGTTCCTGATCTCGACCGGCATCACGCTGGCCGTCTTCACGGTGTTCATCCTGATCAGTGCATATGGCGGAGGTGGAACGCCCACGTTCAACCTCGGCGTGATCGGGTCCGCCTCGCAACGCGTTGGTTCGCTCGCCGCGAAGGCCGGTCCCGCCCAAGGAGCGACGATCCGCATACACATCGTCGCCGATCGAACCACTGCGCTCTCGGAGCTGCGGGACCGCACGCTCGACGCGGCGCTCCTCGAAGGGAGTCGCCTGCTCGTCGAACGCGACGCGCCCCCGCAGCTCGAGCAGGCGGTCCAGGTGGCCGTCGTCGCCGATCGGATCGAGCAGACGCTCGCGGTGCACGGCGTCCCCGCCGGCCAGATCGCGGACCTCCTCGATCCCGCTCCTGTGCTCGTCTCGTCGGTCGAGCCTCAGGATCCGAATCGCCAGACGAACTCCACCGTGGCGTTCGTCGCCGTGCTCCTGCTCTACGGCCAGCTGTTCGGCTACGGCGTGTGGGTCGCGACGGGCGTGATCGAGGAGAAGGCATCGCGCGTCGTCGAGATCCTGCTGTCGGCGATCCGCGCTCGACAGCTGCTGGCGGGAAAGATCCTCGGGATCGGGGCGCTCGGCTTGCTGCAGCTCGTGTGCATCTCGACGTACGGCATCGTCCTCGCGACCGCGACCGGCGCGCTGAGCCTCCCGGTCCATGCGATCGGGACGGCAGCGCTCGCGATCGGCTGGTTCGTGCTGGGGTTCGCGTTCTACGCGTCGCTGTTCGCGGTCTCGGGGGCGCTCGTGGCGCGGATGGAGGAGCTGCAGAACGCGATCGTGCCGTTGAACCTGTTGATCCTGACGTCGCTCATCATCTCGCTCGGGTCGACGAAGGATCCGGGCTCGACGCTCGCCCGGATCGCGTCGATCGTGCCGTTCTCGGCGGCGCTCGCGATGCCGGTGCGGATCTCGCTCGGCTCGGCCACGGCGCTCGAGATCGCGGCGTCACTCGTGGCCCTGATCGGCTCGACCGCGTTGCTGATACCACTGGCCGGCCGCGTGTACGCCGGTGCGGTCCTGCGGACCGGATCGAAGGTGAAGCTCCGCGACGCCTGGCGCGCCGCGAGCTAGAGCTCGGCCCAGGTCGCTCGCGCGCGGAAGAGCTTCACCGGCTCCGCGACTCCCTTCAGATCCATGGCACCCATGTCGTCGAACGCGAGGTCGTTCGAGGTCACCTCTTCGACCGCCTCCGCGGTCAGCACGACCTCGGACGGACCGATGCGGTCCGCCACGCGCGATGCGACGATCACGGTGCGTCCGTAGTAGTCGCCGTCGCGGAACACGACCGGACCGATGTGCACGCCCATCCGCAACGGCGGGAGCTCGCTCTGCGAAGCGGCTTCGACGAGCTCCAGGCCGGCGCGCGCGGCATCCGTTGGACCGCGGAAGTGGAGCATCGCGCCGTCGCCCAGGAGCTTGACGACCCGTCCGCCGTGGCGCGAAGTGGTCAGCCTGAGCAATTCGGCGAGCCGATCGGCCATGCGCGCGGCGCCCTCGTCGCCCAGTACCTCCGTCAGCTGCGTCGAGCCGGTGAGATCGCAGAACGCGATCGCCGGCGGGTGCTCCGTCGTCCGCTGCACCATCCCGGCACGGTGCATCGTCATCTCCATGTTCGCGACGACATCCTCCATCGAGTAGTGCTCCAGGTGTCGTTGATACAGCAGGTCCACCACACGCGCACCGAGCGGCATCAACGGTGCCGCGACCTGCACCAGGGCATCGATAGCCTCGCGCTGGGACAACCCCATGGCGAACATCGGCTCCTCGAAGTGCTCGCGGAAGAATCGAACCTGCGATTCCGCCAGACGCCGGAGGTTCTCCCCGAAGTACCTGGCCGACGCGATCCCGACGTCCTCATCGCGGCCGGCGAGGTTGAACACCATCGAACCGATCCGCAACAGCTCGAGGTCGTCGTCTCGCATCCGCTGATCCGGTTCCGGAGCGGGGAGCTGGAGCGCCACGATGAAGAAACGCCGGACGAACGCGATGGGCAGATCGAGCTCCGCGCAGGCCTGCTCCAGCGTGAGATCCGACGTCGGCACCGGCTGCGGATAGAGCAGGCTTCCCCACGCCATCGAATAGTGGCCGTCGGCGATCAACCGTCCGATGTCGTCCAACCCGACGCCGGCGCCGTCCATCGCTTCGGCCACCCGGACGAGCTGGATATCCGGTGGGTCGAAGCCGGCGGATCCCGGCTCGATGATCTTCAGCTCCGCCATGCGCCGGACGCGTTCGACCGTCGTGTCGGCGAGCGCCGCGAGTTCTTCGTCGGTGTACATCGGTCCGCGATGCTAATCCACCCACGCGCTAGGCGATGGTGATCACACCGCGCATGCCGTAGGCATAGTGCCCCGGCAGGTGGCACCCGAAGAGGAGGTTGCCCAGCGACGGGAACGTGACCGTCGTCGTAACGGTCTCGCCCGCAGGGATCGAGATCTCGCCGGGACGGGGTGGGTGGTGTGCCTCGGTGCCGGCCTCGTGCGCCTGCTGCACCTGGTCATCGCCCACGATGAACTCGTGATCGATCGGGTCGGTGTTCTCGACGACGAAGCGGATGGTCTGACCGGGCTCCACCTCGATGCTGGCAGTGTCGAAATGCGAGAAGTGGATGCGGATGTGGATCGTGCGCGTCTGCGGTGGGGCATGGCGGGGATCCAGCCATCCTGCCGCCGTCGCGGTCGCGGCGCCCGCGAGGAGGAGAGACACCAGGACCATGCCGACCCCCGCCGCTCGCATCCGCGCGCTGCTCATCAGACCGCGATGTTCGGTCGGGACCACCGTCGCCCGATGACGCCTCCGCCCACCAGCACCAGGATCGACGCCAGCGCAATCCATCCCGCGACCCTCGGTCCGTCGTTTGCGGCCGGGAGTTGGGTGGCCTGGAACCCCGCGGCCACGGCGCTCGGCTGGCCGAACCCGCTCGCGTCCACGGCCAGGTCGTTGGTGAGCTCGCCCGCGGTGGAGTTCACGTTGATCTTCGTGAGCCACATGTCGGCGGCGGGCAACCACTGCATCCCGTGGTCCGACCGGAGATCGCTGAGCAATGACGTCGAAGCCGGCTCGCTGACCTGTTGGATCAGTCCGCGTTGGTTGGGGTCGCCGTTGGGGAGCTCGGCCAGGGGAAGGGTGGCCGGCTGGACGTCGGTCAACAGGTAGACGTCGGCCTGCACGAGGTCGGAGGGTTGTCGTCCGAGCGTCAGGATCCGGAGCGGCACCCACGGGTTGGGCGTCGGGATCACCACGTGGACGGGCGTGCCCTGGCCCTGCTGCACGCCTTGGGCGTTCGCGCGGCCGACGTTGAACCGAACGGCCATGAATATCGGGCTGCGCTCAGCGTAGAACTGCAGCACCTCGGGCGCATCGGGCGGTAGGAAGAAGCCGTGCTCGCGCGCCCAATCGCCGACGTCGATGGCGCCACCCTTCAGGACCGTGATGTCGAGCGCGTCGATCTGCGTTTCGAGCAACACGGTCGCGCCCGCGGCGGTGGCGTCCTCCGCAGCGAACAGCGCCTTCTCCTGGGGCGGCTGCGTCTCGAGGATCAGGCGTTGCAGGGTCCAATCGCCGCCCTTGATCACCTTGGTGGGTACGCCGGGCAACGGGACGATCGATCCGACCTCGGTGGCGTCGGCGCCTGCGAACTCGAAGGAGGTCACGTAGTGCTCGACACCCGCGTGGTAGGCGGCGAGCGTCGTGGTGCGGGTCAGGCTGACGGTTCCGTTCGGGGTCACCAGGCCTCCACACGCCAGCGCGCTCCCGGCCGGAACGAGAACCAGGAGCGCTGTGAGGGAAGCGAGGACGGCCTTGCGAGCGAAGCGTGTGTGACGACGACGGGTCATCGGGGGTCCCTTCTTCGCGAGAGACGTTGGACGGCCGTCCCGAGGCACCAGGTTCCCCGCTGCCAGATCGCAGCGGCGTCAGAATGGGTTCACATGAGTTCTCGAATCGACCGACCACCCAAGGCCGGGTGGACGCGCGACAACCTCCGACACGGCGTGGCCATGCTCCGTTACGGACGCCATCCCGCAGCGACCGTCTACGACAGCATCGGCGAGGACTTCTTCCTCGCGCTCGCTCCGGGTTGGCTCAACCTCGGTCTTTGGCAGGGGGACGGGAGCGATCCGAGCGAGGCGGCGGTTGCAGTGCGCAGGCTCGTAGAAAAGCTGGCCTCGGCGCTCCCGCTCGGCGGCCGTGTCCTCGACGTCGGCAACGGGCTCGCGGCGCAGGATCCCGTGATCGCCGCGGCTGCCAAGACGCACGGGCTGGTCGCGGTGAACATCACGCGCTCCCAGCTGGTCGCCGGCAAGGATCGTCTGCGCGAGGCCGGTGCCGTCGGGGTGAACGGCGACGCGACGCGGTTGCCGTTCGCCGACGGATCGTTCGACGGCGTGATCAGCGTCGAGGCGGCGTTCCACTTCCCCTCGCGGGCGAGGTTCTTCGCCGAGGCGTACCGCGTCCTGCGGCCGGGGGGCGTGCTCTCCATGTCCGACATCCCGACGTACCGGTATCCGCGCGGGCCGCGCGAGCTCGTCGCCGCCATCTCCCAGCTCCGCGTGTGGGGGCTCGGCGCGCACGCGGCAGCGACGCCGGTCGAGATCGTCGGCGCGGTCGAGGTCGCGGGCTTCGCGGACGTCGAGACCGAGCTGGTGGGGGAGCGGGCGATCGCGCCGGCCCTGCGCTTCGTGCGGGAACGGCTCGCTCGTGCCCGGAACGAGGCCACCGGCTCCTACCGGCTCGCGGCCTCGATCATGCTGTCCCAGGTCGAGCTGCTCTGGGAGCGCGGCATGATCGACTACCTGCTCCTGCGCGCGACGAAGCCTACGGAGTAGTCCGCGGCGGACTAGCTCCCAGCTCGCGGCGCAGCGCCGGCAGCGGGAGCTGTCCCAGCCCGAGGAGCCGGTCGTGGAAGTCGGGCAGCGAGAACGCGCCGCCATCGCGCGCCTCGGCGGCGCTGCGGGCGTTCAGGATCTCGATCATCCCGACCATGTACGACAGGGCCTGACCGGGGATCGTCACGTAGCGGTCGACCTCGATCGAGGCGTCGACCGCAGGCACACCGATCTCCTCGAGCGTTGTGACGGCTCGCTCGCGCGACCAGCCGAGCGCGTGGATCCCGGTGTCGGTGACCAGGCGTCCGGCGCGCAGCCCTTGCGCCTCCAGCATCCCCAGCCGTTCCCAGTCGTCGACGTACAGGCCCATCTCGTCGGCGAGGCGTTCGCTGTACAGACCCCATCCCTCGCAGAACGCGCTGCCGGCCAAGATGCCGCCGAACCGTCGGAGCGAAGGGCGATCGGTCAGCTCCTGCTCGATCGAGATCTGGAAATGATGACCGGGATTCGCCTCGTGGTAGGTGAGGCTGGCGACGTGGTGCAGCGGCCGGCCCTCCAGGTCCGACGTGTTGATGTAGTACGCGCCGGCGCGCGAGCCGTCCTCCGTTGGCGGGTTGTAGAAGCCGAGCGGCGTGTCGTGTTCGCGGTACTCCTCGACGGGACGGACCTCGCAGTTCGCTTTCGGCAGCCGGCCGAAGAACCCCGGGGCCGCGTCCCAGCTCTTCTGCACCTGCTCGCGCGCGAGGGCGAGCATCGCCTCTCGCGTCGGGGCGGTGTTCTTGCCACTTGCGTCGTACGCGGCGATCGCATCCCTCGGGCTCGCGTAGCCGAGACGCGCGGCCGTGTCGCGCCGCTCCTGTTGGATCGCCTCGTATCGCTCCAGGCCGAGATCGTGGACCGCCTGCGCCTCGAGCGGGATCGTGGTCCACGCGAGGATCGACGCGGCGTACATGTCGTCCCCCCCCGGGAGCTGCGACAGCCCGATCGTCTCCGTCGCGTGCGGGAGGTAGTCGCGGAGCACCGTGAGATATCGCTGGAAGGCCGGGTTCACGTGATCGACGACGATGGTCGCGATGCGGGAGCGCGCGGCGTCGTCGACGGCAGGCCCGACGGCTGGAGATGCTTCCGCGGGGAGCGCGAGCACGCGCTCGAGCTGTCCGATCGCTCGCTCGACGACGATCCGCGGTGAGGTCACGCGGGCGGCGATGCCGTCCCTGGCGACCTCGGCCCACGCCTGCAGGTACCCCGGGAACGCGGACAAGCGGTGCATGTATCGATCGAGCCGCTCCGGCGTATCGGCGGACTGGATCGACGCCACCTCGGCGAGGGTCGTGATCGGCCCAGAGAAATGCGATGCCGCGCGCAGACGGTCGGCGCGGTGTTCGAGCTCTGCCAGACCCCTGCGTGCGACCGCCTCCAAGACCTCGAGCGTCCCGCGCAGGCTTTCGCCGAGCGCGGGGCGGTCGATCGAGGAGAGCTCCGCCAGCGCGCTGCGGTTGAGCGATCCCGACCGGGAGCGTGCCTTCTCGCTCGGATCCGGGAGCCGGTCGTCGTATCGATCGTCGCCGACGTACGTGCCGAGCACGGGCTCGAGCTCCAGCAGCCCGTCCCAATAGCGGTCGGCGAGCGATTTGGCCCGTTGCGCGTTGGGGTCGAAGTCGATCATGGGCTCCCTCTCGGTTTCGTTGTTCCTTCGGGTCCGTCGGTCGGGTCTAGAGGAGGCCCAGCGTACCGGCCCCGTCCACCTGCAGCGCGGCTCCGCTGACGAACCCGGCCGCCTCCGAGCAGAGGAACGCGACGATCCTGCCGAAGTCCTCCGGGTCGCCCTGGTGGCCTCCGAATCCCAGCTCCTTCACGCGGTCGGTGGCGTGCAACCCCGGGCAGGCGAGGTTCAGCGTGATGCCGTCGTCGACCAGATCCTGCGCGGCTGTCTTCGCCCAGGCCCATAAGCCCGTGCGCGCGGTGTTCGAGTACGCGAGCATCGGGATCGGTTGCTTCACCGAGCTGGACGTGATCAGGCAGATCCGACCCCAACCCGCCGCGCGCATGTGGGGAACGGCGGCCTGCACCAGGCGGATCGAGGTCAGGAGATTCGCGTTCAGCGCGGCGATGAGGTCGTCGTCCACCACGTCGATCGCGCGCGCCTGCGGTGGGCCACCTGCGTTCGCGACCAGGATGTCGAGCGACCCGAACCGCTCGACGGTCGCGGCGACGAGCCGCGCGGGCGCTTGTGGATCGGTCACGTCGGCCGGGATCGCAAGGACCTCGCCGGGGAGTTCTGCGGCAGTAGCCTTTAGGCGCTCAGGGTCCCGCGCGCAGATCGCGACGTGCGCGCCCTCGGCCGCGAGCGCGAGCGCGGCCCCGCGGCCGAGGCCCTTGGATGCCGCCGTGACCAGCGCGACCTTCCCGTCGATCCCGAGGTCCATCGAGCAGCATGCTACGGCCTCGACTCGGAAGCCGGGCTGCCGGCGTACCCTGGATGCGATGGCGGTGCATCGAACCTTCCCCCATGTGGTCGCGTTCGCGGCCGTGGCGATCATCGTGCTGAGTGCGCTGTCGGTCGCCGACGGCCGTGAGCAGATCGACGTGCCACGCGTTCGGCCGAACCCGAACATCGGGCCGTTCCAGGGCATGGGCGTGTGGATCGACCTCTACGACGACTGGGCGTGGAAGCATCCCGCCACGGCGGTCGCGGACATCGCCGCGCACGGCGCCCGGACCCTCTACCTCGAGACCTCGAACTTCAACCGGCCGTTCCCGTTCGCGGACAAGCAGGGCGTGGCGGCGTTCGTGGACGCGGCGCACGCGGACGGCGTGCAGATCGTCGCGTGGTACCTGCCGAACTTCGTGGACGTCTCGCAGGACGCCGGCCGGTCCGAAGCGGCCATCCGGTTCACGACCGACGCGGGCAACGCCTTCGACGGGTTCGCGTTGGACATCGAGGCACCCGACGTGACCAACGTCGCCACGCGGACCGCGCGCCTGCTCGACCTGTCCTCGCGGATCCGGGCGTTCGCGGGGGACACCTATCCGCTCGGCGGCATCATCCCGTCGCCACGGGGGATCGTCGTGCACAAGGACTACTGGCCGCACTTCCCATACGCGGGGTTGGCCGAGGTCTACGACGTGCTGATGCCGATGTCGTACTTCACGTGGCATCACCCGACGGCAGACAGCACGCACCTGTACCTCACGCAGAACATCCGCATCATCCAACGCGAGGTCGGGAGCGATCAGGTCCCGATCCACGTGATCGGCGGGATCGCGCAGGACGCGAGCCTGCCGCAGGCCCAGGCGTTCGTGGACGTGCTCCGCGAACGCGGGGTGATCGGCGGCAGCTACTACACATACACGGGCGTCGATGAAGCCGAATGGGGTGTGTTGCAACAGATCTGGACGAACCAGGTCGAGACACCGGCGATGCCGGTGCTCCCGGGTGCGGCCGAGCTCGGCAACATCACGGGCTCCGACACGTCACACGCCACCGGTGTCGTCTACTCGGTGGGTGGGTTTCCCGGCGATCGCACGCTGACGTACGACGTCTTCGACGCGCAGGACGGCGAGATCACGGTGTACGTCGACTGGGTCGCGGTGGCCACGATCCCCGCCGGTCCGGTCGGCGATTGGACCGGCCTGCAGACGCTCCTGATCCCCGACGACCTGCTCGTCGACGGCCAGACCAACACGATCGCGTTCGTCCCGACGGATCCGAGCGCGACCTGGGGTGTGCGAGGGGTCGGCCTGACCAAAGCCGCTTAGGCCGCTTCCACGACCCCTTTACCGAGGACGTGAGGACGCCTAGGCTTCGGCCCCAACTCGGGGAGTCGAGGGGCGACCCCGAAGCGGTTGGGGAACGGGGGGCTTGCGATGCGGAAGATCCGGACGATTTCCACGTGCCTCGGCGCGTGCATGATCACGCTCATGATGGCGCCGGCGGCGGTGGCGACGTTCCCGGGGGACAACGGCAAGATCGCGTTCGGGACGAACCGTGATGGCAACTTCGAGATCTACCTGATGAATGCCGACGGTACGGGTCAGGCGAACGTCACGAACAACGTCGCCACCGATGGCACGCCCGCGTGGTCTCCCGGAGGCACGAAGATCGCGTTCCACACGAATCGCGACGGTAACTTCGAGATCTACCTGATGAACGCCGACGGCACGGGTCAGACGAACCTCACGAACAACGCCGCGGAAGACATTGGGCCGACGTGGTCGCCAGATGGCACGAAGATCGCGTTCCGCTCGGACCGCGACGGGAACAGGGAGATCTACGTGATGAACGCCGACGGGTCGGGTCAAACCCGTCTCACGAACAATGCTGCACAGGATTCGGACCCCGCCTGGTCGCCCGACGGGACGAAGATCGCGTTCGAAACGGAACGCGATGGCAACTTCGAGGTCTACGTCATGAACGCCGACGGGACAGGTCTGGTGGACGTCACGAACAACGCGGCCGACGACCTCGAACCGGATTGGTCGCCCGATGGGACGAAGATCGCCTTCCTCGCGACCCGAGACGGTAACAACGAGGTCTACGTGATGAACGCTGACGGTTCGGCTCAGACCAACCTCACGAACAACCCAAACCCTGACTTCAGCCCAAGATGGTCTCCGGACGGGACGCAGATCGCGTTCGCCGCGACCCGAGGGGGGAACGACGACGTCTACGTGATGCACGCGAACGGAACGCTCCAGTCCGCCCTTACGAACAACGTCGCATTAGACGTCGGTCCCGCCTGGCAGACCATCCCGGTCACCCAGCCCCCTCCGACGGTCATGTGCTTCGGGAGCGCCGCGACGATCGTCGGGACGGCCGGACCTGACAGACTCGTCGGGACCCCCGGGAACGACGTGATCGCCGCGCTCGAGGGTGACGATCACGTGAGTGGCAGGGGCGGGATCGATTTGATCTGCCTCGGTTCCGGCAAGGACGTCGCGAGCGGCGGTCCGGGCGGGGACTCGGTCCAGGGCGGACGCGGCAACGACGTGATGCGCGGACAGGCAGGAGACGACCGTCTGGTCGGACAGCAAGGTCTCGACACGGCGATCGGCGGGCCCGGCCAGGACATCTGTCGCGCGGAGAAGAAGAAGGGATGCCCCTAGCCGCGCCACCACGGTTGACCCGCCCTCAGGGCGTGGCTACCCTCAGGCCACCCGACCGGAGGAGGACCCCCGCCCGATGCGTTCTAGGCTCGCACGCGCCGCCGTCGTGCTCAGCATCGCGATCGTCGCGACCGCGTGCAGCAAGACGCTCAAGATCGGCGATCTCGAGACCCAGCTCGGGGATCAACTGAACTCGAAGCTGCAGACGACCGGGATCACGGTTCACTGTCCCGACAGCGTGAAGGCCGAGGCGGGCGGAACATTCGAATGCACCGGCACGCTGACGACCGGTGACACGTTGACCCTCAAGGTGACCCAAACCGACAGCAGCGGCCACGTCACGTGGGTCGTCGCCGGCGCCTCGACCGGACCCTAAGGAGCAGAGCGTGCTGCTCGAGAAGAAGCGTCTGGTGATCACGGGTGTGCTCACGCCGCAGTCGATCGCCTTCGCTGCGGCGCAGGCGTGTCAGGAGCTCGGCGCGCAGATCGTGCTGACGAGCTTCGGCCGCGCGACGAGCCTGACAAAGAAGGTGGCCAAGCGACTGCCGGATCCGCCGGACGTCCTCGAGATGGACGCGAACGACCCCGCGCAGATCGAGGCGCTCCGCGACGAGCTCGCCACGCGGTGGGGAACGGTCGACGGGTTCCTGCATGCGATCGCGTTCGCTCCGCAGGATGCCCTGGGTGGCAATTTCCTCAACACGCCGTGGGAGAGTGTGGCGACCGCGATCCAGACGAGCGCGTTCTCGTTGAAAGCGATCGCCGCCGGCCTGCTGCCGTTGATGCAGGAGCACGGCGGCTCGATCGTGAGCCTGGACTTCGACGGTCAGGTCGCCTGGCCGATCTACGACTGGATGGGCGTGGCGAAGGCGGGCCTGGAATCCGTCAGCCGGTACCTCGCACGCGATCTGGGTCCGAAGGGCATCCGCGTGAACACGGTGTCCGCCGGGCCGCTGAAGACGATGGCGGGCAAGGGCATCCCCGGGTTCGAACAGATCGCGGACGCGTGGGCGCGCCGTGCGCCGTTGGGATGGGACATCACCGATCCGACGCCGGTCGGCCGAGCGATCGCGTTCCTGTTCTCCGACCTGTCCGCGGGGATCACCGGCGAGCTGATCCACGTGGACGGCGGGTTCCACGCGATGGGCACCGACCTCTCGCTGTAGCTTCGAACGTCGCCTTCCTAGGGCGCACGCAATCCCAGTTCCGTCGCCAGGCCTCGTTGTGTCCGTGCGATCACGTTGAAGGCTTCCCTCAGTCCCCGCCGCGTCACCGGTCCCAACGTCGAGGGATCCACGAAATCGTCGGGTGCCACGCCCGCCCGCACCTGTGCCACCTGATGACGCAGTCGAACCTCCCAGAGGTAGCGGAACGCCTCGCGTAACTCGCTCGCGGACCCTGCGATCATCCTTCCCGCATCCTCGGCGCCGCGGAGCCGATCGAGCGTGCCTTTGGCGGAGATGCCGGCCCGGATGGCCTCGACCCGCGCGATGTTGCCGACGATCGTGACCCCACCGTGCTTCACGTCGAGCGTCCCGACGTGCTCGCCCTTGCGCTCGACCACGAGGTTGCGGATGAACCCGGTCGGTGGGCGGGTATCGAGTGCACGTTGCACCAGATGACGCAGGAACGCATCGTCGTGTTGTGCTTCGCGCATCACGCGCTCGAGCTCGGGCTCGGGATCCAGCGGTCCCGTCACCTTGCGGAAGTCGTAGACGATCGACGACATGATGCTCCCCGAGCGGCCGAGATCGCTCATCCACCCGTGGAACGCATCGACCCATCCCTGCACCGATCGGCGCATCGCGTTGTTCGACGCCATCGCGTCGCCCTTGCACCGGTGGATGCCGGCGCCCTCGAGCCCGGCCGTCACGAACTCCGCCAGCTCCCCGAAGTACGCGTCGATCTCCTCGGGCGAGCGCGCCTGCGGATCGTAGGCGAGCGCGTGATCCTGGTCCGTGTGCAGCGCCTGCTCGTGACGCGCAGCGCTTCCGAGCGCGAGCCACGCCCAGGGAACGGGCGGCTCGCCGTACCGTTCGATCCCGAGCGTCAGCAGCCGGGTCGTCATGGCGTCGACGACGAGCGCGACGACCCGTCCGACGCCCACCGGCTCGGAGCTCGCATCGACCAGCGCGCACACCACCTGTGGCAGCTCGCGCCCGGCCGCGACGACATCTTCGCCCGTGCGCGCTCGCTCGATGGCGCTCCGGATCGAGAACGGCGTGTAGCGACCGACATCCATCAGATCGGTGGTGGTCACGACGCCGGCGACGGTGCCGTCAGGCCGCGTCACCGGGAAGTGATGCACACCTTCGGCGAACATCGCGAGCAGCGCCTCACCGGCCAACGCATCCTCGGGAAGCGTCTTGGTCGGGAACGATGCGACCTCCTCGACCGGCGTGTCGGCGCTGCGATGCACCGCCAGCACCCGCGTACGGAGGTCGTGATCCGTGACGATCCCCCAGGCTTGGCGCATCGGCACCAGCAGGCACGACAGGCCCGTTTGGCGCTTGAAGCCAGATTCGGTCCGGGCCAGCACGAAGCACCAGTCGGCGAGGTGGGCCAGCGACGTCCACACCTTCTGGCCGGTGAGCACCCACTCCCCGCCGTCCAGGGCCGCGCGGGTGGCCACCGCGGCCAGGTCGGACCCGGCGCCGGGTTCGGAGTAGCCCTGGCACCAGAGTTCCGCCACGGCCTTGATTGGGGGGAGGAAGCGCTGCTGCTGCTCCGGCGTGCCGAAGGCGATCAGGGTCGGACCGAGCTTCCTCGCCGATCCCGCCGATATCGCCCTCGGAATCTCCGCCGACGGCGACAACGACAGCGTGCTGGCCGGGCTCGAGGCGGCCCGGGAACTGGGCTTGCTGACGTCCGTGCACCGGATCCAGGAAGCGCAGACCACGATCTACCAGGTGC
>JBOGVK010000241.1:0-19978 GCA_050692375.1 Actinomycetota bacterium
GTGGGGACCTCCTGCGCACGGAGCTGCCGGGCGAGCGACTCCACCCGGCGCTTGGTGTTCACGAACACGAGCGTCAACCCCGCTTGTTCGTTGACGAGCTCCACGAGCTTCTCGAGCTTCTCGTGCGATCCTGCGGGCACGAACCGGTGATCCGCCTCCTCGACGGTCTTGCCGTCCGACATGATCTCGTGTCGGACGGGGTTCTTCGTGTAGACCTCGGCGATGCGACCCACGGCACCGTCGAGCGTGGCCGAGAAGAACATCGTCTGACGCTGTTTCGGGAGCAACCGGACGATGCGGTCCACCTGCGGCTGGAACCCCATGTCGAGCATCCGATCGGCTTCGTCGAGGACGAAGATCTTCACGCCGTCGAGCTTGACGAGCTTCCTGTCCGCCAGATCTTGTAGTCGCCCGGGTGTGGCGATCAGGACATGTGCGTCGCCCACACCTTTCGATTGCTCCGTGACGCGCGTGCCGCCGTAGACGACCTTCGTCTTCAGGTGCTTGGCGCGTGCGATGTCGGCGAGGTCGTCCTTGACCTGCTGTGCCAGCTCGCGGGTGGGAACGAGGATCAAGGCCGCCGGGCGCTCCGCGTCGTCTGGATCGAGCTGTTCGACGATCGGGATCGCGAAACCGAGCGTCTTTCCGGACCCCGTCTGCGACTTCGCCAGGGTGTCGCGTCCGGAAGTCGCATCAAGGATCACCATCACCTGGATCGGGAAAGGCTCCGTGATGCCTCGCTTCGCGAGTGTGTCGATCACTTCATCCGAGACACCCAGGTCACGGAAGGTTGTAGGAAGAGAGTCCATGCACGTCGAGGGTACCCCAAGGTCGGCGACGGGCGCGTTTCTTCGGCCTGGGGGTACCCTTCCCGCGATCCTTACGAAGACATCGCCCACAGAGAACGGAGCGGGGATGAGCGACCGGACACACCTGTGGAACGAGCTCGCGGCACAACTGGCCGTCGACAGCATCCGCTGCACGACCGCCGCTGGATCCGGACATCCGACGTCGTCCATGTCCGCGGCGCACCTGACGGCGGTCCTGTACGCCGACCACCTGCGCACGCACATCTCGGATCCCGACGATCCGGCGAACGACCGATTCGTGCTCTCCAAAGGTCACGCCGCTCCGCTGCTCTACGCAACACTGAAAGCCGTCGGCGCCATCTCGGATGAGGAGTTGCTCTCCCTCCGCCGGTTCGGTTCGCCGATCCAGGGACACCCGGCGCCCCTGCCCGAGATGCCGTGGATCGATGTCGCCACGGGATCGCTCGGCCAGGGGCTCCCGATCGGCTTGGGGATGGCGTTCGCCATGCGCGTGAATGGCTCCCTCGGGCGCGTGTGGGTCATGCTCGGCGACTCCGAGATGGCCGAGGGGTCGATCTGGGAAGCGATGGAATCGGCCGCGTTCCACCAGATCCACGGCCTCACTGCCATCCTCGACATGAACCATCTGGGGCAACGCGGCCCCACGATGCATGGTTGGCACGGCGACGTGTTCCGCGATCGCGCGCTCGCGTTCGGCTGGGACACGGTCGAGATCGACGGTCACGACGTCGACGCGATCGACGCCGCGTACACGGAGTCGGAGGCGGCCGAACGGCCGACGCTGATCGTCGCGCGCACCGAGAAGGGCCACGGCGTCTCGTTCCTGGCGAACGCCGAAGGCTGGCACGGGAAGGCGCTGTCGCAGGACCAGGCCGTGCAGGCGATCGAAGAGCTCGGCGGCGAGCGGCAGCTCACGATCGCGCCACCCAAGCCGGAGGCGTTCGTTCCCGTCGAGGTGGGCGCACCGTCCGCCGGTGGGCAGCCTCGCTACGACGGTCCGATCGCGACCCGCAAGGCGTTCGGCGACACGCTGGCATGGCTTGCCGGCCACCGCCCGGAGCTCGTCGTCCTCGACGGCGAGGTTGGGAACTCCACCTACACCGACGACTTCCAGAAGGTCGCGCCCGAGCGCTTCTTCGAGATGTACATCGCCGAGCAGTGCATGGTCGGTGCGCAGGTCGGTTTGCAGGCGATGGGCAAGACCGCGTTCTCGGCGACGTTCGGGGCATTCCTCTCCCGCGCCTCCGACTTCATCCGCATGGCGGCGATCGGAAGGGCCGACCTCCGTCTCTGCGGCTCGCACGCGGGAGTGTCCATCGGCGAGGACGGCCCGTCGCAGATGGCGCTCGAGGACCTTGCCACGATGCGGGCCCTGCATAGCTCGACCGTCTTGTACCCCGCGGATGGGAACGCCACGACGAAGCTCGTCGCCGCGATGTGCGATCTGCCAGGGATCTCATACATCCGCACGACGCGCGAGGCGACGCTCTCGCTCTACGGCCAGAACGAGGAGTTCCCCGTCGGCGGCAGCAAGACGCTCGCGTCAGCGCCGGAGGACCGGGTCACGTTGATCGGCGCCGGCGTGACGCTCCACGAGTGTCTGGGCGCGGCGAAGACGCTTCAGGCCGACGGGATCATGGCCAGGGTAATCGATTGCTACTCGGTCAAGCCGATCGACGCGGTCGCCCTACGCCGGGCGCTCGAGGAGACGGGGCTGCTCGTCGTGGTCGAGGACCATCGGATCGAAGGTGGCCTGGGCGACGCGGTGCTGGACGGACTGGCTTCGACCGGTCCGCTCTCGGGTCGGGTCGTGAAGATCGCCGTGACGCAGATGCCCGGATCCGGAACCCCGGAAGAGCTTCGCGCCTGGGCCGGGATCGATTCAGCATCGATCGTGGAACGGGTTCGCGCGGCCCTCGCCTGAAGCCCTAAGCGCTCCGCGTCGCCTCGGGGACACCCCCGAGCGCGAACGCGATGATCTCCTCGGGCGGGACCGGCCTGCTGAACAAGAAACCCTGTCCCATCTGGCATCCCCGCGAGATCAGGAGATCCAGCTCCCCTTGCGTCTCGATGCCCTCGGCCATTGTCGTCATCCCGAGTCCGCTGGCCAACTCGATGAAGGCAGCCACGATGCTTGCCGCCTGCGGGTCCCGGTCGACGCCGGAGACGAACGAGCGATCGATCTTCAACACGTCGACCGGCACCTCGCGGAGGCGCGAGAGCGAGGAATAGCCCGTGCCGAAGTCGTCGATGGCGATCCGCAGGCCGCCTCGGTGCAGGTCCCACAGGATCTCCTGTGCGCGGTCCGGGTCGAGCATGGCCGAGGACTCCGTGACCTCCACGACGATCCGAGCGGGATCGAGGCCGCCGTCGGTGATCCGCGTGAGGATCCCCTCGGCCAGATCCGGCTGCCAGAACTGCCTCGGCGACAGGTTGAATCCGATCTCGAGGTCGATGCCCAGATCGAGCCATGCCTTCGCCTGGTAGACGATCTCGTTCACGACCCAATCGCCGATGGCCTCGATCAGTCCCAGCTCTTCGGCGAGCGGGATGAACTCTCCGGGCGGGATCAGACCGCCTCCCGGCTCCGGCCAACGGATCAGCGCTTCGACGCCGACCATGCCGGCGGTCGAAAGGTCGATCAACGGTTGGTAGTGGAGTATCCAACTCTGGTTCTCGACGGCCTTGCGGAGCCGGGTCACGAACTTCAGCTTCGCCGACGAGTCGATCGAGCCACTCGAGGAGATGACGTAGCCGGCAGGGCCGGCCTTCTTGCTCTCATACATCGCCGCCTCGGCGTTGCGGAGCAGTCCGCCAGGTTCATCGCCGTCCTGCGGGAACATGCTGATGCCCATGCTCGCCGAGATGTACAGCTCGGTGCCGGCCACGGTGAACGCGGACCCCAGCGATCCGTGGATATGTTGGACGACCGATTCGGCCCGGATCAGGGCCGCGTCCATGTCGCCGCGCTCGTCCCGATCGAGATCCGCCAGGAGGAGCAAGAACTGGTCACCCCCGCGGCGCGCCACCAGATCGGTCTCTCGCGTTGCCTCCCGCAAGCGGTCGGCCACCATCTTGAGGAGCTCGTCGCCGTTCCCGTGTCCGAGGCTGTCGTTCACCAAGCGGAAGTCATCCAGATCGACGCAGACCACCGCGACCGATCCATCGTAGCGTCGCGCACGGCCGATCGAGAGGTTGAGCAACTCTTCGAACATCGACCGGCTGGGGAGGCCGGTCAGCTCGTCGTGATAGGCGAGGAACGCCATCTGTTCTTCTGCGCGTTTGCCCTCGCTGATATCCACGACAACCCCATGCGAGTAACAGGGCGTCCCCTGCTCATCCCTCACGATGATCGCCTGATCGAGCACCCACACGACCCTGCCGTCCTTGGAGAACAATCGATACTCCAGAGCGAACGGCTCGCACGTCTCCTTGTGACGGCCGACCTCGGCCATCGCTCGCGCTCGGTCGTCTGGATGCAGGATCTTGCTCCACATCTCCGGGTCAGCCAGCCACTCCCGCTGGGAGTAGCCAAGCATCTGTTCAACGTTCGGGCTGATGTAGATCGTGTGGCCGAACTCCACGACCGATTCGATGTAGGTCAAGGCCGGGATGTGCTCGACGATCGAGCGGTACTGCTGCTCGGTGAACTTCAGCGTCTGCTCGACCCGTTGCCGCTCGATCGCCGCCCCCAAGGCGCCGGCGGTGGCACGAAGCGCACCCACTTCGACATCCGACCATGTCCGTTCCTCACTCGTCAGGTCGAGTCCGATGAAGCCCCACCATTCCGTCCCCGCGAAGACCGGAACCACGAGCGCGCTGGTGACGCTCTCCGTTTCGAGCACGAGACGCTCGGCCTCGGGTAGCTCTCTCGGCGTGCCCTGGACGACGTCGCCTCGCCCGAGCAGCTCGATCCAGCGTGAGAAGTCGGGAGCGTAGGGGTGCAGATGGTTCGACGGGTCCTCGAAGATCTGCCGCACACCGAGGTCATCCCATTCGGATCGAAGATCCATCCACAGACGTCCGTCGGGCTCACGGGCGTTCTGGAAGAGATAGGCCCGGGAGACGCCCATGCCGGTCCCCAGGTGCGCGAGCACCTCGTCGATCCGATCGTGCCAGGCCTCGTCCCGCAGGAAGCATTCGGTTGCGAACGCAACGGCGCCGAGGACGGCCTCTCCACGCGCAGCCGGAGCCTCCATACCTAGGAGCTATCGGTCGAGCGCCGTCTCGCCTGTAGACATCGAGGTGGGGCAGCGAAGAGGCCTGCTACGCTTGGCGATCCATGCCTGACTACAAGGAAGTCCTCCACGAACGCCTGTACGTCCGGGTTCCCGGCACGGACAAGCTGCGGAAGACGGCGGCGGCTCGGCTGAAGCACCTCCTCGCGAACGGCTGGCGAGAGACCGACCGGCAGCAGACACCCGATCACGTGATGGTTCGCTTCGACCGCACCGGCCACCCGCCGATGAAGGCGCGGCTTCCGAAGTACATCCCCGAAGTCCGCATGGAACGCCGTCCTCGTCGCGACGGCCAAGGTGGCGGCCCTCGCGGCCGTCGCTGATCTTCGGTCGATACCTCGTTCGCCGGACATCGTCCTGTTTGTCCGCATGTTTCCCGGATAGGATTCGGGTATCCTGGTGTTCTTCCGCTGGATATCCTTCGCGTGCCCGAGCGTCAGGCGCGGCGCGCCCTTACCGAACCGATGGGGGTGTGGAGCATGAGCGTGCAGATCCATCCGGAACCGTCCAACGTCCGGCCGGGACATCGCGATCCACATGCGCACGCCGCCCATCAGCCCTTCGAGTACCCCCTCGCCCGCGATTACGCCGAGCCCGACTGGACCCGCCTTCCCGCCTATCGAGACGTCGCCACGGACCAGTGGGAGTCCTCCCAGTGGCAACGCGCACATTCCGTGAAGAACCTGAAGGAGTTCAAAGAGGCGCTTGGCGACTTCCTGGCTGATGACCTCTTGGCCGACATCGAACGGGATCAACAGGAACGCGCCACGATGTCGATGCTGATCCCCCCCCAGATGATCAACACGATGGAGGAACACGACCTCCGCAGCGACCGTGTTCGCCGATACATGGCGCCCGCGTTCAGCGAGCGTCAGGCCGAGTGGACGAGTCACCCCATGTCTTCGCGCGACTCGCTCCACGAAGCCGACATGTGGGCGGTGGAAGGGCTCACCCACCGCTACCCGACGAAGGTCCTCGCCGAGCTCATCCCCACGTGCCCGCAGTACTGCGGTCACTGCACGCGGATGGACCTGGTCGGCAACGACACGCTTCAGGTCTTGAAGTACAAGTTCGAGGCGAAGCAGAACGACCGTTGGGACGAGATGCTCGCGTACCTCCGCCGGACGCCGCAGGTTCGGGACGTGGTCGTGTCGGGCGGCGACATGGCCAACGTGCCGATCAAGCGCCTCGAGGACTTCGTCCTGAAGCTCTTGGACATCGAGAACATCCGCGACATCCGTATCGCCTCCAAGGGGCTCATGGGCTTGCCGCAACACTTCCTGCAGGACGACGTCCGCGCGGGGCTCGAGACGATGGCGACGAAGGCACGCTCACGCGGAGTGGACATCGCGCTGCATACCCATGTGAATTGCGCGCAGCAGGTGACGCCGCTCGTTGGCAGGGCGGCTCGGGCAACGCTCGACGCGGGTTTCCGCGATGTGCGGAACCAGGGGGTCCTGTTGCGAGGGGTGAACACCGCGCCGAACGATCTGCTGGAGCTCTGCTTCATGCTCCTCGACCACGCGCAGATCACGCCCTACTACTTCTATATGTGCGACATGATCCCGAACGCCGAGCATTGGCGGACATCGGTGGCGGAGGCGCAGGACCTGCAGTACCGGTTGCTGGGGTACATGCCCGGTTTCGCGACACCACGTGTGGTGTGCGACGTGCCGTTCGTCGGCAAGCGCTGGGTCCACATGCTGAAGGACTACGACCGCGTCAAGGGCATCTCGTCCTGGACGAAGAACTACCGGACCGGGATCGAGGACGACGACCCCGAGGCGCTCACGCGCCACTATCCGTACTACGACCCGATCTACACCCTTCCCGAAGAGGGGCAGCAGTGGTGGCGGGAACAAGCATCGAAGGGCACCCTCGAGCTGCGTCCCGCGTAGCCCGGCACTCCTTTCTCCCGCATCTTCGAACCAGGCCTCCCTGCACGACGCAAGGATGGTGTGACCTCCGTCCTCCATCGCCGTTCGATCGCGACGGCTCTCGCCGTGTCGATGGTGGCCGTGGTGAGTGTCGGAGAGCTCGGGCTTGGGCTCGCCGATCGCACCCCGGCGTTGCGGGGCATCCACAAGATCCAGCACGTGATCGTCGTGATGCAGGAGAACCGGTCGTTCGACAATTACTTCGGGACCTATCCCGGGGCCGACGGCATCCCGATGCACAACGGCCGCCCGACAGCGTGTATCCCCGACCCGCAACGCGCGCACTGCGTCCGGCCGTTCCACGATCCGCATCTGGTGGACAGCGGCGGACCGCATACGTTCCAGGCGGCTCGCGCGGACATGCACGCTGGACAGATGAACGGCTTCATCAAGAACGCCATCTTGGGTACCCACGCCTACTGTGCCGACAACGCCGCGGCTCCCGAGTGCACCGGCGTCGGCGTCGCGTCGGGTCGGCCGGACACGGTCGGGTGGCACGACGCCCGGGAGATCCCGAACTATTGGACCTACGCGCAGCGGTTCGTGCTGCAGGATCGCATGTTCGAGGGGGTCCGATCGTGGAGCCTGCCGGCGCATCTGGAGATGGTGTCGGGATGGTCGGCGAGTTGCCCTTCCGAGAACGTGGCGATCAGCTGTCACACCGACGTCGCACGACCTGCCGACGTCACGGGCCAGGGATACCGGGCACACCCAACGGACAGCGCGCCGTACGACTGGACCGATCTCACGTACCTGCTCCACAGCGCCGGAGTGAGCTGGAACTACTTCGTCGCGCAAGGCGGTCAGCCCGACTGCGCCGACTCACAGATGTACTGCTCGCACCAGGCGCAGGCAGCCGACACCCCCGACATCTGGAATCCGCTCCCGGGGTTCCAGACGGTTCACGACGATCACCAGCTCGCGAACATCCAGCCCTCGGCGAACTACTTCACCGAGGCGGCAGCAGGGACCCTCCCATCCGTGTCGTGGATCGTGCCGAACGAGCGGAACAGCGAGCACCCGCCGGCCTCGATCGCGGCCGGACAGGCATGGGTCACACGGATCGTGAACACCGCCATGCAAGGTCCCGAGTGGAACAGCACGGCGATCTTCATCTCGTGGGACGACTGGGGAGGTTTCTACGACCACGTCATGCCCCCCACGCTGAACGGCCAGGGCTATGGCCTCCGGGTACCAGGCCTCGTCGTCAGCCCGTACGCGCGGACGGGGTACATCGACCACCAACTGCTGTCGACCGACTCGTACCTCAAGTTCATCGAGGACGATTTCCTGCATGGGCAACGGATCGACCCGCAGACCGACGGCCGTCCCGACGGTCGGCCGTTCGTAGCGGAGGATGCGAAAGGACTCGGCGATCTGCGGAACGATTTCAACTTCCGTCAGTCGCCTCGGCCCCCCTTGCTCCTGCCACTGCATCCCCCGCCCGGACCGGCGTCGATCCCCGGCGGATGAACGTGCTCAGCCGTTCAGGACCTGACTGAACAGATCCTCCCACTGCTGCTCCTCCGATCCGGAGAGGACCTTGTACGAGAACAGGTTGGCGAGCATGTCGTCGGTCGGGAACACCAACGGGCTCTCGGCCAGGTACGTCAGGTAGTCGCGATCAGCGGGTTTGGTCGCCGCGGCGGCGTGCTGACGCACGATGTCCTGCACGGCCGGGACCGGCGTAACGTATGCGACCCACTCCGTGATCTCGGCGGCGATGTCCGGCCGGTAAACGAAGTCGAGGAACGCGTGCGCGTCGGTGGGGTGGGCGGCAGTGCGAAGGATCTCCATCGGCGTCACCCACAGGATCCCGCCCTCTTCCGGCACGACGAACTCCAGCTCGGGGTTGGACAGCTTCAGCTGGAAGACATCACCTGACCACGCCATGGTCGCCCAGGTTTCGCCTTCGGAGAGCGCGCGCGTGTAGTCCTGACCGTAGTACTGCCGCACGATCCCCGCGTCACGTTGCTCGATCAACTTCGCCTGCGCGCGGGTCGCATCGGCGATCGTCGCGTTCTGGATGTCCACGCCGAGCGACAGGAGGGTGAGGTTCATGGTGTCGACCATCTCGGTGAGCATGCCGACGTGGCCCGTGAACGCCGGATCCCACAGGTCCGCGAACTTCGTGAGCGGACGCCCGGTCTTGCTCGGATCGTAGGCGATCCCAGTGATCCCTCCCTGCCACGGGATGCTGTGCGCGTTGCCCGGGTCATACGCGGGGTCCGCGAACGCCGGGCCGATGTTGGCGGTCACGGTCGGAAGTGCGCTGTGGTCGATCGGAGCGAGCCAGCCGAGACGGTCCATCTTCACGACGACCCAGTCGGAGAGCGTGATGAGGTCGTAGCCCGGGTCCTGGTTGGCGCTCATCTGCGGCAGGAGCTTGCCGAAGAACGCCGCGTTGTCGTTGATGTTCTCGCGGTACGTGACCTTGATGCCGGTCTCCTGCTCGAACGCGGCGAGCGTCGGGCTCTCCGCGCCGTGCTTGCCCGGGTCGATGTAAAGCGGCCACTGTGCGATCGACAACTCGTGCGCGAACGGCGGGAGAGCGGAGGGCGAACCTACGGCGGAGGAGGGAGCCGAGTTGGTGCTCAGGCCGCCGCACGCCGCCAGGATCGCGGCCGCGGCGAGCCCGGCTCCACCCTTGCCCGTCGCGCGAAGCAGGTCGCGGCGAGAGAATGGACGGGAACCGAGGTGTTCGAGGCGGAGCAGATCATCGATGGACATCTCGACATCCTCTTCCTGACCGAGCGCTTGGTCAAGATAAGAAGCCGCTGTGTTACGGTCTCGCGTCATGAGCAGGATCCTCACGATCGTGGCGGCTCAGGTCCGTCCCGTCGCCTTCGACCCCGCGGCGACGCTCGAGAAGTTCGAAGAAGAGGTCCGGATGCTCCGACGAGCGTTGCCCGACGCCGACCTGTACATCTTCCCGGAGCTCTACCTCACGGGCGAGCATCCGTTCACGCATGGTCCAAGCGGGTACGACGAGAACCCGCAGCCGATCCCGGGGCCGCTCACACGCGCCGTCGGGCGTATCGCGAAGCTCGCCGGCCGGTGGATCGTCGCGGGCTCGATCGTCGAGCGGCACGGCGATTCCCTCTACAACACCGCGATCGTCTTCGCCCCGTCGGGCAGGTTGGTCTGTCGATACCGCAAGGTCTTCACGTGGCGACCGTTCGAGCGGTACGCGGTCGGCACCGAGGAGCCACCGGTGTTCTCGATCCCGAACGTCGGCAAGATCGGAGTGATGATCTGCTACGACGGCTGGTTCCCGGAGATGGCGCGGAGTTTGGCGCTCCGCGGCGCGGAGGTCATCGCACATCCCACCCTCACCACCACCCCCGACCGCGAAGAGGAACTGGTGCTTGCGCGGGCGAACGCGATCACGAATCAGTGCTACGTGATCAACCCGAACGCGGTCGTGACGATCGGCGGAGGCAGGAGCATCGGCGTGGACCCGGAAGGGCGCGTGCTGTTCGAAGGTGGGGCGGGTGAGGAGTTCCTGCCCGAGGTGCTGGATCTCGATCGGGTTCGGACGGTGCGCGAACGCGGCACCCGTGGCCTGAACCGGGTCTTGAAGCATGTGCGCGACGCGCCGCGTGGAGCCTTCGACGTCTATAGGGATCTGGGGCGAGATCTCGGACGAGACTGAGGACCGCCGGGCGCTCGCGCGACCGTGGCATCGAAGAGTCGCCGTAGCATCCGGGCCGTCGGGAGGTCGGGGTCGATGACCTGCTGTTGGACCAAGGCATCGGCGGCGGACGCGAACGCCTCGCCGACACTCTTCGCGTCCAAGCCTTCGATACCGAGCTCCCTCGCCAGCTGACGGTAGAGCGTGACGAACGGTGCCCGCCAGCGCGCATACTCGGCGGCGTAGCGCTCTCGGACCGTGTCATCGGCGAGTGAGAACACGAAGATCGACAGGTGGACGCGCATCACGTCGGACGTCGCCGGCTGCGAGATCCACGCGATCACCGAGCGCATGCGAGCCTCGGCGGAGCCCGGCCCGTCGACCAGCTCTTCCAGCGGCTCGATCCAGTCCCGACGGGCCTGGACGAGGACCGCGAGGATCAGATCGCGCTTGTCCTTGAAGTGGTAGTGGACCATCCCGTGCGAGACGCCGGCGCGTTGGGACACGCGCCGGGTCGTGAACCCGTCCGGACCGTGCTCCGCCAACGTGCCGCGCGCGGCCTCGAGGATCCGCTCGCGGGTTCGGGCGCCCTGAACCTCACGTGCGGAACGCCCGCCCGCCTCGGTCATGGTTGGCCCGTCGCCGATGCCTCGGCTAACCCCACGGGACGCCGATGCCCTGGACGGCGGGGTTCCCCGGCACCATCTCGGCGAACGACGTGCCGTACGGGCAATCCTGACGAAGTTTCAGGATGAGTGGAGTCGTATCCGGTGGCTTCGAGAAGTCGAGCGCTCCGGATAGGGGGCTCGCTTGCTTGTCCCGCTCGGTCAACGGCTTGAGGTCGTGGATGTCCTCGATGAACTTCAGGACCGAGGAGAACTCGTACGTGGTGTGATCGACGGCGCCGCCGTCGGGATTGTCCCCGCGCCGGCTGTACGGGGAGATGATCAGCGCCGGCGTGCGCGGGCCGAGACCCATGATGTCGTAGTGAGGCGGCACGACCGGGTCGTAGAAACCTCCGAAGTCGTCCCACACAACCACGATCACCGTCGACGCCCAGTAGTCGCTCCGCATGATCGCGTTGATCTGTGTGACGGTCCAATTCTCGCCGGCGCAGACCGACACGCCTGCTCCGGGATGCTCGTTGTAGGACTCCGGTGGGATCAACCATGAGACCGCGGGCATCCGGCCGGCCTTGACGTCGTGGATGAAGTTCTCCGGCGGCTGGACCTTGCCCCACATCACCGGGTTGAACCGGTCGTGTCGGATGGCCTGCAGCGCGTTCATCCACTGGTCGTGGTTCGCGTAGTACTTCCAGTCGATCCCGGCCTTCTGGAGCTCGTCGGGGAGCGTCTTCACGTCGATGCAGGTCCGGATCTGTTCCCAGTAAGGGTTGATCTTGTAGATCATGTTCGGGAAGTCGTCGGTGAAGTGCTCCTCGTAGCCCATGATCTTCTTCTTCTGCGCGTCGGTGAGGTTATCCAAGAAGTGCGGCGTGAACTCCGTCGGATCGTCGCAGTAGTTGCCGGCGTGATCGGTCGTCCCCTTGTTGTCGACGATGCCCTTCGCCTGCGCGGCCACCGTGTAGAGGTGCTCGGGGAACGTCGGTCCGTACATCGAGGTGAAGAAGTGATCGGCCAGCACGAAGCGATCCGCGTACTTCCAGTAGTTCGGGAGGGTCGAACGGTCGTGGTAGTCGTAGCCGGACATGTCTTCACCGGAACCGATGATGTTGAAGCCATTCATCTGACCACCGTTGATCGAATCCAGGCCGGACGAGAAGCCGTGCGTGATGTCGTGCGGCTGGATGTCCGGCGCCGGCTTCAGTTGATAGTCGGGCCCCGGCTTGCATACCCCGCCCGAACATCTGAGCGTTCCGCCTGTGGTGCTGCCGACCGCGCCGGGGTACGTCGCGAAGTAGTTGTTGAAGGTCCGGTTCTCTTTCACGATGAACACCACGTGCTTGATCGGACTGTTCGGGCCGAATCCGAAGGCCCCGCTGCCTCCGTTCCCCGCGTTCCCGCCGTTCCCTTGCCCGTGCTGCCCGCCGCCGCCCGTCGCCTGCGTCGAGCCGTTGCCTCCGAACGGCCAGAATTGCCACACCAGCAGGAGCACCACGACCAGGGACAGCGCCGCCGCTGCGCGGCGGCGCGCGATCTGCTTGCGCGTGGGCCGGCGGCGATGGGTCGACGCCGGACGGATGATGGAACCCTGGCCCTTCTGCACGAAGCCGGAGTCTACCCCTGGCGTGGTTGTCGGGAACGCAACGCATCGAGCTCCCTCGCCATGTGGCGCACGGTGCGCCGATAGCGAGGATCACCCGAGCGGTTCCGCAGCTCCAGCGGATCCGCAGGGCCGAGCACGCCGGTCAGGTCGTACAGCTCGACGGTGCCGTCGGCATCCTCGATGTAGACGAAGTCGCTCGTGCGCACACCCTGCCAAGGAGGGATCTCGCTGTCGCCCGCCCATTCGATGAACACCCCCTTGGGAGGCTTCCACGGTTGACCGAGCAGGACAGGCGCGAACGTTCGGCCGTCCTCGGCGAGGCCGGGCTGGATGCCGGCCAGATCCGCGATCGTCGGCGCGAGGTCGACGTTCGAGACGAGCCCAGGCACGTTGCCGGCCACCGCGCCCGGCACCCTCACCGCGAACGGCGTCCGGATGCACTCCTCGTACGGACATCGCTTGCCGCGGATGCGGTGCTCGCCGAACGAGTACCCGTTGTCGGTCAGGAAGAAGACCACCGTCTTCCCGAGGTCGCCGCTGCTCGAGAGCTGGTCGAAGATCCGCTTCACCGCGTCGTCGACCCCGAGGAGCGTCGCCGCCTCGTGTCGGCGATCCGCGAACAGCTTCGTGCGCTCGGTGCCGTCGAGGGGCGGCAACTTCTGCACCCATCGTGGCTTGTCGGAGACGTTCCGTTCGCCGACGCTCGCCGGCACCGCGATCTGCTCGTTCGCGAAGGCCCCGGCATGCCGCGGTGGCGGTGTCCACGGCGGATGCGGCGCACTCGTGGCGAAGTAGAGGAAGAAGGGTCGACCCTCCGGCGCCGTCTTCAGGAAGTCGATGGCACGATCGGCGAACAGGTCCGTGGCATAGGTGGCCGGCGAGTCGCTCGTCTGCAACGCGACACCTTGGTCGACGAACCCGAAGTCGTAGTAGGTCGTCGTGGCGGCCGTGCTCCGCTTCGCGACCCAACGGTCCCATCCGGGCGGGATGTACGGTCCCCGATCGAACGGATAGCGGTTCAGGTATTTCCCGATCAACCCGGTGGTATAGCCCCCGTCGTGCAACCAGGTGGCCAGGGTGTTCGACTCGTCGAACAGGTGACCGGTTTGGTTGTCCACGACGCGGGTGTGCCGGCTGTACCGGCCCGACAGGATCGTCGCGCGCGACGGGCAACAGAGCGGCGTCTCGATGAACGCGTGGGGGAACCACAACCAGTGCCCGTTCGGATCTTGGATCTGTGATTGGAGCCACGGCATCGTGGGCGGGTTCGAGGGCAGCGTGTCGAACGATTGGTCGTCGGTGAGGATGATGATGATGTTGGGACGCTCGTCTCGTGGTGCCCGCGCCGGCGACGCCGTCAGCGCGACGACGGCCAACACGACCGCCGCCAGAACCGTGGCGGTAGTCTGACGCAGACTAGCGTCCGGCATCCGGCGCCTTCCGAACCTTCCAGATGTGTTCGCTCGGGAAGGCGCGGGCCCATCCGAGCGGCGCGTAGTCCACGTACGTGGTCGTCGCGTCCGCCGCCGGGCAGAGCTCGATCAGATCCTCGACGACGAGCCCGCTGTCGCGGAAGAGGCTGATCCAGTCCCGGTAGGTCAGCTGGAACTCGGTGGTGCACCACTCGGGATCGTCGGAGTCAGCGCGGCCGAGCCCGAAATGGTCCTTGTGCATCTCGCGGGTCGGTGGTTGGTCGTCGTTCTCCCACGCCATCCAGATCCATGGCGTCGTTCCATTGAAGAGGAAGAGGCCTCCAGGCCGAAGGACGCGCGCAACCTCCGGGACGGTGCGGTGGAGATCGGCGAACCCCATCGCACCGTGGTCGCAGAACACCAGGTCGAACGAATCGTCACCGAATGGGACGTGCTCACCGTCGGCCTGCACGACTGGGAACCGGATGCCCGTTTCGTCCATCCTGCTGCGGCCGTGACGCAACTGGGCGCCGGAGAAGTCGAGACCGGTGACGCGAGCGCCGCGCTTGGCGACCTTGATGCCGAACTGACATGCGCCGCAGCCATACTCGAGTGTGTCCAGCCCGTTCACGTCGCCGAGCGCGTGCAGATCGTCCTCAGGAAGGTCCCAGGTACCCCAAGCGAGCCGGTCCCACCGGTCGAGCTGGCGTGCGTTCTCTGTTTGGTACGAGGAACTGTGTTCTTCCCAGTGGATCCGGTTCTTGCCGACGTGGTCGGAGGTCTCGCTCACGGACGATCCATCCATCCGCCCTCTCGACCGGAGCGTGCGGCGACCAATCCCGCGGCGATCGACAGCGCGATCTCCTGCGGGGCCTTCCCGCCGAGATCGAGGCCGAGCGGCGATCGGATGCGCGCGAGATCCTCATCCCCGAAACCCATCTCGCGGAGCTTCTCCACGTACGGTCCCACATGACGCCGGCTCCCCATGACGCCGACGAACCGCACGGGCGCGCGCAGGAGGACCGCCAGCGAATCCGCCACCCCGGGTGCGTCGTGATCCGTGTGGACGACATCGGTCCGCGCGTCGAGCGTGATCCCGTCGAGCGTGTCGCGGACCTCATCCGCCGCGACGCGAAGTGCGGGAGTGACGCGCGCGCTGCGCGGTTCCACCAGGAGCGTCCGGTAGCCCAGGCCCCGAGCGAGCCGAAGAAGCTCCAAGGCGACCGGCGTCGCCGACACGACGACGAGCGATGGTGGCATCGGATGGGGCTCGACGAACACCTCGATGTCGCCCAGGTCGTGATGGAACGTCGCGGTATGCGGTGCAGCTCCGTCGGCGGCGATCGCCTCGGTCGCCGCCTCGACCGCTGCCGCGTCGAACTCCGCGCACCCAAGCGTTCCCTCGAGGGGACCGCCGGGACCGACCACGATCCGCGCGCCCACGGGACAGGGAGGCGCTCCGATCTGCTTGACGGCGGTGATCGTGACGGTGCCAGGAGTCGGAGCAGGTGTCGGAGCGAGGACGTCTGCTCGGTCGCCGCGTTCCGGATGACCCGTGGGATGCGTGCCGGTCGATCCGCTCAGCAGCCCGACCGCGTGCGGCACGACCGGGAGGATGGCCTCCAGGCTCTCCCGGACGCCCTTCGGGCTACCGGGCAGGTTCACGATCAGCGCCGAGCCCAGGCTTCCCACCACGGCCCGGGAGAGCGCCGCCATCGGCGTGTGGGCCAGACCGGCGGCTCGCATCAGCTCGGCGAGGCCCGGAGCCTCCCTGTCCAGGACGGCCTTGGTCGCCTCCGGCGTCACATCTCGCAGGCCGAATCCGGTGCCGCCCGTCGTCACCACGAGGGCGTGTGTCCCGGCCAACGCTCGCAGGGTTCGTTCGATCTCCGGCTGCTCATCGGGCACGACGACCCGGTCGGCGACGTCGAACCCAGCCGCACGGAGCAATCCTTCGGCGACGTCACCCGACTCGTCCTTCCGCGTCCCCTGGGTCACTCCATCGGACACGGTCATGACGGCGGCGCGATGCGGACCATCCATGGCGCCCATCCTCCCACCTCGAGGGTTCGTCGAGGTATTACCGTGGCGTGTTACACCGTCATGCCGATCTGATGTACCGAGGAGGATCGATGAGCGAGTGGATCGACGATCTAGCTGGGATGTTCGCCCTGGAGCCGCTCTCCGAGGACGAGACCGATCGCCTCTTACGCGTCGCGCGTGACGTCGCCCACCGGGTGGAACGCAAGGGCACGCCGCTCGCTGCCTTCCTGATCGGGATGGACGTCGCATCTCGTGTGGCGAGGGGCGCCTCGCGCGAGCTGGCGCTCAACGGATCGATCGTCACGGTCGACGCTCTCCTTCCCGCGACCCCCCACCCGCAGGCAGGCCCGTAGCGCGGGAGACGGGTCTGCGAGTACCCTGGTCGCATGACCGCCTGGCAGCCACCGACCAGCCCTCCCTCGGCCGAAGGACCGCTCGCCGATACGTTCGGACGCGTCGCGAACGATCTGCGTGTCTCCGTGACCGATCGATGCAACTTCCGGTGCACGTATTGCATGCCGGCGGAGGGGCTCGCGTGGCTCCCGAAGAACGAGATCCTGTCGTTCGAAGAGATGACGCGCCTCCTGGGGATCTTCGTGGGACTGGGCGTCGGTTCGATCAAGGTCACGGGCGGCGAGCCGACGGTGCGCGCCGACCTCCCGACGCTCGTGGGGATGTTCCGCGAGGTGGGACCCGATCTCGACATCTCGATCACGACGAACGGGATGTTGCTCGACAGGCTGGCGCGTCCGCTGGCGGAGGCGGGCGTCGACCGCGCCACGGTGTCGTGCGACTCCTTGATGCGTCATCGGTTCGCGGAGATGACCCGGCGTGACGCGCTCGACAAGGTGCTCGCCGGGCTGAAGGCCGCCGAGGCGGCCGGATTGACCCCGATCAAGATCAACACCGTGGTGATCGGCGGAACGAACGACGACGAAGTGGTGG
Organism: Actinomycetota bacterium; assembly: GCA_050692375.1. GTDB lineage: Bacteria > Actinomycetota > UBA4738 > UBA4738 > HRBIN12 > JBBQVZ01. The sequence continues at coordinate 17,266 of JBOGVK010000241.1, forward strand.
AATTCGCTCGCTGGTCTCGCGAAACGGGCTACGAGGTCCGCTTCATCGAGTACATGCCGCTCGACGCCGAGCACGCCTGGGAGCGGGCAAAGGTGGTTCCCTCCGCCCGTATCTTGGAGACGATCGACGCGGCGTTCCCACTCTCGGCCGTCGGCCACGCGAACGAGCCCGCCACGTCCTACGCCTTCGCCGACGGCGCGCCGGGAAGGGTCGGCGTCATCGCCAGCGTGACCGAGCCGTTCTGCGACACGTGCAACCGCCTGCGCTTGACCGCCGAGGGCCAGGTGCGCGCGTGCCTGTTCTCACTGGAAGAGACCGATCTCCGCGGACCGATGCGCGACGGTGCCTCCGACGAGGAGCTCGAGATGCTGATCCGCACCACGGTGTGGCGCAAGTGGTCGGGACACCGCATCAACCACGCCGACTTCGTCCAGCCGGCCCGCAGCATGTCGATGATCGGCGGCTGAGCCGAGACCACGCGCCACCGCTCCCCATGCAGCCTTGGAAACGCGAACGGGGGGCGGTCGCCCGCCCCCCGTCGCATCGCGCGTTCGTTCGCCCCGACTACGCGCCGCCGTTCGCGAACGCGAAGCTGTCGAAGGATGCCTGCTCACCCCAGTAGTCGAACGAGTAGTTCACCACTCGCGACGACGTGATGTCGTTGATGTTGGTGAACGTGGTCGGCACCCAAGGCACGATGTCCTCCATCAGTATCTTGTCGAGCTCCGCCCAGCAGGTGATACGCGCGTCGCCGATCGGGATCGCGGCACATTCCTTGATCTTGTCGTCGACGCTCGGGATCGTGGTCCCTGCGGGGTAACCCCAATCCTTCAACTGCTTCGCCGTTGCGCCGAGGAGCGAGTAGTTGCAGCACGCCGGGTAGAGGCTGCCCGATCCGAAGAGCGGCGGACCGAAGGTGTACGCGTCCGGGTAGTCCTGCAGCCAGCCCACGTACAGGCACAGCGGGAACTGCGAGGGCGAATCGATGCACTTGGAGTAGATCACCGGACCGTCGAGCAGCTTCGGCGTGATGTTGATGCCGATCTGCTTCGCATCCGACTGGAGCAGAGCCATGAGCTTCGGGCCCGGATCCTGTGTGATCCCGAGCGCGATGACGTTATTGCAGACCGGGCTGTCGCAGACACCATCGCCGTTCGAGTCGTACTTGGACTGCGCCATCTCAGCCTTGGCCAACGTCAGGTCACCGTGGGAGCCCGGCGTGGCGTACGGGTCGTAGTCCTTCAATTGGTTGTTGAGGAGCCCGTCGGCGAAGATGTGACCGGCGTTGTCGCCCGTGAGCGGTCCACCGGTCAGCTGCCGTTCCCCCGCCTTGTCGTAGATGAGGTTCAGCGCCTTCCGAACGTGGATGTCGTCGAACGGCGGAACGCCGAGGTTCATCGAGATGTTGCGCACGGCGTTCTGTTGGTACGTGTGCAGGTACGGCTGCTTGTCCGGGTTGGTGGCGTAGTCCTGCAGGACGTTGGGCGGTGCCGACGAGTCGGCCACGTAGTCCACATCGCCCGCCTCCAGCTTGTTGTACAGGTCGGCAACATCCCCGCCGATAGTCGTCTCGATCCGGTCCGGATACGCGGGACGGAGACCGTCGGTGGCGGGATCGTAGGACGGGTTGCGCACCAAGACCATCGAACGGCCGGGGACGTAGCCCGAGACCGGCTTCTGGTCCTTCGCCGCCACCGAGAAGTCGAGGGCGTCCGAGCCTTCGAACATGTACGGACCGGTGCCGACGAGGAAGCGCCCGTAGTTGGTCGTGTGTCCCTCAGCGACGCCGAGCGGTGCGCTCGGATCGCTCGGGTTCGGGGGGATCGGAGCCGTTGCCGGCATCGCGAATCGCCACGGCAGGTCGCCGGCGGGCTCCGTGAGCTGCACCACGAAGGTGTGGTCGTCGGGGGCGGAAACCCCGGTGACCGTGTCCGCCTTGCCGGCGCTGAAGTCGTCGAACCCCTGGATCACGGAGTAGTAGAACGGGTATCCGCCCGAGCTCGCCTTGGGGTCGGCCTCTCGCTGGATCGCCCGCACGAAGTCCTGGGCCGTGACTTCCACGTCCTGCAGCGGAGGCGCGTAGTGGACGCCGGGCTTGATCGAGAACGTGTACGTCATGCCATCGGCCGAGACGGTCGGCAGGGCCGCCGCCAGGTCGGGCTGAAGGTCGCTGCCACCTTGATCGGCCGGAAGCTCTTTCGTCTGGAGGAGTGTGCGCAACATGCAGCACTTGAAGTACTCGAACGACAGTTGGTAGTACTCCTTCTGCGGGTCGAACGCCGCAGAGACATCGCTCGCCTGCGCCAGATGAAGTGTTCCGCCGGCCTGGATCGTCCCCCCTGCCGACGAAGAGCTTGGATTGCTCGAAGGCGTTCCATTGTTGCCACCACACGCGGCGGCAACGACGGCGAGGACCGCTACTACAGCGGCCAATCGCACGGCTTTCCTCATGCCACACCCCCCTCTACCGAATAGGCAGGCCCCATGTTCCCATCGGACCTCAAAGCAGTCTAGCCACCAGGGGATACGAGCGTGGGTCTTCAGGGGGGTTGCGCAGGGAGCGTGAGGGATCTTGCGATTCCTTGCCCTCACCACGTCTTCATCCCGGCGACATCGATCCGACACTCCGCGTTCACGCTCCCCTGCGAGCCTGATGGACGCCAAGAGGTTGCGCCCCCTCTTCGGCGCGGAGGGTCGGACCCTGGTCCGGCCC
>JBOGVK010000242.1:0-17516 GCA_050692375.1 Actinomycetota bacterium
CCGCCGACTTGCTCGACGCCTTCGACGTGGCCGACCTCGCGTCGAAGCTTCCGGAGGAGCTCTCGGGCGGCCAGTCGCAGCGCGTTGGGCTCGCGCGCGCCTTCGCGGGCGCACCCCGGCTGGTGCTGGCGGACGAACCGACGGGCCAACAGGACCACGAGACGGGGGGCCGCGTCATGGAGGCGGCCCTCACGCTCGCTTCGCTCGGGAACGCGGCGCTCATCGTCGCGACCCACGACCGCTCGGTGGCGAAGCTGCTCGCTGTCGCGTGGGCGGTTGAGGACGGTCGTCTCCGGACGGAGGCGATGACATGGTCGGCATGACGTGGGTCGGTGGACTCCTGCGCCGTCGTACCGGCAGGATGATCGGCCAGACCGCCGGGGTCGCGCTCACGGTGCTCCTGCTCGCGTCGCTCGGCACGTTCTTCGCCTCGAGCCGGGCGAAGATGACCGGCCAAGCGTTCTCGGCGGTGCCCGTCGACTGGCAGGTCCAGGTGGCGCAGGGAGCCTCGCCCGATCAGACGCTGAAGGCCGTCACGTCGGCCCCTGGGGTCGTCGCCGCGCTGCCGGTGTCGTACGGCACGACGACCGGCTTCTCACACAAGACCGCCGGATCGGTGCAGACGACGGGACCGGGGAAGGTGCTCGGCCTTCCGTCGAACTACGCCACCACGTTCCCGGGTGAGATCCGCTATCTCGTGGGCGCGCACACGGGCGTCCTCCTCGCGCAGCAGACGGCGGCGAACCTTGGCGCCTCGGTGGGTTCGACGATATCGATCGGCCGGCCGGGTTTGCCACGAGCGACCGTCGTCGTCGCTGGCGTGATCGATCTCCCACAAGCCGACTCGCTCTTCCAGTCCATCGGCCTCACGGCGGGCGCCGGTCCGACGGCGCCACCCGACAACGTCGCGCTGCTGCCGGTCGCAACATGGCACCAGCTGTTCGACGGCGCCGCTTCCGGCTCGACGACGACCCAGATCCATTCGGCGTTATCGAGCGACCTGCCCGCCGACCCGGGCGCCGCCTTCGCGCAAGTCGTGGGACGAGCAAAGAACCTCGAGGCCGCTCTCGCGGGTGGCGGGCTCGTCGGCAACAACCTCGGTGCCCAGCTCGACGCCGCGCGGAGCGACGCGATCTACGCGGAGCTGCTCTTCCTCTTCCTCGGCTTGCCGGGAGTCATCCTCGCCGGACTCCTCACGTCGGTGATCGCCGCGTCGGGTCGAGAGCGACGCCGGCGCGAGCAGGCGCTCCTCCGCGTGCGTGGCGCCTCCCCGCGACAGATCGTCCGCCTTGCGAGCCTCGAGGCCGCCCTCACCGGCATCCTCGGAGCAACGATCGGTCTGGCAGCCGCGGCGCTCACGGGCCGGATCGTTTTCGGACAGGCCCGGTTCGGCGGCACAACGGGTCAGGCGATCGCTTGGGCGGCGATCTCGATCGTCGTCGGACTCGCGCTCTCGGTGTTGACGATCGTGCTCCCCACGCGTCGCGACGTCCGCGAGCTCACGGTTCGCGCGTCGCAGGCCGCGGTGGGAACCGCTCGCACGCCGGTCTGGCAGCGGACGTACCTCGACGTTCTGTGTCTGCTCGCGGGTGCCCTCATCTACTGGCAGGCCGTGAAGAGCGGATACCAGGTGATCCTCGCGCCAGAAGGGGTGCCGACGATCTCGGTGAGCTATTTCACCCTGCTCGCGCCGATGCTCTTGTGGATCGGCGCGGCCCTCCTCACATGGCGGATCGGCAGCCTCGCGCTGATGCACGGCCGGCGCGCACTCGCCGTCGCGACCAAGCCGCTCGCGCACGGCCTTTCGGGCGTCGTGGCGGCGTCGATGTCGAGGCAGCGTCGCATGCTCTCGCGAGGAATGGTGCTGATGGCGCTCACCGCATCCTTTGCCCTTTCCGTCGGGATCTTCAACACCACGTACGCGGCGCAGGCTCGCGTCGACGCGCAACTGACGAACGGAGCCGACGTCGCTGTCACCACCGCGGCGGCCGCCGGGCTTCCCTCCGGCCTCACGCAGGCCGTCCAGGGGCTGCCCGGCGTTGCCGCCGCCCAACCGATGCAGCATCGCTTCGCCTACGTCGGCAACGACCTGCAGGATCTCTACGGGATCGACCCCGCGACCATCGGGCGGGCGACCTCGATGTCGAACGCGTTCTTCGCCGGGGGAAACGCGGAGCAGGTGCTCGCCACGCTCGCGTCCACCCAGAACGGTGTCCTCCTCTCCGATGAAACCGTGCACGACTTCCAGCTGCAGCCGGGCGACACCCTCCGGCTCCGCCTGCAGTTCGCGAGCGATCACGCGTATCACGTCGTGCCGTTCGTTTACGTCGGCATCGCGCGCGAGTTCCCGACTGCGCCTCACGACTCGTTCCTCATCGCGAACGCCTCGTACGTCGCGAAGGCGACTGGCTCTGCGGCGAACCAGACGCTGCTGATCAAGACGACCACGTCTCCCCCGACCGTCGCCGCCGAGGTTCGCAGTCTGCTGGGACCGGCCTCGGGCGCGAACGTGCAGGACATCGTGACCCAGCAGCACATCACCCTCACCGGGCTCACGGCGCTCAACCTGGCGGGTCTCACGAGGCTGGAGCTCGCGTTCGCGCTGATCCTCGCGGCCGGTGCCTCGGGGTTGGTCCTCGCGCTCGGGCTCGCGGAGCGTCGCCGGACCTTCGCGATCGCGTCCGCGCTCGGCGCTCGGCGCCGGCAGCTCGCGGCGTTCGTGTGGAGCGAAGCCGCGTTCGTCGCGATCGGCGGCGCGCTGTTCGGCGCGCTCGCCGGTTGGGGAGTCGCGCAGGTAATCGTGAAGATCCTCACCGGCGTCTTCGACCCACCGCCGGAGCACCTCTCGGTGCCCTGGGCGTACTTCGCGCTCTTCGGCCTGGCGACGCTGGGTGCCATCGCAACGGCCGGCGTCGGCATGTTGCAGGCCACGAGACGTCCCGCCGTCGAGATCGTGCGCGACCTCTGATCGTGCGCCGGTCGACAGACGCCGGGCGTGCCTCCCTACTCGTCAGCATCCTGCTCATCGCGGTGGCGTGCACCGGCGGCGCGGGTGGTGCCGGCGGCTCGTCGACGCCATCCGTACCAGCACCCTCGACGGCTGCCTCGCCCCCATCGCCATCGCCGACCGCCGCTCCGCAGCTGGCCCTGCACGTCAGCGTCGCCCCGTATCGGCTGGACGCCCCGGTGCAGCGGGAGGCCGCGGTTCCCGATGGGGGGATCGTTTACCTCGCCGGTGGGCTCGACGCGTCCGGCCACTCGGCTTCCGGCGTGTTCGCGTTGAACCCATCGACCGGCCGACTCACCTCGCTCGGCGCGATGCCGAACGCGTTCCACGACGCAGCAGGCGCCATGATCGGTGGACGGTTGTTCGTCTTCGGCGGCGGATCGGTGAGCGGCACCGACCTCGTGCAGGCCTTCGACCCCGCCAGCGGAACGGGTGCGGTCGTCGGTCACCTGCCGGTCGCGCTCTCGGACCTGGCCGTCGCGAAGGTCGGGGATACCGTGTATCTGGTCGGCGGGTACGACGGGCAGGTCCCGCGACGCGAGATCTACGCCACGACCGACGGGCTGACGTTCCGCGTGGTCGGGCATCTGCCGGTCGGGCTTCGGTACGCGGCGGTATCTGCGAGCGGTTTGAGCATCGTCATCGCTGGCGGCCTGAGCGCGACCGGCCCGGTGGCGACGGTGAGCGTTCTCGATACGTCGGACGGCTCGGTTTCACGGCTGGGCGCGCTCCCTGCGCCCGTCGCCCACGCGTCGGCCTTCACGATCGGGACAACTGTCTACGTCGCAGGCGGCCTGAACGCCGGAGGCGCCGCGGTGGTGGGAGTGTCGTCGATCGACGTGGCCGCCAGCGCCATCCATCGGGAGACGCCGCTGCGCGAACCGGTATCCGACGCCGGAACCGTCTCGACGCCCGACGGCGCCCTGATCTTCGGTGGTTGGCGCGGCTTCGCCATCGACCAGGTGCTCGAGGCCGCGTTGCGGCCCGTCCTCGCAACGCCGTCCCCTGCATCGTCCGCGACGACCTCCCCGGGCGGCGCGGACCAGTCGCTCGTCCGGCCGTTCGCAGGGCTGCTCCTGATCGCCGACCGCGGGAACAACCGGCTGCTGGTGATGAACGCGCGCAAGCGGATCGTGTGGCGCTACCCCTCCCCGAACCTGCCCCCGCCGCCGTCGCCGTTCTACTTCCCCGACGACGCGTTCTGGGTACACCGCGGTCACGCGATCCTCGTGAACGAGGAGGAGAACGACACCCTCATCGAGATCGCCTACCCGAGCGGCCGCACGCTGTGGACGTATGGGATCCCGCGGACGCCGGGCTCCACGACCGGCTACCTCCACCAACCCGACGATGTCTATCCCTATCCGGGGGGAGGCGTCGTCGTCGCCGACGCGAAGAACTGCAGGATCCTTTTCCTCAACGCTGCGGGACACCCCTCACATCAGATCGGAACAACGGGTGTCTGCTTGCACACCCTGCCGGACGCCGTTGGCTATCCCAACGGCGACACCCCGTTGCCGAACGGCCACCTCCTGCTCTCAGAGATCAACGGCGCCTGGATCGACGAGGTGACGGCGACGGGTCACGTGGTGTGGACGCACCAGATCGCCGGCGTGGTCACGCCCTCCGACCCCCAGCAGTTGGCCGACGGTTCCTACCTCGTGGCGAGCTATAGCTCCCCCGGCGGCGTCGTCCGGTTCGACCGAACGGGCAAGGTGCTGTGGACGTACCACGCCGTAACCGCGAACGGCATCTTGGATCACCCCAGCCTCGCCACGCCGTTGCCGAACGGGCTGGTCGCGGTGAACGACGATTACAACCACCGCGTCGTGCTGATCGACCCGAATACGGACCGGATCGTCTGGCAGTACGGCATCACCGGACGTTCCGGCAGCGGCGCCGGGTACCTCTCGTATCCCGACGGCCTCGACCTACTGCTGCCCGGGAACGTGGTCCCGCTCCACGTGGACTTCGCGGAACCCACCATGCATGTCGGACGGCCCTGAGGGGCGGACGCCCTGAGCTCAGCGGTAGACGCCGTTGTGCCCGACGCTGAAGCGGCCGGGCTGCGGGAAGAGCGTGATGCCGTGGGGCTCGTTCCCCACCGCGACCGTGTGCAGGACGCGACCGGTGAGCGTGGAGATCACCGAGACGCTGGCGTCGTAGCGGTTCGATGCCCAGAGGAACCGTCCGTTCGACGACACCTGGAGCATGTCGGGGCTTCCTCCGACGCTCCAGGTCGCCACCACGTCGTTCGTCGCGAACCGGATCACGGAGATCGTGCCTGCCAGCCGGTTGCTAACGTAAAGGTCGGCACCGTCGCGACTCACGCAAAACCCGTGGGCGCCCGAACCGGTCGGGATGAACCCGGTCTCCCGCATCCGCCGCGGATCGACGATCGAGACGCCGTCGCGGACCTGGTTCGCCACGTAGAACGCCGAGCCGTCGGGAGCGAGCTTCACGTCGACGGGGCTCCCGCCCACGTGGACTGATCCGACGATGCGTCGCTCCGGGACGTTCACCTTGACGACCTGGCCGGCGAACTCGGTGCTGATGAGGAGGATGCGACCATTCCTCGAGAAATCCAAGTGGTCGGGTCCAGCCCACGGGATGCGGACGCTCCCGCGGGGGCGCCAAGTGTGTGGGTCGTAGAAGAAGAGGGTCTGCAGGCGCTCGGCAACGTCGACCGCCAGCCGGCCGTTGGGCGTGAAGTAGAGGTTGTACGGGTCGGGCAGCCGGATCGTGCGGATCGGGCGAGCCGTCCGCGGATCGACCACCGTGAGCGTGTTGCTGTACGTATTCCCCACGTAGAGATGCCGGAGGTCCCATGATGGAGTGACGTGCTGCGGCGCGATTCCCACCGGGAACGACCGCACGACGCGAAACGTCTTCGGGTCGATCACGTCGACCGTGTTCGAATAGTTGTTGGGCACGTACACGCGCGGAACGATGTTTGCGACCCGGGGGCTCAGTGATCGAGTCGAGATCGCGGCGTACACGTCGGGCCGTCGCGGTGGTCCTGTGTGCGCGGCGGGCGTCGGCGTCGAACCCGTACTCCGGGCCGTCGTCGCGCGAGCCACAGCTCGCGGATCGGCGTGCCCCTCGTCGGGATCGAGCCCAATCGCGAGGACGACGATCACACCGATCGCGACGACGGCAGCCGCGGACGCGCTCCTTCGGCGGGAAGGGTCCATCACACTGGCGTCATTCCTTGAAGCGTTTGGCGGAGTCGCACCGACGCGGCCGATGCGGCGCGGAACTCGCCTGCTGCAGCCTGCGCCTCGAGCGATCGCAGCCCGTCGTCAATGATCCCCGCAGCGGCGGCGGCGAGGAGGATCCGGTCCCGGATCCATTCGAGGGTCGTCACATCACCCACGACGGCGGATCGGTCACCCGCCGTCGCATCGACTTGGAGCTGGCGGGTCCACGCGTTGAAACGGGCGACGTTGACTTGAGCCGAAGGGCGATAGCGCAGCTGGATGTCGAGGTCAGCGAGGATCAGCTCGACGGCGTCGTGAGACGCGCGTCGAAGATCGCGGGCACCAACCGCCCGGGCGAGGGCCTGCATGGCGGCGTCGACCTCCGTCGCGAGCCTCACGGGCTCGGGATGCGAGCGAAAGGTGTTCCACGCTGAGCGGATCGTGCCGAGCGCAGTCGACGTGCCGCTCCAGTCTCCCGACGCGGTGGCGTTGAGGACCTCGGTGGCTCCGGTCGAGATCACCTCGAGGTCGGCCGGGGTGGGCTGCGACAACGCGTCGGTCGGAACGGCAAGGGCGTTCGCCTCGTACGTGGGGCCGGCGCCAGAGAAGAACTCGCCGTACTCGGGAGCGAAGAACTTCTTCTCGAGTCGGACCTCGTCCATATGGAGCTCCTGGCCGACCATGGCTCCCGCAATGGGACCGACCGGGCCATTGACGGTCACGCCTATTTTCTCCACGGTAACCTGCTCGAACACGAGGCCGGGGATGTTCTCGGTCCGGTACACATCGCCGACCTGCGGATGACCGGGCATGATCATGGCCGCTGGGCCCGTCACACCTGCAAGCCACGTGCCCTCGGTGTCGGCGACACGACCATACTTGTAGGTGAACGCGTCCTCACCGAAGTACCAAACGGATCCGTCATCTGCTTGGGCGTAGAGATCGACGGCAACCTCGAAGATGCGCCCGCTGAGATAGGCGACGAACTGGGATTGCAGCGTCTCGACCTGCTGACCGTTCCACGACACGGTCTTGGTGTCGGGGAGGAGCGTGGTCTCGGCCCTCCACGGCTGTCCGTGCAACTTGCCGACGAGGACCGCCGACGTGAGGGTGCTGATCGGAAAGAGCGGGTTCGTGATGTTCGTGGGATCCGAGAACGACGGAATCGCGAGGTCGACTCGCCGACTCTCGGACGCTAGCCTTCGCCGAGTCCGCGCGTTGAGCTTGGCCAGCGACGGCTGTGGGATCGTTGCAACGCTCGGGGTCGAGGTACCCGGACTGAGCGAGAACGACTGTCCAGCGCCCGAGACAGAGGGCCGTGCGCCGGTACATGCACCACCGAACAGGACGGCGACAACGAAGATGCAGAACAACGTTCCTGTCGATCGACGCTTTGGTCCAACATGACCCCGGCGTTGTCCGTCTCCACACATGTGGACCTCCTCGCGTGACGCTATGGCAAAGAAGATGAAGGAACGATGAGGTACCAGAGACGACGGGTGAATCTCACTGCTCTCGAAGGACGGATGCGGCGTGAACACGGGTCACGGCTAGGAGCGCGGTCCCAAGCGCGACGGCGGATGCCGCCGCAACGAACAGGATCAACCCGATGAGGGCGCCGATCGGGATGCGCAACACTGGCGGTGGAAGCGTGAAGAACAGCGTGAGGACCCGCACCGCGAGGACGCTCAAGCCGAGTCCGACGGGGATGCCGATCAGGAGGCTCCCGAGAACCGCGATGATCCCCTCGAGCGCAGGGCCGGTGAGGATCTGCTTGGTATTTGCTCCGATGGTCCGCAAGATCGCGAACTCCCGTCGCCGTTCGAGAACGAGGAACGCACCCAACACCGCGATGCCGACCGCGGCGACCAGTCCCGCCGCGATGGCTTCAATGCGGCTCAGCCCGCTCAGATTCAAGGACGCAAGGGACCGTTGGTTCGATTCGAAGAGGCCTCCGATCGTTGCCACCGAAAAGTCCTTGCCGACCGCGCCACGCCGCATCGAGCTCGCCGCGGCCGTCGGCGAAGTCCCGGGGGCAACCTTCGCCAGATAGAAGTCCGGCGGGGGGAGGTAGCCGGGCGGGAACGCCGTCGATGTCGAGCTCGCGACCATCTCGGTCGCTGGAAGCGTCGGGGGGAACGAGCGGAAGATGCCGAGCACATGGAATGTGTAGTTCCGACTCTTGTCCAGATCGTCCGGGAAGGTCGTGAGGGTGAGCGTATCCCCCGGCCGCACAGAGAAGTCCAGCGCGATCTCGTTCGCCACGAGGATGCCGGAGGGGTCGGATGCCAGCGCCGCGACACCCCGTCCGGACAGCATGGCCGGCGCCCTTGTCGTGGCTTGGGAGTAAGAGCCCACATCGATCCCCAGGATGGTCTTGCGGTCGGTGCCGGCGCGCACGGGGATGAAGTGGAACGAGCTCACAGCCGAAACTTCCGGACCAAGAGAGGGCAGGGTCGTGAGGCTGTCTGCGACGGCTGGAGTCAATCGCAAGTCGGATCCGAACGAGGCTTGAGCATCAGCCTGTTTCGCCGCTTGATACGTGGCGACGAAGGCGACCACTTGCGTGCCGAACGCCACGGCGAGCGCGGCCAGCACCATGGCCACCGCGGTCCGAGCCGGGCGACGGGCCAACCAGACGCGCGCGGCCCGGTTCCACGACCCGAGCGGCTCCGAGCGGTCGGGGTGCGACCGGCTGAGGAACAACGCAAGCATGCCGCGGAAGATCAGCAGCGTGCACCCGAGCCAGAGCGCGATCGGTGCCAGGAGCAGATAGAACGAGAGCGCGACGGTCTGACCCTCGACGGGCGTCTGCCTGAGCCCGCCCGAGCGAATGAACAGCAGCAGGATGGCCAGCCCGACGACGATGGAGACCAGATCCAGCCGGGCGCGGAGCCAGGCGGGGGCCCACCGGTGCTCGAGCAGGCGGCGTTGCTGCACGACGTGCTGGCGACGACTCGTCCGTGCCAGCCTGACCAAGCGCACCGCCATCGTGAGGACGCCAACGGCGATCGCGACGAGTGATGAAAAGACGATCTGCCGCGGTGTCAGCGCCCGCCAGATCGTCACTCCCGACGCGGCGCCGGCGGCGACCAGGCCGACCAGCAGGCCGATCACGATCCCGAGGAGGGTCGCCGGGATCGCCTCCATCGCAGCCAATCGTGTGATCTGACGGTTCGTCGCTCCCCGCAGGCGAAGCAGCGCTTCCTCGCGACGATACGCCTCGGCGAGTGCGGACTCCGCACCCAAGCCGAGCGCGATCGCGACCAGCACCGCAGGGATCCCGAGCAGGACGAACAGGATCTTGGCGCTCGTGGCGTCGGTGCGCGCCATCCCGAGAACCTCGGAGGCGTTGTCGGAGACCACGATCGAACCCGGCGTCACCGACCGCTCCAGCACACGACGGAGTGTTGCCGACCACCGGGCCGCGCTCCCTGGATCGTTGGGATAGGCGGAATGACTGACGCTCATGTGCGCTTCGATGCTCACGGGCGGCAGATCGGTCAATCCCGGATCCAATATGGGGTTCCTGGCACCCAACACCTTCTTGAGGGCAGGCAGCACTGATCGCTCGAAGGTCGCGTAGTCGATCACGATCGCGCGGGGCACAGCGACGACATCACCCTTCACGGGCCCGGTCGGGATCGCGAACCAGGTCGCGGCCGCCGCTCGGAGATCGGCCGTTCCGGTCACGGGAATCGAGAGCTTGAGCGGCGGGCCGTTCACCAAGAGCTCGAGGGAGACGGTCGTGGCGTTCGCGAATCCCGGGGCGGCGCGGAGCGACTCGTCCAGCACCGCCCCGCCTCCGATCGAGCCGCTCACCATCCGGATCCATGGATGATCCTTCGCATACGATGGATCGACGGCGAAGAGCCTCGCTGTGAAGCGCCCGGAGGTGCCGGGCGTGCCGACGACGACGTCCGTCGCCGCGAACCGATCCACCTTCGCGATCGCCGGGTTGGCAAGCAAGGCCTTATCAACGGCGCCCATGTCAACGTTCATCGACATCGCGAGGGCTCGCATCTCGACTTGGACCGGAGCGAGGGCGGTCTGGGTCATCGATAGCACCGCTGTATCCACATAGAAGAGGGTCGCCGACAGGATCGCGACCGGAAACGCTACCCCGAGGGCAGCCAGAACGGCACGACGAGGCGCGCGTCGGATGCTCTGCCCGACGAATGACAGCGTCATCGGTCCCCTCTGACGGGGGCGCCCCGGAGATCGTCGGTGTCGTCGAGACGGCCGGAGCGGAGCGCGACGATGCGGTCCGAGTGGCTGGCTACCGAGGGGTCGTGGGTGACGAGGACGACCGCCGAGCCGCGCTCCCGAGCGGCGCCAACAAGCAGCTTGGTCACTTCCTCGGCCGCCTCCGAATCGAGGCTGCCCGTCGGTTCGTCCGCCAACAGTACGGCGGGGTCGCCCACGAGCGCCCGAGCGATCGCGACCCGCTGCTGCTGCCCTCCCGACAGCTGGTCCGGGAGCTTGGCGGCTTCGTCGGCCAGCCCGACCTGGGCCAGAGCCTCGATCGCTCGTGAGCTCCGCTCGTCCCTGTCGACGCCTCCCAGGAGCAGCGGAGTTTCGACATTCTCCGAGGCCGTCGCTTGAGGGAGCAGCGCCTGACCCTGAACGATGAACCCACAGGCTCCGCGTCGGAACGACGACCGTGCCGGTTCAGAGAGCGATTCCCAATCGACGCCGTCGATCTTCACCCATCCCGCGTCGGGACGATCGAGCCCGCCGAGCAGGTATAGGAGCGTGCTCTTGCCCGAGCCGCTCGGTCCCATCACGGCGACCACTTCGGCGCGTGCCACGGTGATCGAGACATCGTGGAGGCTGCGCACCTGATCCCCCCCGGCTGTGTGTGTCCGGGTCAGTCCGACGGCCTCGACGGCGACGGTTTCATGCATCGCGGATCGTCCCGTCCTGCATGATGAACCGGTGGTCCGCCCGCTCGGCGACCAACGGATTGTGTGTCACCGTGAGGATGGCCGTCCGCTCCTCGGACCGCGCATCCTCCAACAGATCAAGCACCTTGTTCGCCGTCGCCTCGTCCAGCTCGCCGGTCGGCTCATCGGCGATCAGCAGGCGAGGGCGCGCCGCGAGCGCGATCGCGATCGCGGCCCGCTGGGCCTCGCCTCCCGACAGCTGACCGGGCGCCCGGTTGCGCATATCGGAGATCCCTACCTGCTGAAGGAGCTCGTCGACCCGGGGTCGGATCTCGCGACGAGGACGACCTTCCAGCCGCAACGGAAGCGCGACATTCGTCGCCGCGTCCAGGCGCGGATGGAGGTTGTCTCGCTGCAGGATCAGGCCGATGAGACGCCGCCGCATCGCGGTACGCTCCGCCTCGGGCAGACGCGTGATGTCCCGGCCGTCGATGTGGACCGAGCCGCCGCTCGGTTCGAGCAATCCGGCCAGGACATAGACGAGCGTGCTCTTGCCGCTACCCGACGGTCCCATCAGACTGGTCCACGTGCCCGGCCGAAGGCTCAGATCCACACCTCGGAGCGCTACGGTCTCGACCTCGGTCTCACGGTAGATGTGGAACAGGCCCTTGGCCACGACGTCTGTTTCGGTTCGCTGGTCCATCGAACGCCCTACAGTCCTGTCACCCTCACGAGACGCATGATCTCCATGTGGCTACCGCCGTAATGCTTGGTCTCGTACACCATGCCAACGCCGGGCGCGTAGAACTTGTGCTCGAGGAGGCTCGGATCGAGTGGGTTCGTGTTCTTCGTGATGATGACGTTCTTGTAGCTGCCGGTGGGGACAGTGATGGACACACCCGACTTGACCACTTGCGCGTGGTCTTCAGCGACCCCTGGAAGATATTCCTCGACGTAAGGCGCCCCGACCGTCGGCGCAGCCAGCATCACGATCCCCGGCTGTCCGCCGTTGACGCCCGACAACCAGGTTCCGGTCGTGCTCACCACGACCCCGTTCTTGTAGTCCTTCGAATCCTCCCCGAAATACCAAACGTTACCCTTCGAGTCCTGCGCGAACCAGTCGAGCGTCTTCTCTTCGAGAGAACCGTTCAGCGTCACGGTGTCCTGCACGACAACACATTTCACACCGATGATCGTCTTCGCCTGGGTGAGCACCTTGAACGTCGCTTGTAGCGGCACGCCGTCCTTGGTCCCCGTGTACGTACGCGTGCTGCCTGGTGTGAGCTTGAAGTAGGGGTTCGTTACGACGTTGGTGAAATCCGCCGGATTGATGTTGACCGAGTACGGCGGAAGTGTCGGCACCGCGGTCGGTGTCGCGCCCGTCGCCGGAAGCGGGCTCACCGATGGCGAGGTCGATCCGCCGGTTGATCCTGTGGTGCCCGACCCGCTGGCGCCTCCGTTCGAACACCCCGACAGCACCAACGCGAGAAAGGTAAGCGTGGCGGGTGCGTAGAGTGAGCGCTTCATCTGGGTCTCCTCTCCTTGACGATGACACGACCCTAAGGAGCGCCCATAAGAGCCCGCTGAGGAACGGTGAGATCGCGGATCGCTAGACCGAGGTGTTCCCGCCGCCGGCGGCACCGTCGGAGGGGAGGAGGATCACGAAGCACGCCCCGGAACCTCGATCCTCGATGCGCACAAGCCCGCCGTGGGCCACGACGATCTCCCGCACGATCGCGAGACCGAGGCCGGCGCCGCCGGAACTGCGCGACCTCCCCTCGTCCGATCGCCGGAATCGTTCAAAAACCAGCTCCCGAGCATCTTCGGGGATCCCGGGACCGTCGTCGGAGATGGTCAGACGAACGCGATCGTCTGACGGGAACAGCGCGACGTCGATACGGGATCGGGCGAAACGCGCCGCGTTGTCGAGGAGGTTCCTCGTTCCGCGTGCGAGTGCATTCGGGTCACCCCGCAGTCTCGCCGGCCGCACTCGGGAGGTGTCAATCCGGACGTGTTCGGGAAGGATCAGACGGTTCGCTTCCTCGAGCACGATACGGTCGAGGTCCACAACGTTGGCTCGCGAAACCAACTTGCGCTCGTCGGCCCGCGCGAGGAGCAGGAGATCGCTGACGAGTCTCTGCATCCGGTCGAGCTCCGCGAGCTGATCGGCGATCACGACTTCGCTCTGGGCCTCCCCCTGCGTATAGTCCCGCTCCACCTCGATCTGGGCTCGGAGGGAGGCGAGCGGGCTCCGCAACTCGTGGGACGCGTCCGCCACGAAGTGGCGCTGGCGTTCCGACGAGGCCTGCAAGCGGGCGAGCATCTCGTTCATCGTGCGGGCGAGGCGACCGATCTCGTCGTCTACTCTCGGCTCGGGCACGCGCCTGTCCAACGCGACGGCGCCGATCTCGGCCACTTGCTTGCGGATGGCTTCCACAGGCCGAAGCGCACGACCGACGATCACCCAGCAGATGACAGCGACGACCAAGATCAGAAGTGGGAGTCCGATCGCAAGCTCACTCTTGAGCTTCGTCACACTGTCCGACGCGGCCTCAAGGGACAAGGCCGCGTAGATCGTGACGGGACCCGCGGGCGAGGAGGCGGACGTCCCGACGATCTGATAAAGCTCGTCGTCGGACGTGAGCCGTTGGGTCCACTCGAGCGGAGGACTCCCCGGACCGCGGTACCCGCCGATCCGCCGGCTCAAGCTTGGGCTGCTCTCGGCCACCACTCGCCCCGAGGCGTCGACCACCTGTACCACCGCGCCCGGCTGGCCTGCCGATGTCAGATGCTCCGTGAGGCTTCCCGAGCGCGAAAGGGCGACGAGATCGCCCATCCGCTGCTCGACGGTGTTCCTCGCGCCCGTCCTCAGCGAATGGTCCAAGGTCGTGACCAGACCGATGCCACCGAAGGTCACCGCGATCCCGACCGCGACCGTCGCCGTGAGGGTCGTGCGAACTCGTACGGATCCGAACATCCGGTGCATGACGTCACCCCTCCGCGACGAGCCGATAGCCGGCGCCGCGAATAGTTTCGATCGTCGGCTCTGCGGAGGGCCCCTCGAGTTTCTTGCGGAGGTATCCCACGTAGACCTCCACCACGTTCGAGGAGTCCGCGAACGCGAAGTCCCAGACATGTTCGAGGATGTCGGTCTTGGCCAGGACGTGGCCGGGGTGCCGCATGAAGTACTCCAGGAGCGAGAACTCCTTGCTCGTCAGTGCGATCTCGTTCCCTGCCCTCCAGCATCGGTGGGTGGTTGGATCCAGCCGAAGATCACCGACCTCGAGGGCGACGGGCCTGGGGGACGCTCCGCGCCGAAGCAATGCGCGGAGCCGAGCTAACAAGACGACGTACGAGAAGGGCTTCGACAAGAAGTCGTCCGCGCCGCAATCGAGCGCTTCCGCCTCGTCGAGGTCGTCGTCCAGTGCCGTCAGCATGAGGATCGGGGTCCAGTTCCCAGCATCGCGGAGGTCCGAACAGACTCGGTAGCCGTTCTGGCCGGGGAGGAGGATGTCGAGCAGGATCGCGTCGTACTCATTCGAGCTCGCGAGCTGAAACCCGTCGTTCCCGTCGAACGCGACGTCCACGGCGAAGCCTTCCGCCTCGAGCCCTCGACGGACGGCGGCGGCCAATCGCACTTCGTCCTCCACCACGAGGATCCGCAACGCTACTGCTCCCGGGTCCGATGATCCTGGCAGCGTACCGTGCGATCGCACTGTCGTTCTCTCCGACGACGTTGGCCCGTCGCCGATCTCTCGCAGCTCGCGCGTGCCACGAAGACAAGCCAGGCGACCCTAGGGTTCATCGCCGGAGATGAAGTTCCGACAAACGCGCGAATTGCGGACGGGTCGGCGTCACGCCGTGCATGCGGCGCCGCGCATGTGCACACGCGTTCCAAACGACCAAGGAAGAGGCGAGCAGCGCCCACACCACGGCGATCATCAGGCTAAGCATCGGTTTGCCTGCCGCTGCAAGTCGTTCGCAGGTCCAGGAACTCGAGGTCGTTCATACAACCGGATCCTCATGCGTCAGTGATCGTCAGTTTCCCCAATCATGGATAAGAGCGCGCTGAGTGTTTGGAACACGCACGGATGTTGAGGCGTGCCATGATTCGAGCGTCGGACCCATCACGTTCTTGTGGCAGTTCTGCGATCAACCTGCCGATGCGGACGACCTGACACCGAGATCGAGCGCAGCCACGACGCACGCGCCCACGACTCCGGTCGCGTCACCGGCGCCGACCCACACCGGCGGAACCATCTCTGCCGGCAATAGTCTCGTGTTCTTCCTGCAGCCCGGCACCTACAGCATCGGCCACAACGGCGATCTACCGCTCGCAGCTAGGGCGGCGGCGTGTAGTCCGAACCGATGACGATCGCGACCTGCGTGCTCTTGCTCACCAAGCCGCTAAGGTCGGCGCTAAGTATCGCCACGTGTGCCCCTGCGAAGTACTTCCGCGCCATGTACTTGGCGTCCACTCGGTTCTGGGCAACGTTCGAGCCGCCGCGGAAGTAGACGACGGTCGTGGCGACGACCTTGGCGGGGGCGTCTCCGGGCGGCTGCGCCTGCAGGTATCCGGCTCCGGTCAGCGTCGCCAGCACCTGCCCTGCGAGGCCAGGAGTGAAGGTTCCGTTGAAGACCGCGACCTTGACACCTCGGGTCTGCGGGCTCGGGACCGGGCTCGGGGCTTGCGAGGGAGGTTGAGAGGGCGAGGATCCGGGGCTGGTTCCCGAAGCCCCTCCACCCGCCCGACTCGCAAGCCGCACGCTCGATGCGGACCCGAAGCCGTTCGCGAGGACAGCGACGCCGGCGACGATGAGCGCCAGGATGATGACGATTCTCGCCGTGCCGAGGCTCACGCGAGAATCCTATTCCCGTTCGGCTGAAGCCCGCGCGAAGACCGGCCCGGCTCTGCCTATCCATCTGTTCTGCCGCGATCTGCCGGGCCTCTTCCTCACAGCGGGACGTGCGAGAGAACCATGATCCGCGGCTCGGTCATCTCCTCCATCGCGAAGCGAAGTCCCTCGCGGCCGAAGCCCGAGTCCTTCGACCCGCCGTACGGCATCTGATTCGCGCGGAACGCCGACACGTCGTTCACGATCACGCCGCCGACCTCGAGCGTTCGATGCGCCTCGAACGCCCGGCTGATGTCGTTGGTGAAGACGCCGGCCTGCAGACCGTACTTCGAGTTGTTGACCTCGGCGAGTGCGTCTTCGAACGTCTGATAGGGACTGATCGTCACGACCGGGCCGAAGATCTCCTCGCAACGAACCTTCATCTCCGGCGTCGTCTGCGAGAGCAGCGTCGGCTGGAACATCGGCCCCTCGCCGGTCCCGCCGCACAGAAGCTCGGCCCCCTGCGCGACGGCCTCCTGGACCCACTCCCCGATCCGAGTGACCTCGCCTTTGTCGATCACGGGAC
This sequence comes from Actinomycetota bacterium, assembly GCA_050692375.1. Taxonomy (GTDB): domain Bacteria; phylum Actinomycetota; class UBA4738; order UBA4738; family HRBIN12; genus JBBQVZ01. The sequence continues at coordinate 16,515 of JBOGVK010000242.1, forward strand.
CGACGTCGACGGTCGGGTCCATGGGATCGCCGACCTTGAGGCTCTCGATCTGTTTGACGAGCCGGATCGCGAAGTCGTCGTAGACCTCGGAGGCCACCAGCACGCGCTGCACGCTGATGCAGCTCTGCCCGGCTTGGTAGTACCCACCGAACGCGATCCGCGCGGCCGCGTGATCCAGATCGGCGTCGGAATGCACGATGACGCCGGCGTTCCCGCCGAGCTCGAGCGTGACCTTCTTCTTCGGGTCGAGGTTCTTCAGGTACCAGCCGATCGCGGCCGACCCCGTGAACGAGATCTTGCGGTAGCGCTCGTCGCGCGCCATCCCGTCAGCCACCTTCGAACGGACGGGGAGCACCTGGTACATGCCTTTCGGCAGATCGGTCTCGGCGAAGAACTCTGCCAGGCGGAGCGAGCCGATCGGTGTGGCCGACGCCGGCTTCACCACGATCGGCGCGCCGACGCCGAGCGCCGGAGCGACCTTGTGCGCGACAAGGTTCAGCGGGAAGTTGAACGGCGTGATGCCGAGCACCGGACCGATCGGGAACCGTCGCAACAATCCCATGCGCGATCCGAGCGACGCCTCCGTGTCCAGACGCATCATCTCGTCGTTCCCGTGCCGGATCACCTCGGAGGCCCACCGGAACGTAGAGACGGCACGCGTCGCTTCGACCGTCGCCCACTTGAGCGGCTTGCCGCCCTCACGCGCGATCAGCTTCGCGTTCTCGTCGATCGTCTCGGACAAGCGTTTGGAGATGTGATCGAGCGCCTCGGATCGCACATGGATCGGGAGGTGCTGCGACGTCTTGAACGTCTCGTGCGCGGTAGCCGCAGCCTCCTCGACGTCGGCATCCGTCGGGACGCCTACCTCGTCGACCACGCTGTCATCGAACGGGCTCTTGACCTCGAACGTGCCTTCGCCCGTCCGCCAGTCCCCGTTCACCAGGAAAGGTCTCGTGCTCATCGGGGGATCACCTCTTTCGCTCTCCAGCTTCGGTCGTGGTC
>JBOGVK010000243.1:0-51051 GCA_050692375.1 Actinomycetota bacterium
TCAGGTCCGCCGAGCCGATGAAGAAGCGCACGCCCCGCCCTTCGTTGCCGAACCGATAGATCCGAGAATGCTCGAGGTAGCGGCCGACGATCGACCGGACGCGTATGTGATCGGACATGCCGGGCACCCCGGGGCGCAGACAGCTGATCCCGCGAACGATGAGGTCGATCTCCGTCCCCGCGCGCGACGCCTCGTACAGCGCATCGATCATCTCAGAGTCGACGAGGCTGTTCATCTTCATGACGATGCGGCCGTCGGGCGCCTCCGCCTCGCGTCGGATCATCTCGAGCAGCCGGGAACGCAACGTGATCGGAGCAACCAGGATCCGGCGATACGCCTGCTGGTGGCTGTAGCCGGTGAGGTAGTTGAACAGGTCGGCCACATCCGCGGTGATGTCCGGGTCGGCGGTGAGTAGCCCGAAGTCCTCATAGAGCGTGGCCGTCACCGAGTGGTAGTTCCCGGTTCCGACGTGGCAGTACCGACGGATCGTGTCTCCCTCCTCGCGCACGACCAACGAGCACTTCGCGTGGGTCTTCAGACCGACAACGCCGTACACGACGTGCACGCCGGCTTGCTCCAGCACCCGCGCTCCGGTGATATTCGTCTCCTCATCGAAGCGCGCAGTGAGCTCGACGAGCGCCACGGTCTGCTTGCCGGACTCCGCCGCGCGGACGAGCGCACGGACGATGGGACTGTCCTGGCCGGATGTGCGGTAAAGGGTCTGCTTGATGGCCAGCACCGACGGGTCACGCGCAGCCTGCTCGACGAAGAGCTCGACCGACGTGGAGAACGAGTCGTACGGGTGGTGCACCAGGACGTCGCCTTCGCTGATCACGCTGAAGATGTCGGTGACACCGTTCGCGCCGGGCTGCAGGCGAGGCTGCGTGACCCCGACCCACCGGTCGAACTTCAGGTCGGGTCGGTCGAGCTTCGTGAGCTCCATCAGATCGCCCAGCCCCATGATCGACTTCGTGACGAAGACGTCGGACGGGTCGACGTGCAGCTCCGCTTCGATCAGCGAACGGACGGCCTTCGGCATGGAGCGGTGGATCTCCAGGCGCACGGCCTCGGGTGAACGCTCGCGTTGACGAAGGATCGATTCGATCGCCGCCAGCAGGTCGTCCGCCTCGTCGATCTCGAGATCGAGATCGAGGTCCCTGGTTACGCGGAATGGGTGCACCGCAAGGATCTCCATACCCGGGAAGAGCAGGTCCAGGTTCGCCGCGATCACCTGCTCCTGCGGGATGAAGCGCTCGCCGTCTGGCAGCGGCAGCAGCCGCACGATGTTCGGCGGCACCTTCACCCGCGCGAACCGCCGGATATGGGTCGACGGATCGCGGACCACGACCGCCAGGTTCAACGACAGGTCCGAGATGTAGGGGAACGGGTGCGCGGGATCCACAGAAAGAGGTGTGAGGATCGGGAAGACGCGACGCTCGAACGTCTGACGGAGGTGGACGCGATCATCGTCGCCCAGGTCCTCCCACTCCACGACGCTGATGCCGGCCGCATCCAAACGCGGCCGAACGCTCTTCGCCCAGATCTGGTGCTGCCGGATCTTCAACAACCGAACGCGTTCGCTGATCGCATCGAGCTGCTCACGAGCGGTCATCCCATCAGGCGAGGTCGCGGCCAAGCCCACCGAGAGCTGTTCCTTCAGACCTGCGACGCGGATCTGGAAGAACTCGTCGAGGTTGTTGCTGAAGATCGCCAGGAATCGAACCCGCTCGAGCAGCGGCAGGCTGTTGTCCTCCGCGAGGACCAGCACGCGCGCGTTGAAGTCCAACCACGACAGCTCTCGATTGGCGAAGCGTCCGACCGACATCCCATAGGTCGCAGGGCTGATGGAAGGAACATGTGTTTCGCTCGCCATGGGAAGATCCTCGCGTTGGGGATGCTTGTGAGAAAGGGTACCCCACGCCACTCCGCTGACGCGAACAGCACCCGACCTCCAGGGTTGGGTGCTTCGCCCGCCTCCCGCGTTCGTGGAAGATGGCGGCGTGACCCACCTGGAGACGGTCCTCACCGTGCTCGTCGGGCTCCTCGCGGGGCTGCTTTCGGGCCTGTTCGGCGTCGGGGGTGGCATCGTGATGACGCCGGGTCTCTCGGCACTTGCTGGGGTGGCCCCGATCGTCGCGGTCGCCACGCCGCTCCCGGTGATCCTGCCGACCGCGATGGTGGGTGCGTTCACGTACCACCGAGCGGGAGAGGTGGACGTCCGCGCGGCGGCGTGGATCTCGCTCACGGGCGCTGGGGCGTCCGCGGTGGGCGCGCTCCTGACGCGGGTCGTCAACGCTCGCCTGCTGCTGATCGTCACCGCGCTACTGCTCGTGTGGCAGTCGATCCAGATCCTTCGCGGACGTTCGCGGTCGGCCCCCACGGACGAGCGACCGACACGGTGGTGGGCTCTGGCGCTCGTCGGCGTGGGCGCCGGACTGGTGTCGGGTCTCCTCGGGATCGGGGGCGGAACGCTGATCGTGCCGGCGCTCGCCGGGATGCTCGGCATGCCGTTGAAGCGAGCGCTGGGAACCTCGCTCGTCGCCGTCGTCGTGCTGGTGATCCCCGGAACGATCGTGCACGCGGCGCTCGGCCACCTGGATTGGGCGGCGGCGCTGTTCCTGGTGATGGGATCACTCCCGGGTGCGCGCATCGGAGCGAGGATCGCCCTCGGAACCGAAGAGCGGACACTCCGGCTGCTGGTGGGGAGCTTCCTTGCCATCGTCGCGGTGGCCTACGGGGTGCAGCAGATCGTCGAGCTGACGTCATCGCGGTAGCGCTGGGCCGACCTTCCAACTGGCGATCCTCCCCTGGGATGGGCTTCCCTGCCCCTCATCCGCGATTCATCCGAACACCCTCGATGAACCCCCCTCGCACGAGATGACGATCGGTGTGATCCGAACTGCTCTGGCCCGCGTATCTCCAACGCCGGCGAAACAACCGTTGCGGGGCTCCGGTGAGGGGAGGGATGCGATAGCGAGAACACTAGGTCACACGATTCGTCGCGTTCCAACGGCCCCGAGCGCGTCGCGCCCCCGATGATCATCGTCACTGCTCGCGCGTTCCGCACGGTCGCCGTCGGCTCTTTCAAGGGAGGTGAGCACATGGCAGATCACCTGGACGCACCCGGCCTGATGTCGCCCGGCATGGATGCCAGCATCGACATCACCGACAACTACGCGTTCCAAAAGCCCGGGGATCCGAACAAGACGATCCTCATGATGAACGTGAATCCACTCGCCCCGACGCTCGCGTCGGCGTTCAACACCGACGCCGTGTATCAGATCAACGTGGACAACAACGGCGACGCGAAGACCGACGTCTCGTTTCGCATCAGGTTCACCGACAACGAGGGTGGCGGTCAGACAGCAACGGTCAGGCGGCAGACGGGCACCAACGCGCTCAACGTTGGTTCAGGGGGTCACGTCGTCATCAACAACGCTCCGGTGTCCTTCGGCTCCGACGCGCTGGTAACGACGGCCTTCCCGTTCCGCTTCTTCGCCGGGATCCGCAGCGATCCGTTCTTCTTCGATCTGCTCGGATTCCTGAACGGTTTCCAGTTCACTGGCAGCGACTTCTTCCTCGACAGGAACGTGTTCGCGATCGTGCTCGAGGTTCCGAACTCGTCGCTCGGATCCGATCCGAATGTCGGGATCTGGTCTCGGTGCATCCAGCCCGTGTCGGGGAAGAAGACCCAGATCGACCGCATGGGGCGTCCGGCGATCAACACGGTCTTCAACCACGGCGACGACAAGAACATCTTCAATTCGCTCACACCCGACAAAGACCGGACGACGTTCGAGACGAGCTTCGTCGCCACGCTCGAGTCGTTCGGGCACTCCGCGAGCGAGGCGACGGCCATCGCTGAGATCCTTTTGCCCGATCTGCTCACGTACGACTTCTCGAACGCTGGAGGGTTCCTGAACGGCCGCAACCTGACTGACGACGTGATCGACATCGCGCTGAACCTCGTCACGAACGGTGCCGTCACCGGGGATGGGGCCTCACACCACACGGACCTTCTCCCCGACTTCCCCTACCAAGGGAACCCTCACTGACCAGGAAGGGGTGGCACGGATGACCGACTACAACAGGAGGGATTTCCTCAAGCTCGCGGGAGCCGGCACGGCCGCGGCCGCGGTGGTGGGCAGCGGCACCTTCGCAACGCTCCGGTTGATCGAGTCGAAGACCAAGAGCGGAACGATGACGTTCCGGGCCGTGACCGGATTGCCTCAACAGCCGCTCCCTGCATACGCGTCCTACGTCTTGGATGGGACCGTAGACCTCGCATCAGGAACCGGCGCCGTCCGGAGGATGTTGTTCGCCGGCGCGCCTGAGTCGATGAGCTCGATCGCGTTCCAGGAGCTCACGCGCGATCTGCGGGTGACCAGCATCCGCGGAAGCGGGAACCGTCTCACGCTGAACACGGTGATCGACGGCGCGCTGCATCCGGGCGAGTCGCGCACCGGAACCATCGTTGTCGACCGGTCAAGCGGAGAGGTGCAGGCACCGTTCGTCGGGAACGACGTGATGATGCAGCTGCAACCCTGAGATCGGACCCTCTCACGGCCGAGGGCCGGGGTGGGGCGCCAAGGGCTCCCTATCCCGGCCGACGTCGCTCGACCGCATCCTGCGATCAACGCAGGGGGAAGTTGTCTTTTCATGAGTGGCGCACGACCATCCGGATCGAAGTGAGACTCCAGCGGAGTAGGTAGCCGAGCTCGAAGGTCTCACCCCTTTGATCCCACGGCTTCATCAGATGCCGCGGCAGCGTTGGATACACTCATCGGCGACCCAGATGGCTTCCTGCGTGATCAAGATCGGGTGATCATGAGCGCGGACATTTCTGGAGCCGGAGGTCGAACCTGCGCGTAGAACCGCAAGCGGTCCCATCGTCTAGTGGCCTAGGACACCACCCTCTCAAGGTGGAGACACGGGTTCGAACCCCGTTGGGACTACCCAGAGATCGCAGGCGCGCAACCCGGAACGTCGCCGGATCGCCGATATCCTGGGCCCTCACCGATGACACTCAGCGCCCCGGAACTCGCGCACGTCCTGCTCGCGCTCGGTCTGCTCCTGGCAGCCGCCCACGGCTGCGGCTACCTCATGACCCACTTCCACCAGCCGAGAGTGATCGGCGAGATCGTCGGCGGTCTCCTGCTCGGACCGACCCTCTTCGGAGCGATCGCGCCCTCGGCTCAGGCCGCCGCGTTTCCCTCCGCCGGATCCGCGCCGCTCGCCCTCGATGCCATGTACCAGTTGGGACTCCTGCTGTTGATGTTCTGCGCCGGTGCCGAGATCCGCGGCTTCTTCCATCGCGAGGAACGCAAGGCGGTCGGATGGATCAGCGTGGTCGGGATGCTCGTGCCGTTCGGGGCTGGGCTCCTGGCGGGCGCGGTGCTCCATCTCCGGAGCCTGCACGGGCCGGCATCGACAGACGCAGCATTCATCATCGTGTTCAGCGCCGCGATCGCGATCACGAGCATCCCGGTGATCTCACGGATCATGTTCGACCTCGGGATACTGGAGTTTGCCTTCGCGCGGATCGTGCTCGGCGTGGCTGTCGTGGAAGACGTCGTGCTCTACGTCCTGCTGGCGATCGCCCTCGGGCTCGTGTCCAAGGGACCCGCGGACACCTGGGGGCTTCCCGTCAAGCTCGGCATCTCTCCGGGGAGCACGGGGAACGTCGTCTACCACATCGTCGCCGAGCTCGGGTTCCTGATCGCGTTCCTTTCGCTGGGACCATGGGTCTACAAGCGACTCCTGCACAAGTACAACCCCGTGAAGCGCGGGAGCCCGATCGCGTTCCAGATCGTGTTCATGTTGGGTCTCTCCTCGCTCGCGATGTGGCTCGGCGTCGTCCCGCTCTTCGGCGCGTTCGTGGCCGGTCTCGTCGTCTCGACCTCAACCGGTGAGGGTGCAGCGAAGGCCCGAGAGAGCATCAAGGAGTTCTCGTTCGCGTTCTTCATCCCCGTCTATTTCGCGATCGTGGGGCTCCGGCTCGACCTCCTGAACCATTTCAGCCTGCTCTTCTTCGTGCCCTTCTTCGTGTTCGCCTGCGTGGTGAAGTCCCTCTCGGTCTACGCGGGAGCTCGGCTCGGAGGCGAGGGGAAGGACGCTGCCCGCAACCTCGCGGTTGGGTTGAACGCCCGGGGCGGGCCGGGGATCGTGCTCGCATCGATCGCGCTGGACGCGAAGATCATCAGCGAGTCCTTCTACTCCTCGCTCGTTATGCTCGCGGTCCTCACGTCGCTCCTTGCCGGCGTGTGGCTCGGTCGGATCGTTCGCAGCGGTCGATCGTTGCGACAGGAGGCCGAAGGCTGAGCGCAAAGCAGTGCGATGTTCAGTCGCGGTGCTGGCCGACCACCGCGGAGATGTGGCACTCGCACTCGTCATCGGAGCAGCCCTTCTGCCGCTCGCGCCCGGGTTCCCACACGAGGTCGCGATCGTCCTCCGCGTAGAGGTATCGGCATCCGCACCAGTAGCAGACGTCGCGCATCACCTGGTGCCAGTTGCCGTCGACATCCTTGCGCTCCGGCAGGTTCAGCAACTTCGCCATCTGGCCCCCTTCCCCAAGGTGTGCCGTCGTGCAGATGGGCCGTCATCGGGATGCTAGGACGACGGCTCCACCGAGGGAAGCACCTCCACAGGTTCGTCCGCCAATTCTTCTTCTGTGTCCTCTGCTGTATCTTCTTGCGGCATGAGGTCGCGGACCACGACCAATCGCCGCTCGACAGGCTCGGTCTCGGGAACGATCACGACGTTGGACGCACGCGCCGAAGACGGGAGTGCGCCGAAGAACACCAGGCCGATCAGGCCGACCACCGCCCCGCCGAGGCCTCCGATCAGCAGTACGGCACGCGAATGCAACAAGGCGACGAGCACCCCTCCGAGCGCCGTCGCACCGAGTTGACCGGCCATCACAACCCCGAAGTAGGCGGAGTACACCCGGCCGCGGAGTTGGTCGGGCACGCGGTGATGGAGCAAGCTCCTCATAGAAACGGTCACCACTCCGTTCGCGACACCTCCCAAAGCGAACATGCTGAGAGCAAGCGCGACCGCCGGGAACACGGCCGCGATCGCTACCGCGACACCCCCACCGAACGAGGCGACGAGGATGGCGGGTGCCAATCGAGCCTCTGGCAGCCGTCGAGCGATGACGGCGGCGCCGACGACCATCCCGGCCAACCAGACGGCGGCGAGCGCTCCGTACCCCCAGTTCCCGGCGTTTAAGACGTTGCGGGCGAAGAACACTTCGGCCACGTTGTCCATCGCCGCGAACAGCACCGTCGCCGCGATGGCGACGACCGCGATGAGGAGGACGCGATCGTGCGCGAGGAACGAGAACCCTCTCCTGGCCTCCCCTTTCTGGCGTCGTCCATGTTCGGTCGGATCGGGAGGGCGACGGATCGCGAGCGACGCGGCGGCCGAAGTGATCACGAGGAATGTGATCGCATCGACCAGCAACGCCGCGTCTGACTTCCCCGTGGCGGCGGCGAGGCCCCCCGCGATGATCGGACCGGCGACCATCCCGATGTAGCGGGCGGTCTCCATGTTGGCGTTCGCCTCCGTGAGGTCCTCCTCGTCGACGACCATCGGCATGATCGCGAACACCGCCGGCGAAGCCACCGAAGCGACGGATCCCAACAGGAACGACAGCGCGACGATCGCCCAGACGGGATGAACGAACGCGAGCCCGACCGCAAGACCCGCTTGCATCGCCGAGGCGATGGCGAGCGTGCCGGTGCTCTCGGTGCGATCCACGATAGAACCGGCGAGCGGAGAGAACAGCACGAGCGGCACGATCCCCGCGAGCAGGACGGCCGAAACCGCGATGCCGGAGTGACTGATGTCGAAGACCTTGATGGTCAACGCGACGAGAGCGAGCTCGTCGCCGAGCGAGGACAGCCCGTTCGACACGACCAGAAAGCGGAAGTCACGCGACCGCAGAAGGCGCACGGGCGCATGGTAGTCGGGAGCAATATCCCGCGCATCGCCCGAACGGGCGAGAACGAAAGACCGCTCGTTCGCTCAGGCTGCTAGCAATGTGGATCGACCCAGGCAGGCGGTGGCCCGAGGGGCACGCCGGCGTGGTTCGCGAGTCCCCTCAGGCGCTGCCGGTACACCTGCATGTCCGCGTGTTGCCAATCGGCATGCGTTTGGCAGCGCCACGAAGGGTAGAGCTCGTGGTGGTAGGGGCTCATCAGGGTCTCGGCGTGACCGATCACGTTGCGGACCTGGATCCCGAACCGATCCATCAACCACAACGTGAGCAGGAGCGAGGAGCGCATCATCGCCGGGTTCGACAGGATCTGCTGGTCGCTCGTCCCCACATGCTCGATGCCGATCGCGGTCCAGTTCATGCCGATGGCGTGGCGGCAGCGCACGTGCAGGTTGACCAGTTGATAGATCGTGCCGTCGGTGTCGATCACGAAGTGCGCGCAAACACCAGGCAGCTCGCCCAGGTGCACGCTGTTCGCCGCGAAGGTGGCCCACGCGCCGGCGAACGTCGTGCCGTCCGTGTAGTGCTCGACGATCACGCGCGGGTCATGCAAGCGCCAGGTCCACGTGGCGTAGTGGCGACGAGAGTACGCGCCCATCTCCATCCGGCGATCGTGACCGAACGGGATCGGACGCCACACGATCGGTGGCCGAGCGTCACGAGACCACGCGAGCGGTACCGAATGAGCGACCGGTGTGGCGAACGTGCCGGCGAGCGCTGCGGCGACCGCGAGGACGCCGAGCGCCCGCTTCATCTTGCTGCGGATCGAAGGCGAGCGACCGTGGCCTCGCGCCCGAGGAGCTCCAACGACTCCGGCAGCGGTGGCGAAACGTTCGATCCGGTCGCGGCAGCCCGCACCGGTTGCCAGCCCTTCGTGCGGTTGAGGTCCGCGGAGGCGGCGAGCTCATCCAGCGCCGCCAGGATCGTGTCATGGGTCCACGGGTCGAGCACGGAGAACGCATCGGCCGCCCGCGAGAGATACCCATCGGGCGCCTCCTCGATCAACGCCGCGGCCTTGTCGTTCGGCTCGACGTCGTCGCTGAACAGGAACCGCAGGAGCTCGACCGACTCGGTGAGCGTCTTCATGCGCTCGCGGACGATCGGCATGGCGGCGCGCAACGTGACCGGATCCGGAAGCAGCCCCGCGCCCGCCAGGAAATGCATGCACCGCGCCGCAAGCTCGTCGTCGTCGAGTGACTGGATGTAGTGGTTGTTCATCCACTCGAGCTTCTGCGTGTCGAACGCCGCGGGATTGCTCGATACCCGAGACAGGTCGAACGCTGCGATCAGCTCGTCTCGCGACAGGAAGGTCGTCGACTCGTCCTTCGACCAGCCGAGGAGCGCGAGGTAGTTCATCAGCGACTCGGGCAGGAAGCCCAGCTCGCGGAAAGCTTCGACCGAGGTGGATCCGTGTCGCTTCGACAACGGCTTGCCATCCATGTCGAAGACCTGCGGCAGGTGGGCGTAGACGGGAGCGGTTCCACCGAGCGCCTCGATCACCGCGGCGTTCCGCGGTGCGCTCGCCAGCAGATCGTCGCCGCGCACGACGTGGGTGATGCCCATGAGCATGTCGTCGACGGCAACCGCCAGCAGGAACACCGGCGTGCCATCGGAACGAACCAGAACGAAGTCTCGGAGCTGCCCGGCCGGGAAACGCACCTCGCCCTTCACCAGGTCGTGCACGACCCACTCGCGATCCGGCATCGCGAACCGGATCGCGAACGGTCGTCCCTCCGCTTCGAACGCCGCACGCTCGTCGGTCGTCAACGTGCGACAGCGGCCGTCGTACCCCTGCGACTCGTTGTGGGCGGTCGCGAACTTCCGGCGCTCCTCCAACTCCTCGGCCGTGCAGTAGCAGCGATAGCCGTTCCCGTCCGCGACCAGCCGGTCGACGTGCTCCCGGTAGACCTCGCCGCGCTGCGACTGCCGGTAGGGCGCGTGGGGACCGCCGACGTCGGGGCCCTCGTCCCAATCCAAGCCGAGCCAATGGAGCGAATCCACGACGCCGTGGAACGCCTCCTCGCTCACGCGGCTGGTGTCCGTATCCTCGACCCGGAGCACGAACGCCCCACCGTGATGCCGCGCGAACAACCAGCTGAAGAGCGCGGATCGCGCGTTGCCGACGTGGATCGAACCGCTCGGCGCGGGCGCGAACCGGCAGCGGACGGCGTCTCCCACGTCAGGACACCACGGGATTCTGGAGTGCCCCGATACCGTCGACCTCGACCTCGACGACGTCGCCCTTCGCCAGCCGGCCCACGCCTTCGGGCGTTCCGGTCAGCAACACGTCGCCCGGCAGCAGCGTCATGAACTCGGTGATGTACTCGATCAGCTCGGCCACGCCGAACACCATGTCCGAGGTCTGCGCGGCCTGACGGATCTCGCCGTTCAATCGCGTCTCGATCCGGATGTCGTTCGGGTCGAGCACGGTCTCGACCCACGGTCCGAGCGGACACGAGCCGTCGAACCCCTTCGCGCGCGCCCACTGGTCGTTCGTGTGCTGGAGGTCGCGGAGCGTCACGTCGTTCGCGCACGTGTAGCCCAGGATGTACTTGAAGGCGTCCTCGGCGCGCACGTTGCGCGCGAGCCGGCCGATCACGACCGCGAGCTCCCCCTCGTAGTCGACACGCGTGCTGATCGGCAAGAGTTGGATCGGGTCACCGGGGCCGATCACGGCGGTCGATGGCTTGAGGAAGAGCAGCGGCTCCTCGGGCACCTCCATCCCGAACTCGGCCGCGTGCGCGGCGTAGTTCTTCCCGACGCACACGAGCTTGGACGGGAGCACCGGCGCCAGCAACCGCACGTCGTCGAGCGGCACCTGCTCCCCCGTCGGGATCGGGTCCTCGAAGAACGTTCCCTGCAGGATCCGGATGTCCTGGGAGCCGTCGTCGATCGCGCCCGTCGCGATGCGATCCCCGAAGCGGAACCGGACGAGCCTCATGTGAGCTTGGTACCGCCGCTGAACGTCGCGCCGACCTGTCGCCAGTATCCTGCGATCATCTCGTACGGCTGGAGCGCCGCGAGCTCGTCCCCCGGCGCCTCGAACAGCTCCACCGTCGGTATGCCGGCGTAGACGGGGCCGAGGTCGACGTCCTGCGATCGCATCGTGACGAGCTCGTTCAGCGCGTCGGGCTGCGATGGGTCGATCGAGGGCATGAACCGCGAGTGGAGCATGGGCAGCGCGTTCACGAAGCCTCCGCTCACCGAAGTGCCGATGAGCGTGAGCGATGCCTCTGCGAGCCGTCGGTCGTTCGCCTGCAACGTGGCGCCGAATCGCCCGCCGGCCTCGAGCCGCGGTCCGCCCTTCCCCACCGTGACCGGCCGGGTCATCCAGATAGAACCCAGCTTCTTCGGATACCCTTGGTACCAACCCCGCGCGAGCGCGAAGTCCTTGTCCACCCAGATGTAGACGCAGCGCGAATAGTGCTCGTCCCCCCACTTGCAGCGCACGACCACGAAGCACTCCTTGTATTGCGATCGCACGGGATCCAGGAGCTCCCTCCCGCTCTCGCTGCAGGATTGCCAATCCGCCCAGATGATCGCGACGGCTCCCGGATCGTCGTCGGCCAGCTGGACGCCGTCGGGCAACAGCGCCGCGACCTTCGCGGGTTCGGCCCGGTATTCGATCGTGAGCACGTCGCCCGAGTAGTGCCAAGGAGGGGCCGGCACGATCGACGCCCGCCCCTCCGGCGTTCGGGGAACCATGAACCCCTTCAGCTCCGACATCGCGCGCCTATCCTAGCGACCGCATGGAGACCCGACGGATCCTGATCGACGGCGAGACGGTCACCGTTACGCGCGACGGCGACGAGCTGGTGGCCCCGGACGGCCGCCGTATGGGCCTCGACGAAGCGCGGCACCTGCCTCCGGTGGAACCCTCGAAGATCGTCTGCGTTCACCTGAACTACGAGAGCCGGCGCGCGGAATTCGGCATCAAGCTCGGCGCCGCTCCTACGTACTTCCACAAGCCGATCACGGCGCTGAACGCGCACGGCGGCGAGGTCGTTCGCCCCCCTCGGTGCAAGTACCTCAACTACGAGGGCGAGATCGCGATCGTCATCGGCTCCGAGACCACGCACATCTCGCCCGAAGAGGCCGCCGGCCACATCCTCGGCTACACGGTCGCGAACGACTACGGGCTGCACGACTTCCGCGACACGGACGCCGGATCGATGCTCCGGGTGAAGGGTTCCGACACGCTCTGTCCCCTAGGCCCGGGCCTCGTCGCCGACTGGGACTTCCACGCAAGGCACATCCAGACGCGCGTGAATGGCGACGTGGTCCAGGACGGGAACACCGACGAGATGATCTGGGACATGCACTATCTGGTGGCGGACATCGCGCGCACCATCACGCTGCGCCCCGGCGATGTCCTCCTGTCCGGCACGCCGGCGAACTCACGCCCCGTGCAGCCGGGGGACGTCGTAGAGGTCGAGGTCGATGGGCTCGGCACACTCCGGAACCCGATCGTCGAGGGCTCGGTGCCGGTCCTCGAGGACGTCGGCGCGCAGCCGAGTGAGTCCGAAGAGGTCATCTCGACCGCGTTCGGCGGCGATTGGGAGTTCCGGGGGATCCGACCGCCGCGCCGGGATCAGCCATGATGCCGCGCGAACTCGACACCTGGTGGATGGTCGCCAACGGCACGATCGGCTCGATCGCGCGAGCGTCGTTCAAGCTCAGGGTCTCGGGCGCGCAGCACATCCCGCGAAGCGGTGGCGCGCTCCTCGCGTACAACCACGTGAGCGTGATCGATGCGATCTTCGTGGCCATCCCCGTGTTGCGGAAGGACCGGATCGTCCGGTGCTTCGCGCTCTCCGAGGACTTCGAGCGGCCGATGATGGGCCGGGCTCTCCACGGGCTTCGACAGATCCCGATCCGTCGCGGCGCGGGCGCATGGGATCCGCTCGAGGAGATGGCGGCTCTCATCCGTGACGGCTGGCTCGGTGGGATCGCTCCCGAGGGCACGGTGGGAACCGGCGAGGAGCTCCTTCCGATCCAGAAGGGACCCGCCCGGATCGCGCTCTTGGCCGGATGCCCCGTGATCCCCGTGGGGTTGTGGGGGCCGCAGCGACGCTACCCGAAGGCCGGCCTCCACTTCGAGCCCCCCTACCGCCCGGCCGTCGGGATCGCCTTCGGCCCGCCGATCCTGGCCGACGGCGACGCGAAACATCGACCCGACGTGCAGTCGCTCACGGACCGGTTGGGCGAGGCGCTCTGCGGACAGGTGGAGGTAGCGCGCCGGCTGGCGCCTGATCGACCGGTGGCTTAGCCGCCCGATCCGTTGAGGAATCGATCGACCAGCGCCGCGGCGCGCACTTTGGCCTCCGGCTCGCGTTTACGCGTCTCCTCCAGAACATCTGCTTGATCGATGCCGGCGCGACGGAAGTCCTCGTCGCTGTGCGCGAGCCAGTTCTCGATCATCTCGGGCGTCGCCTCCGGGTGGAACTGCACGCAGATGTGCGGTCCCATCGTGAACGCCTGCACGCCGACCGGCGTGCTTGCCACGGCCGTCGCGCCCGGCGGCAGATCGAAGGTGTCCCCGTGCCACATGAACCACGGTCCTTCAGGAACAGTCTTCGGGTCGGTCGTCTGCACCGTTCGCCAGCCGACCTCATGGTCATCGGCCTGCCGCGCGCGTCCGCCCATCGCCTGCGCGAACGCTTGGGCGCCGAAGCAGATCCCCAGGATCGGGACGTCCCGAGCCACCGCGTCCCGGATAGCTTCGAGGGCGTCCTCGATCCACGGCGCGACCTCGTCGCCGTAGACCGACCACGGCGCGCCCATCACGATCATGGCGTCGAACCCGTCGAGGGATCGCTGCGTGTGATCTTCCGACAGCACATGATCGACCAGCTCCGCACCGCGTTCGACCATCGCATCGCCCACATGACCGCCGAGCGAGAGCGGATGCGGCTTCAGGACGAGGACCCTCATGTCAGACCTAACTCCCCGCACTACGCAAACAGATTGGAGAAGTAGGCGACCCAGATGACAAGGGCTGCTCCCATTGAGATCGCCATGATGACGACAACGTGGACTGCGAGCCAGCGGCGACTGAGCCCCGAGTCTTGTCGTCGGAACAGCAACACGAAGAGCGAAGCACCGACGAGTAGAACGAGGAGGATAGTTCCGAGAACCGTCAAGAGTGGGGCCGCTCGAAACGCCAAGCCGAGCACGAGCGAACCCAGCCCAACGACAACAGAGCCCCCGATCTCAATGAGCCAACCTTGTTTGTAGTCATCCACGCCGCAAACCCATCTGAGCATGTCGAAGGACGATCCGATCATCGAGTCCCCCAGAGGCGATCCGCGACTCGTCCGACCAGCTCGAGCTTTCGCCACTGGACGTCTTCGTCGGTTTCGTTGCCGATCATCACGCTCGCGAAGCCGCATTGCGGACTGATGGCCAGCCGTTCCATCCCGCCGGCGATCTTCGCGGCCTCTTCCAAGCGACGTATCAGGTCCTCCTCGTTTTCCAGCTCGCGGATCTTCGACGACACGATGCCCATCACCATGACCGAACCGCTGCGAAGGAACCGAACGGGCTCGAACCCGCCGTCGCGGCCTTGGTCGTCCCATTCCACGAGGAAGGCGTCGTACGGCAGCTCGCCGAAGATCCGCTCCGCGATCGGCTCAAGCGAGCCCTCGCACATCCACGACGAGCGGAAGTTGCCGCGGCAGATGTGCAAACCGACCGTGACGTCGTCGGGGATCCCCTGAAGCACGGCGGTGTCGGCGGCGATCGCCTTCTCGACGAGGCCGGACACCCCGTGACCCGCGGCCTCGAACCGCTCGATCCAAGCCGGATCCACCAGGTTCGGGTAGAGCGGGAAGTCGAATTGGATGTATCTGGCACCGGCCCCGATCGCGTCGGCCACCAAGCCGCGCTCGATCTGGATCGCGTGCTCCACGAAGGCATCGACGTCCTCGTATCCGCTCCCGTCGGGACCGGTCACCGTGGTGAGCGGGTGCGTGAAGAGCGAGGCCGCCGGGAAGGTCACCTTGAACGGATGGCCGCCGGACGCCTCGGACATGAACGCGGCCTCCCGCGCCGCCGGTGAGTCGATCGGGCGCAGCCGACCCACGATCTCGTGAACATTCAGGAGCATGGTTTCGCCTCGAGCATTGCGGAATGCGTCGATCGTCTTGCCGGTCCGCACACCTTCAACCGCGTCGTAGAACGAGTTCAGATACATCCACCGGCGGAACTCCCCATCGGTCACCACGTCGAGCCCGCAGTCGATCTGCCGCTGGACCGCCGCGAGGATCGCGTCGTCCTCCCGCGTTCGCAGCTCGCCGCGATCTTTGGCACGCTCCTCCTCGAGGACAGCCGAGTGACCGGGTTCGTAGAAGGCCTCCATAGCAGCCTTGAGCGCAGGTGGACGGAGCAGGCTCCCGACCGTTTCGGCCCGTGCCGGACGGCGTCCGGTCACGCGGCGTCCCACCTTACCCACGTGGAATCGGGCGCTCGGAACTCCCAGCCGGACAGGGTCACCGGCCGGTCGGGATCGAGTCGCAGGTTCGGCAGGCGGTCGATCAGGATGTCGAGCGAGACGCGCGCGAGATGCCGTCCGAACCACGCTCCCAGGCAGAAATGGCTCCCGATCGCGAACGCGAGGTGCGCGCCCTCCTTGCGGTGGATGTCGAACCGGTCCGGATCGGTGAAGCGTCGCGGATCGCGGTTCGCCGACGACAGGACGGCTCCGATCAACGCACCCTGCTCCAACGAGACGCCGGCCAGCTCGGTCACCCGCGTCGTCTGCCGGGTCGACGTGCCCACCGGGCCTGCCCAGCGCAGCGTCTCTTCCACCGCGGCCTTTGCCAACGAGCGATCGCCGCGCACCTCATCGAGCTGCGACCGATTCGAGCCAAGCGCCCATACCGTGAGCGCGATCAAGTCGCGAGGCTCCTGCAATCCGCCGGACAACATCAGCTTGGTGTTCGCGACGATCTCTTCGTGCGTCATCCGGTCGCCACCGGCGTCGTGGTGAAGCATCCACGACAGCACCGAACCGTCGGGCTCGTCGCGCAGCCGTTCCATGACCCGCTCGATCGCGTGACCCAACCCGGCACTCGCCTCATCGGCCGGCGCTTGCTTCTCGGCATCGCCTTCGAAGTTCGCCAGGCCGGGCATCATCCCCTCGTTCCAATGCAAGAGATCCTGCCAGGGCACCTCGTCCAGCCCGAGCATGAACTGGAGCGACCGAACCGACATGGGGTCGGCGTACTCGGTGAAGAGGTCGACCTCTCCTCGGTCGATGAACCCGTCGACGAGCTCATGGGCGAGCTTCGGGATCATCCCCTGCGTCCGTTCCTCCACATCGCGAGGCCGGAAAGGGATCTCGGTGATGCGCCGGACGCGTTCTTGATCGGCCCCTTCCGAGCCGAGCATGTTCTTGCCCATGGTCCGGTTCAGCGTGGACGGATCGGTCTCCCCGGTGAACACCTCGGGTGAGAGGTCGACCGCTCGGACATCGTCGTGGCGGGTCACCAGCCAGAGTTGCACCGCGGGAACCCAGGAGACCGGCTCCTCGTCGCGCAGCCGCGCATAGATCGGATAGGGATCGCGCTCCAGCTCCTCGAGCGTGATCGACTCGCCGAACGTCACAGGATCCCCTCCCGTGGGGGCGCGCGGATGGGGTATTTTGGGCCCGAACTATCGGGGTGTGCAAGGCGAGGATCGCGGGCTATCGTCCGCACGGTCATCCAGCGTTCGTTCCATGGCGAGGAGGCTCGATGGACACCCAAGGCAAGCGACTCCGGCTCCTCTACCCCGATCTCCATGGCCTGGAACGCGGCGAGTACCTCTACGGGGAAAAGGCTGCCGAGGGCATCGCGGCCTTCTGCGTCGGGGTCTATCCGCTCACGCACGACAAAGAGATCCTCGCGATCCCACGGACGCAGTTCGACGTCGGGCTGCACGATGTCGAGGCCACGCTCGACCGCGACTCCCTCCATCGCGGCTGGGAGCCGAACACCGTCGTCGGCGTCGCCGACGTCGAGCTGTACGGGGAGCCGGCGCCGTGGGACCCGCGCCACGTTCTGCGTCAGGCCGTCGAGCCGTGGCGGAAGATGGGCCTGGAACCCCAGATCGCGTTCGAGCTCGAGTTCTACCTGTTGGAGCCCGATGCCGGTGGATGGCGACCGGTGGCGGTCCCGTCGCACCGCGTCTACGGCACCGGCATGTCGGTCGACCCCACGGGCGTGATCGACGAGCTCGTCGACACCGCCATGACGTGTGGATTCCCGGTCGAGGGTTGGTGCAGCGAGTACGACAACGCCGCCTACGAGGTGAACATCAAGTACGCCGACGCGATCCCCGCGGCCGACGAGGCGTTCCTGTTCAAGCTCCTGGTGCGCGAGATCTGCGAGCGGCACGGCAAGCTCGCGACCTTCCTCGGTCGACCGCTCGGCGATCGGGGCGGGAGCGGCCTCCACGTGAACTTCTCGTTCCGTCAGAAGGACGGGTCGAACGCGTTCCACGATCCGAACGATCCCGAAGGGTTGTCGGACCTGACGCGCAAGTGCGTGGCGGGATTGCTCGCCCATCACGAAGGAATGGCCGCGATCTTGGCTCCGCACGTGAACGCGTACAAGCGTCTGCAGCCGGACATGCTGAATGGCTACTGGGCGAACTGGGGACACGACGACCGGAGCGTCGGCGTACGGATACCCCCGACACGCGGTCAGGGAACGCGCATCGAGCAACGCACGTCCGACGCCGCCGCGAATCCGTACCTCGCTGCCGCGGCCATCTTGCACGCGGCCCGGCTGGGTGTCGAACACGAGCTGGAGCTGCCGCCGCCCCAGCCGCCGGGCGAGGCACCGAACACAGATTCCCGCATCCCACCCAACCTGGATGCCGCTCTCAACGCCTTGGCCGCCGACGACGAGCTGGTGGATTCCCTCGGTCGTGAGATGGTAGAGGCCTTCACGATCCTGAAGCGGGCCGAGTGGGAACGGTACATCGCTTCGGGCGCCGACCCCGAGACGATCGAGGTGACCCCATGGGAGATCGACTATTACATGCCGTTCCACTGATCGCGACCCGCCGGACCCGCGTCCTCGCCGCGCTGACGCTCGTCCTGCTCGGCGGCCAACCCGCCGCGGCCATGATCCCTCCCGCGCGCACAACGCCGCTGGCAGGTCCGTCGCACATCGTCGTCCTGGTCATGGAGAACCACGAGGTCGGCGACATCATGGGCCACCATTCGGCAGCACCGTACTTCCGCTCTCTGGCGCGCGCCTCGGTGAACCTGACCGGGCTCTACGCCACGACGCATCCGAGCCTGCCCAACTACCTCGCGCTGACCTCCGGCGGTACGCAAGGGATCACGTCGGACTGCACGACGTGCTTCGTCTCGGCGCCGAACATCGTGGATCAGCTGGCGCACGCCGGGATCTCGTGGAAGGCCTACATGGAGGCGATCCCGGGAGCGTGCTCCACCGTCCCGTTCGCCGGCACCTACGCGCTGAAGCACGACCCCTTCATGTACTACGACGACATCCGGAACAGCCACCGCCGTTGCCGCAACGTCGTGCCGCTCGGTCAGCTGAGTACCGATCTCGCCGCGAACGCGCTGCCGCGATACGCGTGGATCACGCCGGACCTCTGCCACGACATGCACAACTGTTCCGTGGCAACCGGGGATGCCTTCCTCAGCTCGTGGGTACCGAAGATCGTGGCCGGACTGGGAACGAACGGCATCCTCATCGTGCTGTTCGACGAGGGCACCACGTCCGCGGGCTGCTGCAGCGGGCAGGCCGCCGGAGGACACATCGCCGGTCTCATCACGGGTCCTGGCGCCGGCTTGCGGGTGACGATCTCCACCAGCGTGGACCACTACTCGGTCCTGAAGCTGATCGAGGATGCATGGGGGCTGCAGGAGCTGGGGTCGGCCGCAAGCGCCCCTGCGATCGTGGGCTGGCAGCGCCGACCTTAGGCTCGGTCCTCCGTATCGTGCTTTCCCGCTTCCCATCGATCGCCATACCGTTCGGCGGCGAACGCGAGCGGGATCTCCTCGAGGTCGGTCGCCATCGTGTCGTTCCAACGATTCAGGAATCCGAAGAGACCGATCACGGAGAGCATCTCGACGATCTGACCGTCATCCCAGTGGCGTCGGAGCTCCTCGAACGAAGCTGGCGTGACTTCGTTGGGAACCAGGGATGCATCACGGGCGAACCGAAGAGCTGCTCGCTCCCCGTCGTTATAGAGCGGTGAGCGCTCGAAGTCCCAGATCGCGGTGATCTTCTCATCGTTCACGCCGCGCATCTTCGCGTCGACGGCTTCGTGCGCCTGGCAGTACCGGCAGCCCGCAGCGACGCTCGAGACGATCCCGATCAGCGGCTTCAGGTACGTGGGAAGCGTCCCGGTTCTCCAGATCTGCGTGATGAGCTCACTGAACGCGTGGAGGATCTCTGGCCGCCGTGCCATCGTGAAGAGACTGTTGGGCACGAATGAGAGCGTGTCGTCGTAGATCCGGAAGAGCTCCTCGAGCTCCGGATGCTCCTCCCGTCGGAGCGGCTTCATGTTGGTCATCGGTCCTCCTGCTTCGCGCCGATGCGAGACACTATGCCGCACCCGACGGGAGGGGCGATGCGGCTCGAGGGCAAGGTGGCGATCGTCAGCGGCGGAGGCACGGGGATCGGCGCCGCCACGGCGCGACTGCTCGCGCGTGAGGGCGCGTCGGTCGTCGTGACGGGCAGGCGCTCGGAGCCCATCCAAGCCGTGGCTTCGGAGTGCGCTGGGGTGGCGGTCGCGGGCGACATCGCCGATCCCGCTCACGCGGCCCAGGCGGTCGGCGCAGCGGTCTCGACCTTCGGCGGGCTGGACATCGTCGTGGCGAACGCCGGGATCGGCTTGGGCGGGTCGGCGGCCGAGACGACCGACGAGCAATGGCGTCGAACGATCGAGACGAACCTCACCGGCCAGTTCTCACTGGTCCGGGCCGCGCTCCCCCACCTGATCGATCGCGGGGGAGGCGCCATCGTCTTGGTGTCGTCGATCGGCGCGATCGTAGGCGGAACCGACAGCGCATCCTACTCGGCCTCGAAGACCGGGCTCCTGGGGCTGATGCGCTCGCTGGCCGTCGACTACGGACCGCTCGGCGTGCGGGCGAACGCGATCCTTCCCGGATGGGTCCAGACACCCATGGCCGACCGCGCGATGGATGAGCTCGCCTCGCGCGACGGCCTGTCGCGCGAGCAGGCCTACGTGGAAGCAACATCCAACGTTCCGCTGCGTCGGGCAGCCGGGCCGGATGAGATCGCCACCTGCTGCGTGTTCCTGGCATCGGCAGACTCGTCGTTCATCACCGGAGCCGCACTGGTCGTCGACGGCGGGGCCACGGTGGTCGATGTCGGAGGTCTCGCGTTCGATCCCCGTCGCTGGGAGCCGGCTCAGTGAGCTTGCCGGTTCAGGTCGTTCGGTAGCAAAATATCTCTCCACCTCTGAGCCGAACGCCGTAGGAGGAACATGGGTACGACGCTCGATCGGATCGACCTGGTGAACCCGGACAACTACGTCGAGCGGGTGCCGTTCGAGTGGTTCGACGAGCTGCGGCACGAGCGCCCGGTGACGTGGCACGAAGAGCCGGCGCCGAACAAGGGCTTCTGGGCGGTCACTCGTTACGACGACCTCACCGCGATCCACATGGATTGGCGGACCTACTCGTCGGAGACCGGAGCGGTGGCGCTCGAGGAGCTCGACGACGAGCAGCTCCAAGTCCGCAAGACGATGCTCGAGATGGATCCGCCTCGCCACACCGCTCTCCGCAAGATCTGCACGAAGAAGTTCTCGGCGCGCGGTGTCGGTGTCTACGAGGACTTCATCCGCGACGTCGCTCGCAGCGTCCTGGATCGTGCACTTCCCAAGGAGCGGTTCGATTTCGTATCCGAGATCAGCCGCGAGCTGCCGATCCGATTCCTCTGCTCGATCTTCACCGTTCCGCAGGAGGACGCGCCGGAACTGATCCGCTGGGGCGACAAGATGATCGCGAACCAGGACCCCGAGCTCTCCGACGCGGTGCCCGACCAGGTCGACACCGAGGCGTACCGGCTGCTTCCGTTCCGCTCCCCAGCGGCCTACGAGGTTTGGGCCTACGCCGACCGCCAGAAGGAGCTCCGCCAGCGCGAGCCCACCGACGACGTGATCTCGGCGCTCACCGTGGCGCAGGACGAAGGCCTCCTGAACGACCACGACTTCCACAACTACTTCTCGCTGCTGATGATCGCGGGCAACGAGACCACGCGGCACACCATCACCTCGGGGATGCTCGC
Organism: Actinomycetota bacterium; assembly: GCA_050692375.1. Classification (GTDB taxonomy): domain Bacteria; phylum Actinomycetota; class UBA4738; order UBA4738; family HRBIN12; genus JBBQVZ01. Next base: position 21,277 of record JBOGVK010000243.1, read on the forward strand.
GTTGATGCAGAACCCCGAACAGCTCCAGCTGCTGAAGGACGATCCGTCGCTGATCTCGCGGGCGACCGAGGAGCTCCTCCGGTGGGCCACGCCGGTCTATCACTTCCGTCGCACGGCCACGCGCGACGTCGAGCTCCGTGGGCAGCAGATCAAGGCCGGCGACAAGGTGGTCACGTGGTACATCAGCGCGAACCGCGACGAGGAGGTCTTCCCCGATCCGTACCTGTTCGACGTGACCCGATGGCCGAACGACCACATCACGTTCGGGCCGGGCGGTCCGCATTTCTGCCTGGGGGCTCACCTGGCACGCCTGGAGACGAGGATCCTGTTCGAGGAGCTCCTGCCTCGCCTGGCTTCGATCGAGCCCGCCGGGCCGGTGGAACGCATCCGCTCGAACTTCGTGAACGGCATCAAGCGGATGCCGGTGCGCGTCACCGCCAGCTAGTCCGCACGGACTAGTCGCCGTTGCGATCCACGGCGCGGTACATCGAACGGAGCAGGCCCGCGAGGGCGTCCTGCTGCGCGCCGTCGAGATGCGAGGTCACGACGACCTCTTCGGCGTTGAACTTCGGGAAGAGCTGCTCGATCTTCTTCTTGCCTGACGCGGTCAACGACACCAGCACCATCCGACCGTCGCAGGCGTCCTTGCGACGCCGAGCGAACCCCCGGCCTTCGAGCGTGGTCACGACACCGGTCGCGGTGGGCCGGCTGACCCCGACGGCTTGGGCGAACTGGCGTGATTCCATCTCGCCCCACACCCACAGGACCCACAGACCCGTGAACGAGGTCCACGACAAGCGATCGGGACCGAGCACGTTGGCCTCCATGTGGCGCCGGATCGCCGCCGACGCGCGGAACAGGTTCGACACCGCCCACATCGCTCGGAAGTCGAGCGACCGGTCTCCAAGCGCGTCGAGCACCTTGCGTTCGGCGGGAAGGAGATCGTCCTCGCTCACGCCGTCGCCTCGCGCGCGAGACGTTGCCCCAGGTCGCGTGCGACCTCGAGGATGGCGAGCACGTCGTCGTCGGTCGTGCGGAAGTTGACGAAGCACGGGCGGAGCCAGACCTCCCCGTCGATCAGCGCGGACGCCAGGTAGACCCGTCCATCGGCTTGGATCGCCTTCGCGAGCGCCTCGTTGTGCACGTCGAGATCCCCCACACCCGCCGGCGTGTGACGGATGGGCACGATCGAGAGCTGGGGCGGGTCCGCCATGGTCTGGAAGTCCTCGGCGGCGCTCGCCGCGTCGTGGAGCAACACCGCCTCGTGGAGGTTCTTGGCGATCGCGTCGCGGAACTGGGGCGCGCCGTGTGCCCGGAACGCGAGCCACAGCTTCAACGCCCGGAACGGCCGGGAGTACTCGAGCGTGATGTCGACCGCGTGCAGCTCGTGCTGCTGGTGCGGCAGGTACCCCTCCTCGTGCGCGAACGCCCGGGTGAGCGCATCGCGCTCGCGCACCAGCACCACGCCGCACGCCTTGGGCAGGTAGAGCCACTTGTGCGCGTCGACGGAGACGGAGTCTGCCCGCTCGAGTCCCCGGAACAGCTCGCGAGAGGACGGCACCGATGCGGCCGGCAGCCCGTAGGCGCCGTCCACGTGGAGCCACACGCCTCGTTCAGCACAGACGTCGGCGATCCGATCGATCGGATCGATCGCGCCCGTGAGCGTCGTGCCGCCCGTCGCCACGACGGCGACGGGCGTGATGCCCTCGGCCATATCCCGGTCGATCGCGTCGGCCAGCGCATCCGGCCGCAGCCGGTGTGCCTCGTCGATCGGGAGGTCGCGGAGATTGTTCGACCCGATACCGAGGAGCTCCACCGCACGCGTGATCGAGTAGTGCACCTCGGAGGAGCAGTAGATCGCGGGACGTCGCCCCGACAATCCTTCCACGCGCGAACCCGGCAGCGCGTGCTCCCGGGCGGCCGCGAGCGCCGTCACGTTGCTGATCGTGCCGCCACTCGTGAACGCGCCGACCGCCGCGGGGAATCCGACGAACTCGCTCACCCACCGGACCGCCTGGTGCTCGATCTCGGTGGCCGCTCGCGCGTCGACGGCCAGGTTGATGTCGTAGGTATGCGCCAGCAGGTCGGCGATCGTCCCGATCTCCAACCCCGAGGATCCGATGAACGCGAAGTACCGTGGGCGAGGCTGCGCGATCGACTCGTCCAGGATCCGGGCCGCGTCATCCAGCGCCTCGTGCACCGACACCGGAGCGTCCGGCAACGCTGCGCCGAGGAGCCCGCGAACGCGCTCGTCGAGCGCGGGTTCCTCCGGCCGGTACCGGTCGAAGCTCCGCCACGCCTCCTCGACGAGCTTCGTTGCGTGGGCAAGAACCTCTTCGCGCGGGGCGCTGAGCCGCAGCGGTCGTTCGGGTTCCTGCATCTCCCCGATGCTACTGTTCAGCAGCCACCCTCACGCGGCGCCAGCCGCGCACGGTAGCATCCGCGCGATGGAGCACCCGCTCGGCGACCAGATCGCGATCGTGACCGGGGCCGCGCGCGGCATCGGGCGGGCGACAGCGCAACGGCTGGCGCTCGAAGGCGCTCGCGTGGCGCTGCTCGACCTCGACGCCGACGCCGCCGAGCAAGCGGCCCACGCCATCGGCGGGAGCGCGAGCGCGCACCAGGTCGATATCTCGGATGAGGAGAGCGTCCGCGCCGGCGTAACCGACGTGCTCCGTGAGCACGGCCGGGTCGACGTCCTGGTTAACAACGCGGGGATCTATCCCCATACGCCATTCGGAGAGCTCGAGTTCGATGAGTGGCGGCGGGTGCTCTCCACGAACCTCGACGGCACGTTCCTGATGACGAAGGCCGTCTGGCCCGCCATGGTGGAGCACGGCTACGGCCGGATCGTGAACATCTCGTCGGCGACGTTCTGGATCGGCTATCCGGAGCTCGCCGCCTACATCACGAGCAAGGGCGGGCTCGTCGGGTTCACGCGCGGCCTCGCGGTCGAGGCGGGAGCCCATGGGATCACCGTGAACTGCATCACCCCCGGGTTCATCGCCACAGCGGGCTCGCAAGTCGAGGATCCGACCGGCGAGCTGTTCGATGAAATCGTCGCCGGTCAAGCCGTGAAGCGCCGCGGGGAACCCGAAGACGTGGCCGAGTGGATCGCGTTCCTGTCGAGCCCCGCGGCCGGCTACGTCACCGGACAGACCATCAACGTCGACGGCGGACACCGCTTCCACTAGGAGGTTCGATGAGCGGTACTGAGAACGAGCGAGCACCGGTCGCGCCGTACCTCGCGGTGGGCGTTTCCACCGTCGTGCACGGCATCGGTTCTCGCGCCGACATCGCTCGGAACCTCGACATCATCGAGGACGCGATCCACGCGGCGATGGGGATCATCTCGATCAACATGCCGGTGAAGCTGATCGCCCTGGCGGAGGGGGCGCTCACCGGCTTCACCGACGAAGCGTTCGACGTGCCCCACGTGACGGCGGCGAGGGATCTGTTCATCGACATCCCGGGCGAGGAGTCGGATCGCCTGGCCGGCCTCGCACGGATGTACGAAACCTATCTCGTGGTGCAGTGCAAGGCACGTTGGCCGGAGGTCATGGCGGACCGCTACTTCAACATGCTGTTCGTGATCTCGCCGGCCGGCGACATCGTCCACAAGGCCGCCAAGAACCACCTGTGGTGCCGCGAACGCTCGTGCACACCACACGACGTCTACGATCGGTGGGTCGAGCTCTTCGGCGACGGTATCGACGCGTTCTTCCCGGTCCTACGGACGGACGACATCGGCAACCTCGGGACGATCTGTTGCAGCGACGGTGAGTATCCCGAGGCCGTTCGCGCGCTCGCGTTCAACGGTGCCGAGGTCGTGTATCGACCGAGCGAAGCCGTGCCGATGACGAACACCGGCTATCCGGGCGGCGGCACGTGGATGCTCCAGAACCGCGCGCACGCGCACTTCAACAACGTCTACGTGGTGGCGCCGAACGTCGGTCCCGTGTACCTGCATCCGAGGATGGAGCACCCGTTCGACATCGCGGGTGGGCAGTCGCACATCGTGGACTACCAGGGGAACGTCGTGTCGTACTCGACATCCGGTACCAACACTTTCGTCTCCGCGATCGTGGACATCGAGGCGCTCCGGCAGTTCCGCGTGATGAACCTCAACTCGAACTGGATGAAGGACCTGCGCACCGAGGTCTTCCGCCGGATGTACGAGCAGCCCATCCATCCGAAGAACCTTTGGATGTGGCAGGAGCCGATCTCACACGAGCACGTCGACGAGCTCTACCGGAGGAACATCAGACGTCTGATCAAGCGCGGCTCCTATACATCGCCCGCCCACGACTTCGAGGGCGCGAAGTTCTTCCCGATGGATGCGCCGCGGTCGCCGGCCGAGGCCTGGGAGAAGGCGCGCCACCTCTGGGACGAACCGGATGACTGAGGGCTACGACGTCGTCGTCGTCGGCGGCGGGCACAATGGCCTGACGACCGCCGGGTACCTCGCGAAGGCGGGCCAGCGGGTGCTGGTGCTGGAGGCACGCGACGTGGTCGGCGGTGGGTGCGCTACCAAGGAGGTCGCCGCGCCGGGGTTCCGGCACAACTTCCATTCGAACTTCCACGGGATCATCCACATGGGACCGGTCTATCGCGACTTGGAGCTCGAACGGTACGGCGCCGAATACGTCTGGCCCGAGAACCAGTTCGGGCACGTGTTCCCGGACGGGCGCGCGTTGGTGTGCTCGCGGGATCTGGAGACGACCGTCGAGCGGATCGCGCGATTCTCCGCGCGCGACGCCGAGACGTTCCGTCAGCTCGCGCATGCCTATCGCGACGTTCTCGCCGACGGCATGATTCCCGCGATGTTCTCGGCGCCGGGACCGCCGAGCGGGGATCTCGTGCCGCTCGAGGCGATGGGAACCGACGGCCTCGGGCTGATCCGCCAGTTCCTCTCCGCGCCCAACCACGTCGCGCGTGACCTGTTCCAGTCTCCCGAGGTGCAGACATGGGTCGGGTTCTGGGTGGCGCAGCTCGCCGGCACGGGCGACGTTTTCGGTCTGGGAGCGAACTATCCGGTCATGGTCGCGGGTTCCATGGAGCCGTGGGGATGGGCGATCTGCAAGGGGGGTTCGATCAAGCTCGCCGAGGCGATGGCGTCGTTCGTCCGCGATCACGGGGGCGAGGTGCGGGTGGACGCCCCGGTCGCGCGGATCGAGGTCGACGCGGACGGCGCCCGGTCGGTCACGCTCGAGGACGGGGAGGCGATCCCGGTCGACGGCGTCCTGGTCTCGAACCTGGACCCCAGGCACACGTTCCTCGAGTTGATCGGCGAGGACTCGCTCGACGATACGCTGCGGCACGCCTGCGAGCGGTGGCGGTACGACGTGATGTCGATGTTCTGCGTCTACCTGGCACTGGACGTGCCCGTGCGATGGAAGGCGGCCGCGTGGGAGCCGGCCGTTGAGCGATGCTTCGCCGTTTCCGTCTGCGAGTCCCTCGACCTGCTCGACGACAATGCGTCGGATTGCCGGCTCGGCGTGCCGCCGCGCCACCCGGGACTGTTCACCGTGCATCCGTCGCTCTTCGACCCATCGCTCTGTCCTTCCGGAAAGGAGGCATGCTTCTGTGAGCAGATCGCCCCCTACAACCTTCGCGAGGGCGGCCCGGACGCCTGGAACGAGATCAAGGACGACTACGCCGTGACCGTCCTCGATCGATGGCGGCCCTATCTGGCGAGCGGGCTCGAGCCTGCCGCGATCGTCGGCGAGTACATCTCCAGCCCGATCGACATCGAGCGCGTCATGCCCTCGATGAAGCACGGCGACTGGAACCACGGGGAGATGAGCCAAGACCAGCTCGGCGTCTTCCGGCCGTTCCACGAATACCCGCCCTACCGCACGGGGTTCGCCAACGTCTATCTATGCGGCGCCTCGACGCATCCCGGCGGCTCGATCGGGGGGGCGTGCGGCTACAACGCCGCCACCGCGATCGCGCACGACCGGGACGTCGAGATGTGGTGGACCTAGCCGGCACCTCCATCCGAACGAAGATCGGCCAGCGCACGGCTCGCCGACTCGCGGCCGCCCGACGCTGCGTTCAGCACGATGCCGAGCACCAGGATGATGACGGTCACCGGCAGGATCGTGTTCGCCGGCGCCGGCACCTTGTAGACGGCGCCGAACAGCGCCCCCGCAGCGACCAGGAACCCGACCACGCCCGCGAGCGCGAGCTTGACGTGATTCTCCTCGAACCACAGGCTCTTCATCCCGCCGAGCGCGATGACCGCGTAGACGATCGCAAGCGCGAACCCTCCGAAGCCGGCCAGCCAGCTGAAGAGGGGAAAGTACTCTGGGAACAGCGCGACGTCCGGTGGCACACCCGGGATCGCGCGCGTGAGCACACCGTGGCCCAGACGGACCCAGATCGGCATCGCCGCGCAGACCCCGACCGTGAGGAGGATCGAGGCAAGGGGCGTGCCGTGCTTCTCGGACACCTTGGCGAAGACGCCCGGGATCCTCCGGTCTCGTGCCATGGCGAAGAATCCGCGAGAGGTCGCGACGGCCGTCCCCAAGCCGACCGCCAGGATGTCGAGGATGACGATGAGCTGCAGCAGCCGGTCGAAGTTGACGGAGCCGAATCCGTCCTTGGAGCCCAGGACGAACAACGGGCCGGACGCGATGCTCGCGACCCAGTCACCCGACTTCAGGCCGAACCCGATGTCCTGCGCGTACGCGACGATGACGTAGTAGACGCCGACCACGATGATCGCAAGGAAGATCGCCCGCGGGATCGATCTCTTCGGTTCGGCCGTCTCCTCGGCGAGGTTCGCTGCGGTCTCGAACCCGGTGAAGATCAGGATGCCGTACAGCACTCCGTAGAAGATGCCGGTCCATCCTCCCTCACTCGAGCTCGGGAGGAAGGGCTTGATGCTATTGCTGTTCCCGCCGGCCCCGCCCTTCGCGATGACATAGAGGAAGAAGCCGAGCACCACCGTCACGGAGATTGCCACGAGGATCAGCTGCGCCCTCGTCGAGATCTGCACGCCGAAGTACAGCAAGCAGAACAGCACGGCGCAGTAGAAGAGGCCGATCACCCAGTAGGGCGGCGTGCCCGACCACCCGATGTCGTCGTGCAGGAGGCCGTACGTGATCCCGCCGATGATCAATGGGATGGCGGCGGTGAGCCCCATCGTTCCCCAGTAGTACACCCAGCCCGCGTAGAAGCCGACGCGTTCGCCGAATCCGTGGGACGCGTAGTCGTACAAAGCGCCGGCCGCGTGGATGCGCTTCGCGTAGGTCGCGATCATCCAGCCGATCGCGAAGATGCCGACCGCGGCCAGGATGACCGCAACCGGCGTCGCGACGCCCGCGCCTTCCCCGGTCGCGCCGGCGCCCACCATCAGCGGAAGGATCAGAGCGGCCGAGAAGACCGGCCCCATGAACCCGACCGACTGCGCGAGCACATCGACCAGCTTGAGCTTGCTGCCGCCCAGCCGCTCGTACGCCACTTCGTTCTTCTGGTCTGCCACCTGGCGTCCCCCTCCCTCCGGCGCGAGATGCGCCTGTCTAGCTCGTCGAACCCGTCCAGCCGTCGGCCGGACGCTCGAACCACACGTGCACCTGTCCCGTTCCCACCGATGCCTCGTACTCGCTGAAGAGCTCACCCGGCGCTTGGCAGCGGGCGCCGCCGATCGCCCCGGCCATGATCAGATAGTGCCCGAAGTGCCCTTCCGGCGCGGCGCGCTTGTACTCCGGCATCCCGTTGATCACTCCTTGGTGATCGCCGGCGTGCAGCATCCGGATAACGTGCTGGTCCGCCTCGTACGACTCGAGGCTCAGGATGTTCTGCGGTGCCGCGGAGCTCTCGTGGTGCCGGAGCTCCTGGAGCGGGAAGAACCGGTGCGTCATCCCACCCGAGGCGAGGATCACGACACGCCGATCGATCTCGGCGATGGCCTTGCCCAGGAGCTCGCCGAGCAGCAGGAAGTCCTCGGTCTGGCCGCATTGATTGATGGCAACGCTCACCCAGCGCTCGCCCTTTCCCAGGTGCGTCCAGATGTTGATGGTGCCGTAGAAGACCGGGAGGTACGGATCGTCACACGCGAGGATCCACGTATCGTCGCGGCCGTCCGCCTGCTTCTGCAGCGCGGACGCGAGCTCGGGATCCCCGGGCATGTCGTAGGGGATCTGGCTCATCCCCCGCGGCAGCTCATGACTCGTGAACCTCCCTTCGCGACGTTCGTGCGAGGTGATGATGTGCTCGAACGTGGACTCCCAATGCGTGTCCAAGATCACGACCGTGTCGGGCTGCAGACGGTCCAGCACCTCGGCGCGCAGACGCCGAAGGCCGGGAACGAGCGTGATCTCCTTCCCATCGTTGATCTCCAGCCGCACCTCCTCGGGCAACATGATGGTCGGAACGTGCGCCACGATCCCGGCGCCGACGATCTCACCCATGTGCGATCAGCTCCCTTCGTTCCACGGTGCGGTGCAGACGTTCTTCACGTCCGCGTAGAAGTCGAAGCTCCAGACCCCGCCCTCACGGCCGATGCCGGAGTTCCGCGACCCGCCGAAGGGCGCGTTCAGGTCGCGAACGAAGAAGCAGTTCACCCACACGGTTCCGGCCACTAGACGAGCGCTCACTCGCTCTGCTCGATCCCGATCACCCGTGTACAGGATCGCCGCCAAGCCGAAGTCGGTCCCGTTGGCGAGCGCGACGGCCTCGTCCTCGTCGGCGAACGGTTGCGCGGTGAGGACGGGTCCGAAGACCTCGTGCGTGAGGATCTCCGATCCGGTGGGCGCATCGACGAAGAGCGTCGGGCGGTAGTACAGCCCTCGCAGGACTTCGTTCGCGCCACCACCGAAGAGTGCCTTCGCCCCGTCGGCCTTCGCGCGCTGCACGAACCCATCGACACGCTCGAAGTGCTCGCGCGAGATCTGCGGACCGATGTCGGTAGTGTCCTCGCGCGGATCGCCTTGCCGGATCGCCGACGCCGCATCGACGAACCGGTCCAGGAACTCGTCGTAGATCTCCCGCTGGATCAGCAGCCGCGTGCCGGCCAGACAGACCTGACCCGCGTTGTCGAACTGCCCCACCGCCTGCTTCACGACCGCGTCGAGATCCGTATCGGCGAACGCGACGAACGGCGACTTGCCGCCGAGCTCCAATGAGACCGGCGTGAGGTTCGCTCCGGCCGACGCTGCCACCGACTTGCCGGTCGGCACCGATCCTGTGAACGCGACCCGATCGACGTCGGGGTTCGCCACGAGCACCGCGCCAACCTCTTCGCCGATCCCTTGCACCACGTTGAACGCGCCGTCGGGCAGACCCGCCTCGTGCGCGATGTCCGCGAGCAGGGACGCCGTGAGAGGCGCCCACTCCGGCGGCTTCAACACCACCGCGTTCCCGGCCGCGAGGGCGGGGGCGATCCGCCACGTCGCGAGCATCAACGGCGCGTTCCACGGCGTGATCACGACCGCCACTCCCGAGGAGTTCCACGACACGTGTTCCGCGAACCCGTAGAAGTCCACGTCGGGATCTCCGAGCTCCAAGAGCCGATCCGCGAAGAACCGGAAGTTCCGGGCGACGCGGGGCATCACCGAGTTCCTCATCGAACGCAGGAGCGATCCGTTGTCGCGGGTCTCGACCGCCGCGAGCTCGGGAACGTGAGCCTCGACGCCGTCGGCGATCGCATGGAGCACGGCGGCGCGATCCATCGGCGGCATGTCTCCCCAGGTCGGAGATGCCTCCCGCGCGGCCGCGACCGCCGCCGCGGCTTCGCTCGGACCGCCACGGGAAACCTGGGCGATCGGCTCCTCGTCGATCGGCGACACGTCGGTGAAGGTTCGCGCAGAAGGAACGCGGCGTCCACCGATCCAGTGCTCGGTGGAAACGCCGACGCCCTCGATCGTGGCCGTTCCGCTCGTGCTCATCCCACTCCCTGAGGACGCGCCTACCCGGCGAGATGGTGCTGAGATTGCCGGCAACTCGTTCGGTAGCGAACGGTATGGGGACGCCCGGCTGCCTGTCAAGCCTCGGACGCGCGACGGGACTAGGACGGAGCTGAGAACGTCTCCGACAGGTCGGACGTGGCACGCTCGCGGAGCGCGACGTTGATCCGCTGGCGCTCCAGCATCTGGTCGAGCATGAGTCCCGCTTGCGGGATGGAGTGCGTCTGGAAGAAGGTCGAGACCGCCACCTGCTGCTGCGGCTCGGAGAGGAACCGGGTCCCGGATGCGAGCGAGATGATGTTCGACGCGGCGAACCGTTCGATCTCTTGATCCCAGTGCTCCGCGATGAACCGCCAGGCTCGCTCCCCCTGATCGCGGTTCGTGGTCGCGATCGCCAAGAGGAAGGGCGCATCCTGCGGGCGGACGTCGTCGGTCAGGCTCGAGGCGAGCAGCTGTTCGAATAGATCCGGATCGCGGAACCGAGCAAGCGCGTTCAAGTACCGCAGCTGGTCCTGGGGAGTGGCGCCGTCGCGCACCATCTGCCAGTACCGCGCGAAGTCGGTGGCATCGCCGTTCGTCGCCACCACCTGGACGGCCGCCGATGCGAGGTGCGCGTCGACGTTGCCCCCGTTGCGCGACTCGCCCTCCAACTCACGCATCTGCGCCTTCGCCTCCGGGTCATCGCCCAACACGGCGATCGCTTGGGCGAGCGTTCCGCGCAATGCGCGCACCAGGTCGGGTTCGCCCGCCGGCGCCTGCCAACCGAGCCGCTCGAGCGAGGGACGGAGCAGGTTCCGCACGAAGTCGCGGAACCCGTCGCGCGGCGCGCCCTCGAGGAAGCGATCACACCACGCGAGCCCGGTGAGGATCAGCTGCCACACCGGCAGCTCCGTCTCGTCCCGGAAGCCTTCCACGAGCCTGCAGAAAGACGAAGCGGTTGCCGAACCGTCGACCACTGCGGCCCACGCGTCATCCACGAGCGCGTAGCGTTCGAGCGGGCTGAGCGCCCACTGCGCGGACCCCGCCAGGCGGCCGGCGAGAGCCTCGTCGTACCACACGCGGACGAAGCTGATCCCGCCGGCGTTCGCCACCACGATCGCGTCCGGGTCAACGAGCGGCAGCGTGGCGCCGTCCGCCTCGATCAAGATCGCGTCGGTCGTCTCGCGTCCGTCGGGCGCGGACTGACGGACCAGCAACGGCACGGACCACCGGCTGGTGTCATCGGGCAGCGAAGGTGCGTAGCGTCGTTGGACGAATTGGAGCGCGCCATCCGCGATCGACACCGAGATCAGCGGATAGCCTCCCTGCCAGATCCAGCTGTCCATGATCCTGCGAACCGGCTCACCGGTTTTCTCCTCCAGCGCGTCCCAGAGGTCGTGGGTCTCGGCGTTGCCGTAGGCGTGCTTCCCGAGGTAGCGGCGGATCCCGTCGCGGAACCGATCCCTGCCGAGGTACTGCTCGAGCATCCGCAGGATCGCGCCACCCTTCAGATAGGTCAGCGTGTCGAACATGCCGTTCGCGTCGTCGGGCGAGTGCACCGGATACTCGATGGGACGGGTCGAGTCGAGCGAGTCGACCTCGAGCGCAGCGCTCCGCGATCGCGCGAACTGGTTCCACACCTCCCAGTCGGGCCGATACGCGTCGACCGCGAGCATCGCCATGAAGGTGGCGAACGCCTCGTTCAACCAGAGCCCGTTCCACCAACGCATCGTGACGAGGTCGCCGAACCACATGTGGGCGAGCTCGTGGGCGACCGTCTCGGCAACGTCCAGCTGCTCACCGTGCGTCGAGGTCGCCGGGTCGACCAGCAAGGACGCCTCGCGGTACGTGATGCAGCCGAGGTTCTCCATGGCTCCCTGCGCGAAGTCGGGCAGGGCGATGTGGTCGACCTTCCGATCCGGGTACGGGATGCCGTAATAGTCGCCGAACCACGTGAGCGCGTGCGCCCCGACCTCGAGTGCGAATGCGGCCAGCGGCCCTTTGCCCGGCACGTGCGCGACCCGCGTGGGGACCCCGCCCGCGTCGACGGCCTCCGTCAACTCGAGATTGCCGACGACGAAGGCGACCAGGTACGTCGACATCGACATGGTGTCGGCGAACATGACCCGGACGCGGCCGTCGTCTTGCATCGTCCGCTCAACATCGGGGCCGTTCGAAAGGGCCGTCAGGTCGGGCGCCACGACGAGCGTGACGCTGAAGACGGCTTTGAGATCCGGTTCGTCCCAACACGGGAACGCCCGCCGTGCGTCGGTCGCTTCGAAGTGCGTCGTGGCGATCACCTGTGCACCGCCGGTGGGCAGCTGATACGTCGACCGGTAGAACCCCACGAGCTTGTCGTTCAGCTCGCCGCGGAAGTCGAGGTGGAGGGACCATTCACCCGGATCGGCGGTCGCGTCGAGCTCGAGGTGCGCGCGCTCCGTCTCGGGCTCGAGCCGGATCTTCGAGATCTCGATGCGACGGCCATCGCCCGCAGCCAACGACCCGCCCGAGATCTCCAGATCCACCGCGTTCAGAGCGATCTCGGTGACTGGTTCATGGACCGTGACCGCGACGGCTTGCCGACCGATGAACGCTCCGGCGACCAGGTCGGGTTCCAGGATCAGCTCGTACCGGTTCGGCGTCACGGTCCGTGGCAGGCGGTAGCGGGCCTCGGTGTCCTCGGTCATCTCGATCCCCCTCCGCCTATCCTGGGCACGGCGAGGAATCCTACTCCAGCGGCCGAAAGGCGACCTTAGGCTCCTTGCACCTGTCCCCAGCCGTCCGTGTAGAGCTTCTCGACGTCGGGACCGAGGTCCGCCGTGAACGAGAGCCGGCTCAACACGTCGGCCGGAGGGAAGACGATCGGGTCGTCCCGAACACCGGCGTCGAGCATCGACACTGCGGCCGCGTTCGCGGTGTCGTACTGGATGAAGTTCGACACCTGCGCGGAGATCTCCGGCCGCAGGTAGAAGTCCATGAACGCGAGGGCGTTGTCGGGGTTCGGAGCGTTCACCGGAACGGCGAGCGAGTCCACCCAGCGAAGCGCCCCCTGCGCGGGGAGAACGAAATCGAGCTTCGAGTTGCTCTTCTTCGCCTGCAGCAGGTCGCCCGAGTACGCGTGCGCCGCCACCAGGTCGCCCTTGGCAAGACCGTCGATGTAGTCGGTCGAATCGAACCCCTTGATCACGGCCTTCATCTTGATGAGCTGCTGCGTCGCAGCGTCGATGTCCGCCGCCGCGGTCGCGTTCGGTTCCTTGCCGAGGGACAGGAGCGCCGCCGCGTGAGGCATCCCGGATCTCCGTGAGGAGCGTCATCTTGCCCTGGTACTTCGCGTCCAGGAACACGGTCCAGTCCGGTGGCTCGCTGAAGACGCTCGTGTCGAATCCGATCCCCGTCGTGCCCGTCGCCCACGGGATCGTGTAGGCGTTCCCTGGATCGAACCCTTCCTTGCGGAAGTCGGGTTGGAGATTCCCGATGTTCTTGAGCTCGGAACCGGCACCGATCTTCTCGAGCAGGTCCTGTTCCAGGAACCGCCGGATGAAGTTGTCACTCGGCACCATGAGGTCGAACGTGTGCCCCTCGCGACCGTGACGCCGAGGCACGTTCGCCAGATTGAGGCGACTCGCGAGCTCGTCGTTCGATACATAGGTGTCGTAGGCGACGGCGATCCCGCTCTGGGACTTGAAGGCCGTGAGAACGGCCGGATCGATGTAGTCGGTCCAGTTCTCGAACGTGAGCTGATCCGAGCCCTCGATCGCGCGCTCGGAGCATGCCGCCAGGATCGGAGCCGTGGCGACCACCAGGCCGGCGGCGCCCGCGCGTCGGAGGAACTCCCTTCGCGGCAGCGGCTGCGCTGAGCTCACGTGATCGACCTCTCAGCTCGCCAGGAAAACCGGGACCGAAGCATGCCGTGCCACGCGCTCCGACACCGAACCGACGAGCAGCCCTCGGAGTTTGCCCAGCCCTCGCCGTCCCATCACGATGAGATCGGCGGATTCGCTCTCGGCCGTCTCGAGGATCGCCTCGGCGGCTTCGCCACGAACGACCAGCGCGCGGGCGTTCCGACCTCGGTCGAGGAAGAGCTGCGTGGCCTCGGTCGCCACCTCCTTCGCGTCCTCCTCCATCTCGGCCTGGAGATGCTCCGTCTGCAGCACCCCGCGCCGGCGGATCGCGATCGGCGGGTTGAAGGCAACGATCACCACGATCTCCGCGCCGATCGTCTCGGCGATCAGGTCCGCCCACGCCATCCCCAGCTGCGACCCGGGGGAAGCGTCGACGGGCACCAGGATCTTCCGCACGCGCCGCTCGATGTCGGGGATCTGAAGCGGCTCGTCGTCGTCGATCGCCGGAGCCTGGACGCTCTCGTCACTCATCTCGCGTCAACCCTCCACCTCTTCGAGCCCGGTCGGTGTGAACTCGTCGGTTTCGCCCCGCCGCTTCTTGAAGTACTTCGCGACCGGATACAGGATCGGGCCGGACGCTAGGAACAGCGCCGACAATCCGACCGTCGTGAAGATGCCGGCACACATGATCTGGTTGTAGATCGAGAAGACCACGATCGCCGCCGGGAAGAAGACCACAAGCGCGATCCCGAGCCAACCGCCGGGGACCCGGTACGGCCGCTCCATGTCGGGTTCTTTCTTGCGGAGCCAGACGAGCGCCGCGAACTCAAGCAACAGCGCCGCCGAGTAGATCATGACATCCACGACCACCAAGCTCTGGAACGGACCGAGGATGAACACGGAGTAGATCGCGCTGGACGCGACCAGAGCCACCCACGGCGTGCCGTACTTCTTGTGCGTCTTGAACAGCACTTTCGGCAGGTAGCCGTCGTCGCCCATCACGAACGGTATTCGCGTCACGGACAGCAGCAAAGCGGAGAACAACCCGGCCGCCGCCACGATCGCGCCGAAGGCCATCAGCACTCCGAGCCAGCTGCCCCCGATCGTCTTCGCGATCTCGTTCCATGCGCCGGCGGTCCAGACCGGGCTGCCGTGATGGCCGAGCCCGACGACCCCGAGCCCGATGACCACGGGCAGTAGGTAGCAGAGCGTGATCAGCGGCAACGTGATGATGAGCGTCTTCGGATAGTCCCGGCGGGGGTTCTTCATCTCGCCGGCGATCGTCGACAACCCATCCCAGCCGAGGTAGTTCCACATCACCACGAACAACCCGAGGTTCAACGACTGCCCGATCCCTTGTCCCTGCAACGTGAGCGGGGTGCCCGGGTTGAAGTGCATCTTGAAGAGACCGAGGATCGTCATGAGGATGAACGGCGCGAGCACGATCACGCCGAAGATCTTCGAAGAGTCGCCGATCAACTTCGAACCGCGGATGTTCATGAGCGTGAACACCCAGATCACCGCCATACCGAGCAACCAGCGGGCGATGCCGTTCGTCTGGAAGACCTTGAAGTAGGTGGCGGAGTAGTCGACGAAGAGGACCGGGTAGATCGCCATGTCGACCCACGACGTCAGCCAGGACCACCAGCCCTCCTGGAAGCCCCAGAACGGACCGAGCGCACGCTTGACCCAGAAGTAGAAGCCCCCCTCGACCGGCATCGCCGTGGCGAGCTCGGCGACCATGAGCGAGGTCGGCAGGCTCCAGAGGAGGGGCGTGATCAGGATCAACAGGATCGCGATGCCGGCGCCGGAGGAGCCGACCACGTCCTCCAGGCCGTAGGCGCCCCCCGACACCGTGAAGAACATGATGAAGATGAGGGCGCCCAACGTGAGGGAACGCTTGATGACCTGGACGTCTGGTTTCGACGACTCGGGCGCGACCGCGATGGCCATTGCCCCCCTCACTCGGGCCGAAGATGGCAAATCCTGCCATGACAGGGTTGTCATGAGCAAGGCAGGAACCAACGAGGATCCGTTGCGGCGCCGGGCGGCTCAGGCGTTCACGTACGTGAGCCAGTCCGCGTACTTCTCCGTCTCGCCTTTCGTGGCGGCGAAGAACGCGCCTTGGAGCTCCTTCGTGATCGGGCCGCGATGGCCCTCGCCTACGGCGCGATCGTCCACCTCGCGGATCGGGGTGATCTCGGCCGCGGTCCCGGAGAAGAAGCACTCGTCCGCGTTGTAGAGGTCGCTGCGAACCAGGTTCTCCTCGCGAACCTCATAGCCCAGGTCACGCGCGATCTGGATGACACTCTGGCGCGTGATCCCGTCGAGGCAGCCGGCCTGGCTGGGAGGCGTGGTCAGCACACCGTTGCGAGCGATGAAGACGTTCTCGCCCGAACCGTCGGTGATGAACCCCTGTTCGTTCAGCATGATGGCCTCGTCGTACCCGGCCTTCAGCGACTCCACCTTCGCCAGCACGCTGTTGATGTATTGACCGGTCGCCTTCGCGGCGGCGGGCAGCGAGTTCTGGCCGTTCCGTCGCCAGCTGCTGATCTTGATCCGGACACCCTGCTCGAGCGCGTCCTCACCCAGGTACGCGCCCCACGGCCACACGGCGATGATCACATTGACCGGCGCGTTCAAGGGGTTCACGCCCATCTCGCCGTATCCGCGGATCACGAGCGGACGGATGTAGCAGGAGTCCAACGCGTTCGCGCGGATCACGTCCTTCATGCCATCGCCAACCGCATCCGCCGCGAACGGGATGTCCAGGTGATACAGCTTCGCGCTGCGGTAGAGGCGACGCAGATGCTCATCGAGGTGCCAGATCGCCGGACCGCGGGCGGTCTCGTAGGCGCGGATGCCCTCGAACACTCCCGTGCCGTAGTGCAGCGCGTGGGAGAGCACGTGGATCTTGGCGTCCGCCCAGTCCACGAGCTCGCCGTCCATCCAGATCTTCTCGACCTGCGTGATGGGCACCGTGGACCCTCCTCGTCTCGGCCGGTCGCGCGGCGCGGCGCCCGGGTGTGTCGCACAGGATATCGGCAACTGGGCGCCCTCGGCCAAGGTCGTCAGCCGAAGTCAACGCGCGAGGTCGTACGCACGCCATGCGATCGGGAAGCGCGGCTCCAGAACCTCGTCGAACCCACCGAACCGCTCCTCCGCCCACCGACGGGCATCCGACACGGCGGTCGCGAGCGTTTCGTGGTCGACGCCCCAGGTCCACGAGTAGAACCCCGCCTCGATCTCCTCGAAGAACGTGCGAAGGGTCAGCTCGCTCGCTTGCCACAGTGTGGGGAGGACCCGGAGTCGCCCGCCGAACGACTCCACCACCTCATCGAGCTGGGCGTGGTCGTCCAGGTCGAGCCCCTTGCGACGCGCCTCAGAACCGACCCGAGCTTCGAGCCGGTCGATCACTTCATCCCAGGGACCTTGACCACCCTTCACGCCGATGTTGAGCATCAGCACGCCCCCGGGCCGAAGGATGCGCCCAAGCTCACGAACGGCGTCGCGCCATCGAGGGATGAGGTGGAGCACGTGCCGAGCGAGCGCGGCATCGAAGCAGCGATCGGGCAACGGCAGTCGCGTCGCGTCGCCGACGACCAACGGGAACGGTGGCCGCCCGCCCGCCTTCTCGATCAACTTGTTCAGCATCGGTCTCGAGAGGTCGACCCCCACCATCCGGATGCCGGCGGCGTGCAGCGGAAGCGAAACCAAACCAGTGCCGACGCCGATCTCCAGACATCGGTCACGGCCGCGCATCTCGCCTGCGAGCATCTGCGTCATCGCCTCGCTGGCCTCGGGCGTGATCACCCGCGTACGGTCGTAGTACTCCGCTGCGCGATCGAACGCGATCGAAGCTGGCTCTTCACTCATCCCTTGGGCGTCTCCTTGTTCGGGTCGACGAATGGGAGGGGGGTCACGGTCGCCGGACGGCTGCCCCTCGGGTCACCGACCTCGAGCGACGTACCCTCGGCCATCCGCGAGGCCGGCACCCACGCGAAGCCGACGTTGCGTTCCAAACGCGGCGACCACGCGGCCGCCGTCACCCGGCCTAACGGTTCGCCGCTCGGATCGAGCACCGGCCAGATGTCGTTCAACGCGCCCTCGTCGGTCATCGGGTCACCGCCGATGTCGATCCCCACGAGCTTGCGGTCGACGCCCTTCCTCGCGAGTTCTGCGAGCGCCGACTTCCCCATGAAATCCGCCGCCTGATCCAGTTCCACGAACTTCTCGAGGCCGCTGACGTGCAACGGTGTGTCCTCGATCCGCATGTCGCTCCCGTAGTTGAAGATCCCCGCTTCGATCCGGCGAGCTTCGCTCGGTGCGATCGCGCGGATCCCGAACGGCTCCCCCGCCTGCCGCACGCGCTCCCACAGGTCATCGCCGCGAGATGCGTCCCGGAGGTAGATCTCGTACCCGACCTCGCCGGTCCAACCGGTCCGGCTGATCACCACCGGGATCCCATCGACCTCGGACTCGGCGCACCAGTAGTAGCGGAGGTCGCGGACCGCCTCGCCGAACAGAGCCCCGATCACATCCTTCGATCGCGGACCCTGGACCTGCATCGGCGAGACGTCCGCCTCGCGGATGTGCACATCCATGCCGCGACCCGCGGCCACGCCCGCCGCGTACAGCAGCGCGTCGCTATCGGCGAGCGCCAGCCAGAAATGGTTCTCCCCGAGGCGAAGCAGTACCGGGTCGTTCACGATCCCGCCGTCGGCCGCGGTCAACAACACGTACTTGCATTGCCAGACATCGCACGTGGTGAGATCGCGGCAGGTGATCAGGTTCGTCAGCTCGAACGCGTCCGGGCCCGTGATCTCGACGCAGCGCTCAACGCTGACGTCCCACATCGTCACGTCGTTCAGCAGCGCCCAGTATTCCGACACGGGGTCGTCGTAGAGCGTGGGCAACAGCATGTGGTTGTACAAGCCCCAGCTCTTGCAGCCGGCGCGTTTCGTCGCCTCGAAGTAGGGCGACTTCCGGTACCACGGCTGGATGTAGAACGTGAACGTCTCGGACGCCATCGAACCTCCTCGTCTGCGGTGCGCCGGGACGCTATCGCACGCGAGCCGGTGGAGTCAGTTCGCGCTGGGGTCGGCGGGCATCAGCCGGAGCAGGTCGAACGCCGGACCCTTCCGCTTCAGCACGTCCTCCCAGAGGCGCGACGGGTTGGGCGCGAACACGTCCTCGGGCTGCGCCGGCTCGACGATCCAGGACTCCTCGGCCATCTCCGCCTCCAACTGTCCTTCGCCCCAGCCCGCATAACCAGCGAAGACGCGCGCGCGCCGGAGACCGTGCAGGTCGTCGGACCCGGTCTCCGGCGGCAGGAACCCGATCGTATCGAGCGCGAGGATGGCGGCGTCGGAAGGTTCCTCGAAATCTGCGACGACGACCGCGGCGAGCGGTTCGACCGGACCCCCGATGAAGAGCGGCTCATCGTCCGACACGAGGGATCCGAGCTGCGGGACCGCGTCGGCGACGGTGACATCGGCGGCTCGGTTCAAGATCACCCCGACCGCCCCGTCCTCGTCGTGCTGCCCGATCAGCAGCACGGTGCGCCGGAAGTTCGGATCCCACAGGTTCGGGCCCGCGATCAGCAGGTGTCCTCGAAGACTCCGCATCCCGCAGACTAGCTCTTCGGCACGTCCTTGTTCGGGTCGAGGAACGGCAACGCCACCACGGTTGCCGCCATCGCGTCGATGGGCGCCTCGATCTGCAGATCGGTTCCCTCCGAAGCGAACCCGATCGGAGCCCACACGTACCCCATGTTCATGTCGAGTCGCGGGGAGTACGAAGCCGACGTGAGTCGACCGACGACTTCGCCGTCCTTCGTCACGGGCCAGAAGTCCTCCAGCCACATGGGAAGCGGAGGACCGTCGATCTTGACACCCACCAGCTTCTTCGCGACGCCGTCGGCGGCGATCCTCGTGAGCGCCTCTCGCGATACGAACGCGTTGTCGTTGTCGAGCTCGACCAAACGCTCGAGTCCGGTCACCTCGAACGGGTTGTTCGTGAGGTCCATGTCATTGCCGTAGTTGAAGATCCCGGCCTCCATGCGGCGCTGGTCGCTCGGCGCGATCGGGCGGATGTCGAACTCCTGCCCTGCGTCCATGACCATGTCCCAGAGATCGGAGCCCCGGCTGCAGTCACGCAGGTAGATCTCGTATCCGACCTCGCCCGTCCATCCGGTCCGGCTGATCACGAGCGGGATCCCGTCCACCTCGGCCTCCGTGCACCAGTAGTACTTGAGGTTCATCACTTCATCACCGAACAGCTTCTGGATCACGTCCTTCGACCGCGGACCCTGGACCTGCAACGGGGACACGTCCGGCTCGCGGAGCTCCACGTCCATCCCGGCGAACGCCTGCACGCCCATGGCGAAGAGCAACGCGTCCGAGTCGGCGAGTGAGAGCCAGAACTGATCTTCCGCAAGCTTCAGCAGGATCGGGTCGTTCACGATGCCGCCGTCGGGCGCGCAGATCACGACGTACTTGCATTGGCCGACCGCCGTCTTCGACAGGTCGCGCGGCGTGAGCAACTGCGTGAATCGCGCGGCATCAGGTCCGGTGATCTCCACCTGCCGCTCGACGGCCACGTCCCAGAGCGTCACGTGGTTGAGCAGATGCCAATACTCCTTGAGATCGTCGTCGTACAGCGTGGGAATCAGCATGTGGTTGTACAGGTCCCAGCTGGTACACCCGGCCTCGACGGTCCGCTGGTAGTACGGCGACTTGCGGTACCAGGTAGCTAGGTAGAACGGGAACGTCGTGTGCTGCTGATCGGTCACGGTTCAGCCTTTCGTCGGGAGCGCTTTGCGCGCCGTCGGTCTTTCTTGATCTCGCGGACGCAGTTGTAGGCGGGGATCCCGGTTACCCCGCCGCCCGCGTGTGTCGCGCTGGAGCACTGGTAGAGGCCGCGGATCGGCGTTCGATAGTCCGCGTAGCCCGGCGCGGGGCGCATGTGGAAGAGCTGCTCGGCCGAGAGCTCGCCGTGGAAGATGTTGCCGCCGATCAGCCCCCACTCATGCTCCATGTCGTACGGACCGATCACCTGACGATGCAGCACGCTGTCGGCGAACCCCGGAGCGAGCTCGTCGTACCCGGTGATCACACGGTCGGCGTACGCCTCGAGCTCGTCGCGGTGCGGCTCCTCGTTCCACTCGTGCGGCACCCATTGCGTGAACAACGAGATCACGTGCTTGCCCTCGGGCGCCAACGAGCGATCGAGCACCGTGGGCACCACACCATCTGAGAACGGAAGCGTCGCAGGCCTTCCAGCCCGAGCCTCCTCGAACGCCTTCTCGAGATAGGCAACCGAGTGCGCCAACTCCACGCCGCCCGACTGATCGATGAGCTCGGGATATGAGGTGAACACCGGCAACCGATCCAAGGCGCAGTTGATCTTCACGACGCCGCTGCGCGACCGCCAGGACTCGATGTCGTGCACGAAATCGGAGGGCAGCTCGCTCGGATCGAGCTGCTGCAGGAACGTGATCTTCGGGTGGATCGCCGTCACGACGAGCGGCGCCAGCAGCTCCTCACCGTCCTCGAGCGTGACGCCGCGGGCAGCTGCGTTCACCGTCAGGATCCGCGCGACCCGGGCGTTCGTCCGGACCTCTGCCCCGAGCTCGCGGGCGCTCGACTCGATGGCGGCCGATACCGCGCCCATCCCACCCTCGGGGACCGCCCAGGCGCCGAGGTTTCCGTCGCCGACATCTCCGATCGAATGGTGCGCCATCACGTAGCCGGTGCCCGGCTCGTAGGGTCCCGCCCACGTGCCGATCAGACCGTTCAGCGACATGACGGTCTTCACCTGATCCGACTCGAAGAACCGGTCGAGGATGTCCATGATCGACATCGTCATCAGGCGTGTGACGTCACCGACCGTCTTCACATCCAGTCCGCGGAACCGCCACACCAAGCGCAGCTGCTCGAGCAGGTCGGCCGGGCGCCTGGATCCGACGATGGGCGGCGTGGTCATCAAGAGTGGCCCGAGTACTTCCGCCAGGCCCCCGATCCACGCGCTCCATCGATCGATCGCCTCGGCGTCGTTCTTGGAGAACTTCGCGAACTCCTCGTAGTTCTTCGCCGGGTCGTCGAACTGAACGATGCAACGCCCGTCGGGGAAGGGCAGGAAGTACGGACCCGTGGTGTGGACGCGGTATCCGTGGCGAGCCAGCTGGAGGTCGCGAAGGATCGTGTCCGGCATGAGGCTCATGACGTAGCTGAGCGTCGTGACCTTGAACTCGGGCGCGTCCGGCCAGGGCGACATCGTGTCGGCCGCACCACCGGTCTTGTGCCGGGCCTCGCAGACGACGGTCCGAGCGCCGGCTTCCGCCAGATATGCCGCCGCCACGAGGCCGTTGTGGCCTCCGCCGATCACGATGGCGTCGTAGCGGTTGGGCATAGAGGGAGGAACGATCGGGAGCGTAGCGTTGAACCGCCGTTCAAGGCAAGGCGCTCCCAGGTTCAGCTCAGTGAACGAACGGGACCGTCAGGGATTCGCGGTCCCTGACCGTCCGTTCAGCCGAGCTCGGGCGAAGCGGGCATCACTTCGAGCGTCTGCTCGGCGCCCACCTCCCGACGCAAGCGCAGCATGGGCAGCAACAGCAATGCGGCGACCGCCGCCGATGCGCCGCCGATCCCGTAGACGCCCTTCGGACCAAGGGCCTTCAACACGGGCCCCGCGAACACGTAGGCGATCGCGATCCCGACCGAGAGCAACGCGTCGAAGCCGGCCATCACGCGGCTGCGCACCGCGTCGGGCGAGCGCCGCATCATGATCCCTTGCTCCGCCACGATCGAGATGCCATCGCTCGTCCCCATCACGAGCAGGCTCGCGAGCACGATCGAGAAGGTCGGAGCCAGCAGGATCCCTAGACCCGCCGCGCCGATACCCGCCGCCCCCAGGACGAGCCAGATCGGCTCGGTGCGCTCCGTCAGCTTCCGTCCGAGCAGGCTTCCCACCACCGAGCCGAGCCCCCAGCACGTGATCAGCAAGCCGAAGCCCGCCGATCCCGCACCGAAGTGCTCGGCGAGCGGCGCGTCGGCGACCATCCCCATGCCCGCTCCGAGCAGGAACACGAACCAGGCGATCACCATCACGCGCAGGGGACGATCGCGCCAGATGAACCGCAAGCCGGCGGCGATGCCCTGGTGTTCTTCCTCCTCGGCGGCCGAGTGCTCGCTCGAGTAGTCCGCCTTCACGGACAGCGTGAGCAGCACCGACAGGATGAACGTCGCGCCGTTGATCGCGAACACCCACGACGGGCCGAGCGCGAAGAGCAACACGCCCCCGACCACCGGCCCCAGCATGATGCCCGCGTTCCGCCCCAACCCGAGCAGGCTGTTCGCCCACGCGATGTCTTCCTCACGCTCGACGAGGTTCGGGATGGCGGCGGCCGACGCCGACCAGAAGGGCGACTCGGCCATGGCGGACACGAACGCGAACGCGATCAGCAACTTGGGCGCATCCAGGAATGCCATCGCGAAGAACACCGCGGCCGCGATCGACTCGGAGATCATCATCACCTTGCGACGATCGAACCGGTCGCCCAGATGTCCGGTCAGCGGCGAGAGGATCCCGACGACGCCGAACGTGAGCAGCAGCGCGATCGATTGCCACGTGGCCGAGTGCGTCTTGTTCCACACGGTGAACATCAGCGCGGTGTAAGCGGCAGCGCCTCCCGTCACCGAGATGAGACGGCCGACGGCGAGTCTGCGAACGTTGGACCTGGGTGAACGCTTCATGAAGCGGCTCCTGTGGATCGGGTGCGGGCGTGGCGGACGGATCTACCGGGGACGGGACGCGGCGGTGCGCGTCAGACCGTGCCGGGGATGAAGATGGTCCGCTCGAGCCGCTTCATGGTCCAGCGAGTCTAGCAGGAGAGCCTACGAGGGGAGCGTGATCGCGCGGAGGCGATCGGCGCCGATCTCTGACGCGATGTGACTCAGCACGTGCGACGGGACCGGCGCGTCGACCGTGAGGCACATCAGCGCGTCGCCTCGCTCGCCTTTGCGGCCCACGTCCATCGTCGCGATGTTCACGCCGTGGCCGCCGAGGATCGAACCGACGGTCCCGATGACTCCGGGCCGGTCCGCGTAGGTGAAGAAGATCATATGCTCGGCCGGCGCCATCTCGACGTCGAAGTCGTAGACCTGCATCACCCGCTCGGCGTTCCGCTTGCCCACGAGGGTGCCTCCCACCGACACGGGACCGTCGTCCGTGTCCGCGCGGAGCGAGATCAGGCTCACGTAGTCCTCCGACATCGTCGATCGCATCTCGCTCACGGTGATGCCGCGTTCGCGCGCCAGCATCGGCGCGTTCACGAACGAGACCGGCTCGTGCACGACCTTGCCCAGGATGCCCTTCAGGATCCCGAGGGTCAGGACGCGCGTGTCGGCCTCGGCGATCCGCCCCATGTACGAGCAGACGATCGAGCGCACGCCACCGTCGGCGAGGCCGGCGAGCAACGCCCCCAACCGCTCGGCAAGCTTCACGAATGGCCGGACGATCTCCGAGACCTCGGCTCCTGCCGAGACGTTGACCGCATACGGCACGAACTCACCCCGGAGGGCGAGACGCACCATCTCGGCCACCGTCGTTCCCGCCTTGTCCTGGGCCTCGCGCGTCGAGGCGCCCAGATGCGGCGTGACGACGACGTTGTCGAACCCGAAGAGCGGGCTGTCGGTCGTGGGCTCGACGGCGAACACGTCGATCGCGGCGCCACCGAGTTGCCCTCCCTCGAGCGCCTTGGCGATCGCGTCCTCATCGACGATGCCCCCGCGCGCGGTGTTCACCAGTCGAGCGCCGGTCTTCATGAGCGAGAGCTCGTGTTCGCCGATCAGGCCCTCCGTCTCGACCGTGCGAGGCAGGTGGATGGTCACGAAGTCCGCCTGCACGAGCAGCGCTTCGAGCGTCGGCATGACGTCCACGCCCATCTCCTTCGCGCGATCAGATGAGACGTACGGGTCGTAGGCGATCACGCGCATCCCGAACGCCGCCGCCCGATGGGCAACCAGCGCGCCGACACGACCGATGCCGATCACGCCGATCGTCTTGCCGGCGAGCTCGACACCCTCCCATTCCTCGCGCTCCCACTTGCCCGCCTTCAGCGCCGTGTCCGCCTGCGGGATGTTACGCGCCTGCGCGAGCAGCAGCGCGAGGGTGTGCTCGGCGGCCGAGATGACGTTCGACTGCGGGGCGTTCACGATCATGACGCCGCGGCGGGTCGCCGCTTCCACGTCGACGTTGTCCAGACCGATCCCGGCACGCGCCACGACACGGAGCCGCTCAGCCACCTCGAGCACCGCGGCCGTGACGCGGGTCTGCGAGCGAACGATCAGCGCCTCGTATTGGCCGATCTCGGCCGCGAGATCGCCTGTGGCGAGCTCCGGGCGCACGTCCACCTCGAAGTCGCGCCGGAGCAGCTCGAGACCTTGATCCGAGAGCTTCTCGGTGACGAGGACGCGCACCGCTCGATCAGTCCTGCGTGTCCAGGAAGACCCCTTCGGCGGCAGCGACGGCCGCGCCGCGCTTCACGGGATACCCGAGCCGTTCGAGCGTCATCTCGAGCGCCGCGAGCCCGCGCAGGATATCGAGCTCGCTGAAGTAGCCGAAGTGCCCGATCCGGAAGACCTTGCCCTTCAACGGACCCTGGCCAGGAGCCAGCACGACCCCGAAATCGGTGCGGATCCGGGTCGTGATCGTGTCGGCGTCGAGCCCTTCCGGCGCCCGGATGGCCGTCACGGTCCAGTTGTCCTGCAGGCCTTCGCCGAACAGGTCGAGGCCGAGCGCCTGCGCGCCCTCCTTCACCGCGCGGGACAGCGATCGGTGCCGCTTCATCGCCACGTCGACGCCGTCCTCGAAGTAGAGCTCGAGGGCCGCGTGTAATCCCTGTATCACGCTGATCGCCGGGGTCCAGGGGTTCTCCGGATCGGGCAACGCCGCGAACTGCCGATAGATCTTCCAGTCGAAATAGAACCGCGGGTTGGTCGCGCTCTCGGTCGCCGCCCATGCTCGATCGCTGATCGCGACGAAGGCGATGCCCGGCGAAGCGGACAACGCTTTCTGGGAGCCGCCGACCGCCACATCGATCCCCCACCCGTCGAAGTCGAACGGTACCGCGCCGAGCGATGACACGACGTCGACCACGGCGAGGGCTCCCGCTTCATGCGCGACCCGCGCGAGCTCCTCGATCGGTTGGATCACCCCGGTCGACGTCTCGCTGTGCGTGAGCAACACCGCCTTGGCCGGATGCTCGGCGAGGGCGGCGGCCACGTCGTCGGGACGGATCTTCGTTCCCCACTCGTACTCCACGGTGCGAACCGTGAGGCCGTAAGCCTCGGCCAGGCGCTTCCATCGATCGGAGAAGAACCCCGCGAGCGGAACGAACACCTCGTCACCAGGCGAGAAACAGTTCTGGATCGCCGACTCCAGCCCACCGGTGCCGGACGACGTCATCAGCAACACGTCGGCATCGGTCGTGCGATACAGCTGCCTCAGGTGTTCGGTGACCTCCCGCATCAGCGTCCCGAACCCCGGGCCCCGGTGGTAGACGAGGGGGCTCCCCTGCGCCAGAAGCACTTCCGGCGGGATGGGGGTCGGACCGGGTGCCAGGATGATCTCGGGCCTGTTCACTGCGTTCACTCCTCGGGGATCGGCGACCAGCCTAGCAGCCGACTTCGACCCGGCCGCGGATGGAGAACGCTCACTGGCGGCAGGGCAAGGTTCCGCAAGTTCCGCAGTCGCTCGGGCGACCGAGGTCCGTATCATCGTGCGGGCCGTCGGGGGGCGAACGGGCACGCCGGGCGGCACACCTCGGCCATGGCGACGCTCCGATTCCTCCTCAGGCGGTTCGCGGCCCAGCGACTGCTGGGTCTCGCCGTCGTCGTCACGCTCGCATTCAGCGTCGGTGTCCTGGTTGCCGGGCCGATCTACGCCAACGCCGCGCGCGAGGCGATCCTGTCCTCCGCGTTGAAGAGCTCCAGCGTGACCGTGGTGAACGCGCGCTACCAGGTCTTCGGCGGCGCGGATTTCCCGTGGGCCAACGCCGATGCGTCGATCACGATCGCCACGAGGCCGCTCCCCGTCGAACGCCTCGTCCGCGAGGGACTGACCACGGTTCGCTTGAACGGCGCCGACGGGCCGTCGGTTCCGTTGCTCTTCCGCGACGGCGCCGAGATCCACCTGACGTTCGACGGGAAGGCGCCCGGCCCGGGCGAGATCGCTCTTGCCGCGAACACACCTCAGACCGCCGGCCTGAAGATCGGCGATCGAGTTGCCGTCCTCGGCCCGAACGGCGACAAGGTCCAGCTGACCGTGAGCGGCACGTTCGTTCCGCCGGACCCGAACGATCCGTTCTGGTTCGGCACGCGGAGCCCGTTCCCCCCGCCCGAGTCCACGCAGGTCCAGCCCGAGCTGGTGTCCCGCCAGACGGAGGTGTCACTCGCCAACCGGTTGGGCCTCACCGCCGAGTACTCCTGGGACGTGTACCTCGCCCTCGACGGCGTGCCCTTCGTCGAAACACGCCCGATCCCCGATCAGCTCCTTCAGATCGACGGCGACCTTCGGGCGAAGCCTGGCCTCGCCGACCTCCGCGTGTTCACCGGATTGAACACCCTGATGCAGCTCGTCGAGCAACGCGTCGAGAATCTCCGGATCCCGATCCTGCTCGTCGTCTTCCAGATCGGCGCGGTGACGCTCGCGGTGCTCGCCGGCGTCGGTGCCCTCGCGCTCACGCGGCAGTCCTTCGAGCTCGCGGTGCTGCACAGCCGAGGGTTCTCCCGCCGAACGCTTCTGCTGGCACAAACCCTGCAGGCCGCGATCGTCGCGATCGTCGCGTTCCCGCTCGGGCTCGCGGTCGGCATGGGTCTTGCCCGACTGGCCGGTGATTCGAACGGCCCGACGCTTCCCGGCGTGCTCTTCCCCGTCCATCTGAACGGTCCGGCGGAGCTGCTCGGCGTGGCGACCGCCGTGTCCGGTGCGCTGATCCTCGTCCTCCTCTCCCTGCCGCACATCTCACGGACGGTGCTCGAGGAACGCCGGGCGATCTCCCGCGAGGATCGTCCGCTCCTGTCCCGCCTGCCCGTGGAGCTCATCGTTCTGCCGGTCGGCCTGTTCGCGTTCATCCAGCTCCGCGGCGGAACCAAGCCTGAAGCGGGCACCGGCGCGATCGACCCACTCGTCCTCTTGGCGCCAACCCTGCTGCTGTTCGCCGCCTCGTTCCTGGCGCTGCGGCTGCTGCTGTTCGTGTTCCACCGGATGGACGGGAGGATCGGGAGATCCCGGCACGTGCCGTGGTACCTGGCGGGACGCAAGCTCAGCCGCGCTCCGGGCGCGGGCTTCGCCTCGGCACTGCTGCTGCTCCTGGCGATGGGATTGCTCGTCGTCTCGTCGTCCTATCGAGCGATCGTGCTGCGGAACCACAAGGACGCCGTGCATACGATCGTGGGCGCTGACTGGAACGTGCAGGTCTCTCCGCCGGATGACGTCCTCCATGTGATCGATGAGATGCCGGCGGACACGACGCCGGTGATCCGCACCGAACCCGACTTCGGTAAAGGATCGTTCTCGCTCCCTCCATCCGCACTGGCGATCGACCCCGCGACCTACGCCCGCGGCGGCTGGTGGCGGTCGGACTTCTCGAACACGTCCCTCGACGACATCCTCGCGAGCCTCAAGACTTCGCCTTCGGGGTTCGAGCTTCCGCCTGGAGCGAGCACCCTCACCATCTCGCTCAACGTCCCGAAGGTCGCCGCCGGCGTTGGTTTGTCGGCCACCGTCATCGACGCCGACGGGGTCGCCCATACGCCCGACCCGCAGCCCGTCGCCGCCGGTCCCGGGACGTACCGGATCCCGATCGACTCGGGCGCACGGCTCCTGTCGATCACGTTCCAAGCCAGCACGTTGTTCGACCTCCCTTTCACCTTCCGGATCGAGATCACGCGAGCCGAAATCGACGGCGCGCCGCTGCTACTCGATGGTTGGGAACCGCTGACATGGCGTGGCAGCGGGGGCACGCTTTCGTCTGACGCGGGCGGATATCGGTTCGACGTGCAGATCGGCGCGGGAACGGTGTTCGCCGGACTCCTGCCCCACCCGGAACCGATGCCCGCGCTGCTGTCGGGGTCCGTCGCGGATGCCGTGGGCGATCGGTTCATCGTCACGCTCGGAGGGCAGCAGATCGAGCTGCGCCAGGTGGCCGAAGCGAATCAGTTCCCGAGCACCATCCCGAACTCTCCATTCCTCGTCGTGCCGGTTCGTGCCTTGCTCGAGCGCGAGCTCGCGGTCCCCGAGGCGAGCATCACGCTCGGCGAGGTGTGGTCGATGGGATCGGCGAGCCCTCTGCCCGCCCTGCGGTCGCTGGGATTCGTCCCCGGCATCGGGATCCAGCAGGCTGCGCCGATCGAGGGCACCTTGGCACAACTCCCGCAGAGCCTGGCGGTCGGCATGAACTTCACCGCGGCCGCCGGGGGCGTCGGCCTGGTCGTGATCGGGGTCGCCGCGGGCTTGTACTTCGCACAGCGCCGGCGGGACTACGAGTTCGCGGCGTTACGGGCCATGGGCGCGGAACGGTCGCAGATCCGCCGCACGCTGATCCTCGAGCAAGTCGTGCTACTCGGCTTCACGATCGTGGCGGGGCTCGGCCTCGGCTACCTGCTCCTTCGACTCGTCATGCCCTCGATCGGAACGAGCCTGGGCGTCTCCTATCCCCCACCGTTGTTGGTCATCGACTGGAAGAGCCTCGGCATCGCCCTGGTCACGATCGTGGTCACGACCTCGCTGGGGCTCGGCATGGCGATCCGCACCCTCATGCGATCCTCCGTCACCGGCGTCCTGCGGGGTGAGGCCGAATGACCATGGTGAGCGCGCAACGTTTCGCCCCCGGAGGGAGTGACGCGTTGGTGCGCCTGCGGCACGTGTTCAAGGTGTATCGCATCGGTGACACGGGTGTCGTCGCCCTGGGCGGAGTGGACCTGGACGTCCTCCGCGGTGAGTTCCTTGCCGTCGTGGGGCCGAGCGGCTCCGGCAAGTCC
>JBOGVK010000244.1:0-4920 GCA_050692375.1 Actinomycetota bacterium
GCTACCGACACCGATGCCGTGACCACCTCGGCCGACCTTCAGATCACCAAGTCCGACGGGGTGGCATCGGTCATCGCCGGGACCTCCACCACCTACACGATCACCGTGACCAACAACGGTCCGTCCACCGAGCCGGCCGGCGTGGTCGTCTCCGACGCGATCCCGGCGGGGACCAACGGCTCGGAGTCAGAGGCCAACTGC
Organism: Actinomycetota bacterium; assembly: GCA_050692375.1. Classification (GTDB taxonomy): domain Bacteria; phylum Actinomycetota; class UBA4738; order UBA4738; family HRBIN12; genus JBBQVZ01. The sequence goes on from JBOGVK010000244.1 coordinate 202, forward strand.
GCGATCGCCGCGGGGACCTTCACCTGCACCACGACCGCCGCGCTCGCACCGGGGGCCTCGGTCAGCTACCAGCTCACGCTCGCCCTTCCCGCGAGCTACGCATCGGCCTCGCTCGCCAACACCGCGGCCATCACCTCGACGCCCATCACCGATGCAGTGGCGGGCAACGACTCGGCTACCGACACCGACTCGGTCACCACCTCGGCGGACCTGCAGATCACCAAGTCCGACTCCGCGGACCCCGTCGACCCGGGAACCTCCTTCAGCTACACGATCACCGTGGTGAACAACGGACCGTCGGACGCCTCGGGTCTGGCCGTGTCCGACGTCGTGCCGGCCGGGTTCATCGTCACCTCGGTCACCTCGGCCTCGGGGGCCTGCGGCAACATCGGCAACCTCGCGACCTGCACGCTGGGCACCCTGGCGCTCGGGGGGACCTGGACGATCACGATCGACGTCGACGTGGACCCGGCGGCCTCCGGCGGCCTCTACACCGACACCGCGACCGTGACCGCGACCACCGCCGATCCCGTGCCGGCCAACAACTCCGACTCCGAGGGCACGGTCGTGACCCCGGCGGCCGATCTGCAGATCACCAAGTCCGATGGTGTCGGGGCCGTCACCGCCGGGACCTCCACCACCTACACGATCACGCTCACCAACAACGGTCCGTCCAACGAGCCGGCCGGCGTGGTCGTCTCAGATGCGATCCCGGCCAACACCAACGGCTCGGAGTCAGAAGCCAACTGCTCGATCGCCGCGGGGACCTTCACCTGCACCACCACGGCGGTCCTGGCTCCCGGAGCCAGCGTGAGCTACCAGCTGACGCTGGCCGTGGACGCGAACTACCCCGGGGTCTCGCTCGCCAACACGGCATCGATCACCTCGTTCCCCAACGCCGACACCGACAACTTCAACGACTCGGCCACCGACACCGATGCCGTCATCACCTCGGCCGACCTGTCGATCACCAAGTCCGACGCCCCCGACCCCGTGCTTGCGGGCAACGACGTCACCTACACGCTCACGGTGACGAACAACGGCCCCTCCGATGCCGCCGGCGTCGTGGTGACCGACGCGTTGCCCGGCTCCGTCACGTTCGTCTCGGCGACGCCGAGCCAGGGGAGCTGCTCGCAGGTCGCGGGCGTCGTGACGTGCCCACTGGGGACCATCGCGGTCGGCGGTTCGGCGACGATCTCGATCGTCGTGACCACCACCATCGACGGCACGATCGTGAACACGGCGTCCGTCGCCTCCTCTGCGGCAGATCCCGTCCCGGGGAACGACTCGGATAGCGAGAGCACCACCGTCGACCCGTCCGCCGATCTCGCCATCACCAAGACGGACGGGACCGTCACCTTCACCCCGGGGACGTCCAACACGTACTCGATCACGGTCACGAACAACGGACCGTCCCTCGTTCCGGCAGGTGTGGTCATCGCCGACACGATCCCCGCGGGAACGGCGGGATCGGAGACGGAGGCGGACTGCGCCATCGTCGCCGGGGTGTTCTCCTGCACCACGACTGCGGCGCTCGCGTCCGGGGCCTCCGTCGTCTATCTGCTCACGCTCGCCATCCCGGCGGGGTACGCCCCGCTGACCCTGACGAACTTGGTGTCGATCGTGGGCTCCCCGGTGCCCGATCCCGACGCGTCGAACGACTCGGCGACCGACGTCGATGCGCTCGCCGGGTCCGCCGACCTGTCCATCGTGAAGACGGACGCGCCCGATCCGGTACTCGTGGGCGGGAGCGTGGTGTACACGCTGACCGTCACCAACAACGGACCGTCAGACGCGGCCGGCGTGGTCGTGACCGACACGCTCCCGGGCACGGTGACGTTCGGCTCGGCGGTGCCGAGCCAGGGGGCGTGCAGCGAGCTCGCCGGCGTCGTCACATGTCCACTTGGCGCGATGCCCCTGTCCAGCGTCGCGACCATCACCATCACCGTCGCCACGACGGCGCCCGGCGTGATCTCGGACACGGCTTCCGTCGCGTCCACAACGCCAGATCCGGTGCCCGGCAACGACTCCGATACCGAGACCACGACCGTGGTCGTGTTGAGCGCCGATCTCTCGGTGACCAAGACCGACGGTGTCGCCTCGGTCACACCCGGCTCGTCGACCACTTACACGATCACGATCGCCAACGCAGGGCCGTCGATCGAACCCGCCGGCGTCGTGCTCGCCGATCCGATCCCGGCGGGGACCGTCGGTTCGGAGCTCGAGGCTGACTGTGCGATCGCGCTCGGCGTCTTCGTCTGCACGACCTCGGCACCGCTCGCGCCGGGGGGTTCCGTCTCCTATCAGCTCACGCTCAACGTTCCCGCGAGCTTCGCCTCGGCGACGCTGTCGAATACCGCCGGGATCACGTTCGCGCCGCTCGCCGATCCGGACAACACCAACGATTCGGCCACCGACGTGGATGCGGTGGGGGCCTCGGCCGATCTGTCGATCACCAAGACCGACGCGCCCGATCCGGTCACGGTCGGGGGGTCGCTCACCTATACGCTGACCATCACGAACGCCGGTCCGTCGGATGCGAGCGGCGTGGTGGTGACCGACACGCTCCCCGGCCCGGTGACGTTCGGTTCGGCGACGCCGAGCCAAGGCGCATGTGTACAGGCTGCGGGCGTGATCACCTGCAACCTCGGCACGATCGCTGCTTCGAGCACGGCCACCATGACCGTGGTCGTCACCCCGACGGTCGCCGGCTCGATCACCAACTCGGCGACCGTCTCATCGGCGACCGCCGACCCGGTGCTCGCCAACAACACCGCGTCGCAGAGCACGACCGTCGGGGCATCGGCGGATCTGGCGATCACGAAGACCGACGGGGTCGTGAGCGTCACGATCGGGCAAACGACCACGTATGCGATCACGATCACCAACAACGGACCGTCGGACGTGCCCGCGGGGATCACCGTCACGGACACGGTTCCCGCAGGAACGACGGCGATTGAGACCGAGGCGGATTGCTCGTTCGTCGGTTCCGTGTTCACCTGCGTGACCTCGGCCACGCTCGTCGTCGACTCCTCGGTGACCTACCGGCTCGCGGTGACCGTTCCTGTCGGATACGTGCCCTTGGTGCTGTCCAACACAGCATCGATCGCGTCCTCCCCGGTTCCTGATCCGACCGCTGCGAACGACATCGCGACCGACATCGACGCGGTCACCCCTCTGTCTGCGGATCTGTCGATCACCAAGTCCGACTCCGCGGATCCCGTCGATCCCGGTCAGTCGTTCAGCTACACGATCGTCGTGACGAACGCCGGTCTGGATGCGGCGGCGAGCGTCGTGGTCACGGACCCCGTCCCCGCGGCGCTCACCGTGACGGGCGCGAACACGAACCAGGGCTCCTGCGTGATCGCCGCCAACGTCGTGACCTGCTCCCTCCCGTCGCTCGCCGCCACCGCGAGCTGGACCATCACGATCCAGGTCGGGGTCCCGGCCGCAGCGCCGCCCGGAACCGTCACGAACACCGCGACGGTGACCGGGATCGGCGACATCGATCCCACGAACGACTCGGCCAGCCAGTCCACGACCATCGGCGGTGCGTCCGGCTCCGCCGACCTCGCCGTGACCAAGACCGTGAGCAACGCCGCTCCGCATGAGGGAGACACGATCACCTACGACATCACCGTGACCAACAACGGTCCCGACGACGCCAGCGGCGTCCAGGTCACCGACGCGCTGCCAACCGGTGTCACGTTCGTCTCCGCGAGTCCGAGCGCGGGGACGTACGACAAGATCAGCGGCGTCTGGGATGTGGGAGCACTCGCCGTGGGCGAGTCGGCCGAGCTCCAGATCCAGGTCCGGGTGGACGCCGCGACCTCCGGGACGACGATCACGAACTCGGCCGCCGTGTCGGGATCGAACCAAGTGGATCCCAACAGCGGCCATGACGCGGCGACGGCGCCCATCGGTGTCGAGCCTGCCGGTGGCGACACGGCGTTCACCGGCTTCCCGGTGGGTCCGGGGCCGCTCGTGTGGATGCTGGGATTGCTGTTCGTCGGGGGGGTCGCTCTCGGATCCGGTCGTCGTCGGTCAAGGCCGCGTCGACGTCACCCCGGTGGATCGCACCAGCGCTTCTTGGCGCAGCCCTTCTTCTTCGACCAGGGATGACGCCGAGCGACTGGGTTGCGCTCGCATGACGCTTGCGCCATCTTTCAGGCTCTGGAACACTCCGCTCCTCAGTTCGCGGACGTTCCCGAAGAGGGGGGATAGCTGGCGTTGAGCGGCGAAGAAGGCTCGGTCCACCTGCGCGAGCTGGTCAAACGCTTCGGCACGGTGGCGGCGGTCGACGGCATCAACATCGAGGTGAAACCCGGCGAGTTCTTGTCGCTCCTGGGGCCGTCGGGCTGCGGGAAGACCACGACGCTTCGCATGCTGGCGGGGTTCGAGGACCCGACGGAAGGCGATATCTTCATCTCCGGCCGTTCCGTGCGTGGTACGCCGCCGCACAAGCGCAACGTGAACACGGTCTTCCAGCACTATGCGCTCTTCCCGCACATGTCGGTCTCGGAGAACGTCGCCTACGGCCTGCGACAGAAGAAGACGCCGAAGGACGAGGTCAACCGCCGTGTGGGCGAGGCGCTCGAGATGGTCAAGATGTCCCCGCTCGCCAACCGAAAGCCGCGTCAGATGTCCGGCGGCCAGCAGCAGCGGGTCGCGCTCGCGCGGGCTCTGGTGAACCGTCCGAGCCTGCTGCTGCTGGACGAG
>JBOGVK010000245.1:0-11957 GCA_050692375.1 Actinomycetota bacterium
ATGTTGACGTGGCCGTCGGAGAGCGACGTCGCGACGTCGGACAGGAGGCGCGTGCGATCGAGCGCCTCGACCTGGATCGCCACGATGAAGGAGGTCGGTTTCCCCTCGGCCCAGGTCACCTCGATCAATCGTTCCGGTTCCTTCTGCAGCGTCCGGACGTTCGGGCAATCGGTCCGGTGCACCGACACGCCCTGGCCACGGGTCACGAACCCGACGATCTCGTCACCGGGAACGGGGGTGCAGCAGCGTCCGAGCCGCACCCAGACGTCGGGCAGACCACGCACCATCACGCCCTGTCCGACGTCCGCCTGCTTGCCCAGGCGGACGGGGCGGGCGAGCGGCACGTCGGTGACATCCTCCTCGGGCGTCCCGCTCAGCAGCCGGGTCAGGCGGGCCACGACCGACTGCGGCGAGACGTGTCCTTCGCCGACCGCGACGTAGAGCGCCTCCAGGTCCGGATATTTCATCTCGTCCATGGCCACCTGTGAGAGCGCTTCTTCGCTCGCGAGACGCTTGAACGGCAGGTGCTGCTTGCGCATCAACCGCTGGAGCGCATCGCGACCCTGGTCCATCGCGTCCTCGCGCCGCCCGCGCGCGAACCACTGCCGGATCTTCGAGCGGGCGCGTGGGGTCTTCACGAACTGCAGCCAGTCCTGCGACGGACCCTCACCTTGGGCCTTCGACGTCAGGATGTCGACGCTATCGCCCGTTCGCAGCTCGTAGTCGAGCGGCACCAGCTTGCCGCCAACCTTCGCGCCGATGGTCCGGTGACCGACCTCGGTGTGGATCGCATAGGCGAAGTCCACCGGGGTCGCCCCCGCGGGCAGGTTCACGACATCGCCCCGAGGGGTGAAGACGAAGACCTGACCTCCGTACAGGTCGATCTTCAACCCATCCATGAACTCGCGAGGGTCGGCCATGTCCTTCAGCCACTCCATCATCTGGCCGAGCCACGCCAGGTCGGCCGCCTCGCGCGCCTGCTTGCCGCCTTCCTTGTAGCGCCAATGCGCCGCGATGCCGAACTGCGCGGTGCGGTGCATGTCGCGCGTGCGGATCTGGATCTCGAGCGGCTTGCCCCCCGGGCCGACGACCGTCGTGTGAAGCGATTGGTACATGTTCGATTTGGGCATGGCGATGTAGTCCTTGAACCTGCCGGGGATGGGACGCCAGAGGGCGTGGACCGCGCCGAGGGCTCCGTAGGTGTCGCGGAGGTTGTCGACCTGGATCCGCACGCCCACGAGATCGTAGATCTCGTTGAACTCCTTGCCGCGGATCACCATCTTCTCGTAGATGGAGTACAGGTGCTTCGGGCGTCCCTCGACCTCCGCCTTGATGCCGAGCTCCTTCAACTTGCCACGCAGGGATGCCGTGACGACGTCGATCAACGCCTTTCGCTCTCCCCGGCGTGCCTCGACCAGACTGGCGATCTCACGGTAGGGACCGGGGTGCAGGGTCTTGAACGACAGATCCTCGAGCTCCCACTTCATGTCCTGGACGCCCAAGCGATTCGCGAGCGGGGCGTAGATCTCGAGCGTCTCGGTCGCGATGCGGTTCTGCTTCTCCAGTGCGAGCGCCGAGAGCGTTCGCATGTTGTGGAGACGGTCGGCCAGCTTGATGAGCAGCACCCGGATGTCGCCGGCCATGGCGACGAACATCTTGCGGACGTTCTCCGCCTGCTCCTGCTCACGGCTCTTGAACTCGATCCGCTCCAGCTTGGTCAGTCCGTCCACGATCTTCGCGACCTCGTCGCCGAACTCCTCTTCGATCCCCGCCACGGTGATGTGGGTGTCCTCGACCGTGTCGTGCAAGAGCGCGGCGGTGATCGTGGTCGTGTCGAGGTGCAGATCGGCCAGGATCGTCGCGACCGCTACCGGATGCTCGATGAAGTCCTCGCCCGAGAGCCGCTTCTGACCCTCGTGCGACGCCTCCGCGACCGCGTAGGCGCGTTGGATCTCCTTGAGATCGGCTTTCGGGTTGTACACCCGGACGATCTTCAGCAGCGGCTCGATGCGTGCGGGAACGCCCGAGTCGCCGGGACGCAGACGCGAGAGCAAGCCGCCGCGTCGCTGTTCGGCCTTGACCTGTTCGCGACTGTCCACGGTGCGCCTCCTCGAGCCAGTCTAGCCGGGAGGTGGCGCTGAACCAGGTGGAGCAGTGCTCGGATCTCAGTAGTGGATCAACGTGAAGAGATCGTGGTCCGCGAGCTTGTCGCGACCGTGTAGGAAGTCGAGCTCGATCAAACACGCGATACCGCAGATCTTCCCGCCGATCTGCTCCACGAGCGACGCGGCAGCCTTGGCTGTTCCCCCGGTCGCGAGTACGTCGTCGACGACGAGCACGCGCTCCCCCGGCCGGACCGCGTCCTGGTGGAGCTCGAGGGTCGCCGTTCCGTACTCGAGCGCGTACTCCTCGGCCACCGTCTGCCAGGGGAGCTTCCCTTGCTTGCGGACGGGAACGACGCCCGCCCCGAAGTGGTACGCCACCGGGGCAGCAAGGATGAATCCCCGCGCCTCGATCCCCACCACCTTGTCGACGTTGCCTCGCCCGAAGTGCACGACGATCAGGTCGATGATCGTGGAGAACGCGATCGGGTCCGCGAGGAGTGGCGTGATGTCCTTGAAGTTGATGCCCGGCTCCGGGAAGTCGGGCACGTCGCGGATCAGCGCCTGAATCGCTTCGATGTCCATGACGTCACCTGCGCTTACGCTTGGCGGGCGGCTTCCGCTTGTTCTTCGCACGGGGCCGAGCGGGCCCTCCCGTTCGCGCGGTCGCCCGATTGGCTGCCGCGGAGCTCGCGGCAGCGGCAACCGGTGCGACGGCCTCCCCGTTCTCCGCGATCTCACCAGCCATGACGGCGGCGCCGCGGGTCTTCGGCATCTGGCTCTTCCCGCCGCGCACGAGTCGGCGCGCCTCCATCTGCTGATAGCGGGGCTCGTTCACCTTGAGGATCGCGAGCACGGGTGCGGCGATGAAGATCGACGAGTAGGCGCCGGTCGTGACGCCGACGAACATCGCGAAGGCGAAATCCTTGAGCGTGTCGCCGCCGAAGAAGAGCAACGAGAGGATCGGCAGCAGCACGACCAACGATGTGTTCACCGACCGCATCAACACCTGGTTCAAGGAGTAGTTCACCGTGTCCGCGTAGCCGAGCCTCGAGATCATGGCCGAGGTTTCGGTGTTCTCCTTGATCTTGTCGTAGATCACGACGGTGTCGTAGAGCGAGAACCCGAGGATCGTGAGGACCGCGATGACCGTGGCCGGTGTCACCTGGCGACCCACCACCGCGTACACGCCCACGGTGATGATGAGGTCGTGGACGAGCGCGATGTTCGCGCCGAGCGCCATCTTCCATTCGAACCGGAGCCAGATGTACGTGAAGATCGCAGCGAGCACCACCACCAGACCGATCACGGCCTTCCGCGAGATCTCGGATCCCCACGTGGGCCCGACGTCTTCCTGGCTGATGTCGTTCGGGCTGATCCCCGACCGGGTCGCCAACGCCGACAGGAGCTTGTCGCGCTGGGTCGCGTCGGTGGTGAGCGTGGTCGTCCGGATCGAGATCGTGTCGCCGTTCACGATCTGGACCTCGGAGTCCGCATGCCCGTTCGCCGAGAGCACGGCCGTGACATCGGCAACGCTCGCCCCCGAGCGGTTGAGGTATCGAAGCTGCGCGCCACCCTTGAAGTCGATCGAGAGGTTCAGACCTCGGAAGAGCAAGCCGGCGAGCGAGAGCGCGATCACGATCCCCGACAGCAGGAACCATCGGTTCCGCTGCTCGACCAACCGGAAATGCGGGATCGTGTGACCACGATACGCCGAGATGGCGCGTTGTCGATTCACTCTGCGGCTCCCGAGATGGACGGGAGCGGCTCCGGGTCGGCCTCGCCGGCCACGCCGCTCGTCAGTCCGAACCCCTTCAGATCGACGAGCCGCTGGTTCCCGGAGATAAGGAACACGATCGGCCGTTTGAAGAAGTAGACGACGAAGAGGTCGAGCAGGGTGGCGACCCCGAGCGTGAGCGCGAACCCACGCACGGAGCTGACCGCCGTGACGTAGAGAGCCACCGCGGCGATCCCGGTGACGAAGTCCGCCGCGACGATCGTTCGGAACGCGCGTTTGAAGGCCGGCTTCACCGCGGAGCGCGGGGTCTTGCCGTTGCGGACCTCGTCTTTCAACCGCTCGAAGAACACGATGTAGGAGTCGGCCGTCACCCCGAGCGAGATCACCAGACCGGCGATCCCGGCCAAGGACAGGCTGTAGCCGAAACTCTTGCCCGCGAGCGAGACCATGGCGAACGCCAGCGTGGCCCAGATGGACATGCCGAGCCACGCGACCACGCCGAGGAGCCGGTAGTAGAAGAGCAGATAGACGAAGAGCGCGATGAGTCCGGCGACGCCCGCCAGGATGCCCTGATGCAACGACTGCGAACCGAGCGTCGGGCTCACCGTCTCTACGGATTGCCGGGTGAGCTCGACGGGGAGGGCACCCGCGTTCAGCTGCGTCGCCAGATCCTTGGCTCGTGTCTCGGTGAACGAGCCCGAGATCACGCCGGAGCCGGCGCAGATCTCGCCGTTCACGGTTGGCGCCGAGATGATCGTCTGGTCGACCGCGATCGCGATCTGGTTCTGGGGCGAAGGTGCGTTCAAGGCCGCCTTGGTAGCGGTGCAGAACGCGGACGACCCCGACGAGTTCAGCGAGAAATTGATCGCCCAGCCCTGGCTCAAGCTCGTCGAGGTTGCGGATTGGAAAACGGCTTGCGCCTTCTTGATGTCACCGCCCGAGATCACGACCGGACCGAGCTTGTACTTGGTCTGACCGTCGGCCCCGACGTAGACGACCTCTTGCTTCGCCAGCACGGCGAACGAGCACGCCTTCGTCTTCTGCTCCGTCGCCGTCGGACACGTGAGCGGGAGCGACGCGTAGTTCGGGTCGGTCGGCGGGAGGACCGCCTGCACCACCCGCTCCTCGAGGCGAGCCGTCTGCCCGATCACCTCTAGCAGGTGCGACTGACCCGTTTCATGCTGTTGGTTGACGGCGTCCTGCCGGCTCAGGAAGCAGCCTAGGTTCTTATTGGCCGAGCTGATCACGCAATAGATCTGTGTCTGGTGGGTCGCCGACAAGGCCGACAGGGCCGCCTGCGCGTCGGTCTTCGCCGGGAATGCGCACGGCAGGGCTCCCGCGGTTCCATAGACGAACGAGAGGGTCGAGAACGCGCTCGGCGACGGCGAAGGGACCGGCGACGGAGATGCGCTAGGCGTCGGGGTGGCCTTCCCACCACCGGGCGAGGGACTGGGGGTCGGTGTCGGGCTCGGGGTCGGTGGAGTGATCGTTGCGGGCGCGAGCAGGCAATACGTGTGGGCCGTCGTCTTCGACGTCAGCCCCTTCTGCGCGGCGTTCGCCTTGTCCTGCGTCGGGTAGCACCCGAACGTCTTGCCCGTCGAGTCGGTGAGGCAATAAGGACCCGGGGCGGGGGTCGGAGAACCCGAGGGCGTCGCACTCGGGCTGGCCGTCGGGCTTCCGCTCGGGGTCGGCGACGCTTTCGGCTGGACGGAGATCCCCGCCCGCGCGGTGTCGGCTTCGGCTTGTGTGCCGAAGCACAGGCTCTGGTCCAACACCTTCCCGGCTCCGTCGACGACGCAGACCGTCTTCGGTTCCGGGACGACCGTGATCTCCGCGAGGGCCTTCTCCGCGGTTGCCTGGTCCGTCGCGCAGCCGTAGCTCTTGCCGTCGGAGGCCGTGATGCACCATTGATCCTTCGGACGCGTCTGAATCGTGCCGGGTGCGAGACCCGGGAGCTGCACTTCGATGTTGTTGCCCGCCAGGGAGATCTGTGGCTCGCCGACGCCGAAGGCATCTACGCGGTTCCGGATGTTCTCGAGAGCCTGATTCATCACGGTGTCGCTCGTTCCGCTGGGCGCCGAGAGGATGACCGAGAGACCGCCTTGCAGGTCGAGTCCCAGCGTCGGCTTCAGGCTCCCGGTCGCGAATCCCACGGCCGAGGAAACCACCAAGACCGCGACGAACCCGACCGACAGCCAAAGGTTGCGGGTTCCCTTCACGCGAGCTCAGCCCCGTTGATCATGAGGCGGAACCGGGCGTCCAGTTGTTCGGCGGCGTGACGACACATCTGCATCCTGCCCAGGAAGATCTCGAAGTACTCCATGACCTGGCTGATCCCGGTATCGATCGTCAGCTCGAGCGTGACGGTCCGGGCGTCAGAGTCTACCCGGAGGAACGATTGTTCAACGGCGGAATTCACGCGATCGTGGATGTCGATCGCGACCTGGCCGGAGCGGCGGACACGACTCCTGTGGACGTCGGATTTGTCGGCCAAGATCACCGCGGCCGACATCGGCGACACCGCGTAACCGTGATCCTCCTCGTGGTTGGCGACCGCCGCCATGACGGCGGCGAGGTCGTTGCCGGCGGCTCGATCCTTCAGCGCTTGGTACACGAGCACCGCGCCCGTTTGGGCGTGCGACTCGCGGGTGAGCATGTTCCCGACGTCGTGGAGGTAGCCGGCGACGCAGGCAAGGTCCGCCTCCCGCTCGCTGAACCCCAGCCGGTGGAGCACCTGATAGGAGATGCTCGCGACCAGATTCGCATGGCGGAAGCCGTGCTCGGTGTACCCCATTCCCTCCATGACGCGGTCGGCTGAAGAGATGAAGAGCGACAGCTCGGTGTCTGCTTGAACGTCCCCGAGCGTGATGGATGCAGCCGGCTGATCCGTCGCAGCCGAGGGCTCTGGCGCGGCCCCGGGCTCTGGCGCGGCCCCGGGCTCCGGCGTGACCCCGGGCTCGCCGGCCTCGCTCACGAGAACTGCGTGTCCTGATCCTGGTCTTCGTCCGCGTCGTCGGAGTCGTAGTCGTCGGCGTCCTCGGTGAGGCGGCGCGCGATCCCGGACTTCACCATCACGATCCGGGTGCCGGGGGCGATCTCCACCGTGACCGTGCCCTCGTCGTCGTCCATGTCGGCGATCGTTCCGAAGATGCCCCCGGTCGTCATGATCTCGTCACCGACCTCGACGGCGTTCACGAGCGCCTGCTGGGCGCGCACACGCCTCTGTTGCGGCCGGATGAGCAGGAAGTAGAAGACGCCGCCCATCAGGACGAGTGGCAAGAACAGCGTGAGGGGATTGCTTTGACTGGACGTTGCTGCGATCGAAGACAGCATCACGAGAACCTTCCGTATCCGGGGAACCGACGACGGAGTCTACCCTGCCTCCTGGCCAGCCACCCGGTCTCCGACCGGCCGAAACGTCGGACCCGCGCCGTTAGATCGGCAGCGTGCCGGGGGTGACCACGCCCAGATGACGGAACGCCCGCTCGGTCGCGACCCGGCCGCGAGGCGTCCGCTTCAGGAAACCCAGCTGCATCAGGTACGGCTCCACGACGTCCTCGACGGTATCCGGTTCCTCGCCCACCGCCGCGGCGAGCGTCGACAATCCCACCGGTCCCCCACCGAACTTCTCTACGACCATCCGCAAGATCGCGTGGTCCAGTCGGTCGAGCCCCTCTTCGTCCACCTCGAAGAGCGCGAGCCCCGCCCGCGCCAGATCGCCCGTGATGACGCCGTCGTGTCGGACCTCGGCGAAATCCCGGACCCGCCGGAGGAGACGGTTCGCGATGCGCGGGGTGCCGCGCGATCGGCGCGCGATCTCGTCGGCTCCCTCACCCTCGGTCTGCACGCCGAGGATCCCCGCGGAACGCCGGACGATCCGCCCCAGATCATCGACCGGGTAGTAATCCAAGCGCGGTGAGAAGCCGAACCGCTCCCGAAGCGGCAGCGTGATCCGACCCGGGCGCGTCGTCGCGCCGATGAGCGTGAAGCGCGGCAGCTCCAGCCGGATGCTCCGGGCCGTCGGTCCTTTCCCAAGGATCACATCCAGGTTGAAGTCCTCGAGCGCCGGATACAGCACCTCCTCGACGGTCCGCGGCATGCGATGGATCTCGTCGACGAAGAGCACGTCGCCGCTCTCGAGGTTGGTGAGGATCGCGGCGAGGTCGCTCGGCCGGTCGAGCGCGGGACCGGACGTCGGTTGGAATCCGGCGCCCATCTCGTTCGCGACGATCTGACCCAGCGTGGTCTTGCCCAGGCCCGGCGGGCCGCTGAAGAGGAGATGGTCCACGGGCTCTCCGCGCTGGCGGGCTCCGTCGATCAACAGCGCGAGCTGCTCCTTCACCCGGTCCTGACCGACGAACTCCTCCAACGTGCGTGGGCGGAGCGCGATGTCGAACGCCGGATCGTCCGGGAGCTCGGCGGCTTCGATGAGACGTTCCGATTCCATCATCTGCCCACCTGTTGGAGAGCCTCTTTCAGCAACTCGTCGACGGCGCGACCGTCGACCTCCAGGCCGCTCATGGCGCCGCTCGCCTCCTGTGGCGTCAGCCCGAGCGCGAGCAGGGCCTCGCGGACGTCGGCGAGCGGCCCCTCGAACAGCAGGTCTCCCTCGCCGCCGAGACGGTCTCGAAGATCCAGGGCGACGCGTTGCGCGACCTTCTTGCCGACGCCGGGCACGATGGTCAGCGCCCCGACGTCGCCGGCCACGACGGATCGACGGATCGCATCCGGCGTCAGGGATGACAGGAACGCGAGCGCGACCTTCGGACCCACCCCCGTGACGCCCGTCAGCAGGTCGAAGAGCTCGCGTTCGTCGGTCGAGGAGAACCCGTAGAGCATCATCGCGTCGTCGCGCACGATCAGGCGGGTATGCACGCGTGCGCGCAAACCCACCGGGGGAAGCGAAGCCAACGTCGAGGTCGGCACGAGCAGGTCGTAGCCTACGCCCCCCACGTCGACGACCACGCGGGCGCCGGCCTTCTGGACGATCTCACCTTCCAGGAACGAGATCATCGAGCCTCCGCCCGCGCTGCTGCCGCCGCGAACCGCGAGCGGACCAGGTGCGTTACCGCGACGGCCACCGCGTCGGCGGCGTCGGATTGGCTGGGCACGTCGGTGAGACCGTGCACGCGGATGAGCGCCGTGCGGATCTGGGCCTTGTCGGTCCCGCCGGACCCGGTGATGGCGTTCTTCACTTCCAGGGAACCGTACTCCTCGACGGGGACACCGGCTTGGGCGGCGACGGCCATCACCACGCCCGTCGCACGGGCCACCGCCATCGCGCTGGCCTTGTTCACGTTCCAGGCCACGCGTTCGAGCGCCACCGACGCGGGGTGATGATCCGCGATCACCTTGCCGACCGCCTGGGAGATGATATGTAGCCGTATGGCTTCGGGATCCCTTCGGGAGGTCTCCACCGTGCCACTCCAAACGATCACGGGTTTGCGGTCGAGGCGGGCGACGACCGCTAGGCCCAGCCGCGCCACGCCGGGATCGACGCCGAGCACGCAGGTATCGAACATCTGTTCGTGCAGTCTAGGTTGGGAGGGCGTCCCGGGCAAACACCGGCCCGCTACAGCGAAGCCATGAGCTCCTCGGAGATGTCGAAGTTCGCGTAGACGTTCTGGACGTCGTCGAGGTCCTCGAGCGACTCGATGAGCGCCAGTACCTGACGCGCCTCTCGCCCATCCACGGGGATCGTCGCCTGCGGGAGCATCGTGATCTCGGCGGAGGCGACGGAGACCCCCGCTTGTTCGAGCGCCGCGCTCACCGCCTTGACGTTCGTCGGGTCGGTGATGATGTCCCACGAGCTCTCGGAGTCGCGGAGGTCCTCGGCCCCGGACTCGAGCGCCAACTCCAGTAGTCGGTCCTCATCGGGGGAGACGTCTTTTTCGACGACGATCAATCCCGTCCGAGTGAACATCCACGCGGTGCTGCCCTGTTCGCCGAGGTTGCCGTTGTTTCGCGTGAACGCGTGGCGGATCTCCTGACCCGTCCGGTTGCGATTGTCGGTGAGCGCCTGGATCAGCAACGCGACGCCCCCGACTGCATAGCCCTCGTACTGGAGCTCCTCGTAGTGCGCGGCGTCGGCGTCCCCACCCGTCCCACGCTTGATCGCACGGTCGATGTTGTCGTTGGGGACCGAGAAGCTCTTCGCCTTGTCGACCGCGGACGCGAGCGTCATGTTGCCGTCGACGTTGCCGCCGCCCTCGCGCGCCGCGACCTCCACCGCACGCAGGAGCTTCGCGTACATGTTCGACCGCTTCGAGTCGGTCGCTTCCTTCTTCCGCTTGATCGTCGCCCACTTGGAATGCCCGGACATCTCGCTAGACCTTCCTCAACAGGTACTCGTGGAGCGCGGTCTCACCGACCAGCTCCGGATGGAATGATGCGACGAGTAGGTTCCCCTGCTCCAGAACGACCGGGTGACCTCCGTGCTCGGCCAACACGCGTACGTCCGGACCGAGGTCCTCCACCCGTGGCGCTCGGATGAACACGCCGCGGACGGGATGATCGATCCCGTCGACATCGAGATCCGTTTCGAACGACTCGACCTGACGCCCGTAGGCGTTGCGCCGCACCGTGATGTCGAAGAGACCGAACAACGGCTCCCCGCCTTCGACGCGTTCGGCGAGCACGATCATCCCCGCGCACGTCCCGAAGATCGGCATCCCCGCGGCCGCGCGCTCTCGCACAGGCTCGACCAATCCGTCGGCGCGCGCGAGCTTGCCGATCGTCGTGGACTCTCCTCCGGGGATCACCAGGCAATCCACCTCGGCGAGTTGCTCGACCGAGCGCACCTCGATGGGAACCGCGCCGGCGTCGGCCAGGACGCGGGCGTGCTCTCGGAAGTCGCCTTGAAGCGCGAGGACACCGGCTTTCACGGACTTTCCCAGCGCTACCAGCCGCGGGTCTGGAGCAGACCCTCCTCGCCGATCTCGTGGATGTCGAGACCGGGCATGGGATCGCCGAGGCCACGCGACACCTTGGCCAGCACGTCGGGGTCGGTGAAGTGCGTCGTCGCCTCGACGATCGCGCGCGCGCGCGGCGCCGGATCTTCGGACTTGAAGATGCCGGAGCCGACGAACACGCCGTCGACCCCGAACTGCATCATGAGCGCGGCGTCCGCGGGAGTGGCCAGGCCACCGGCGGCGAAGTTCACGACCGGCAGTGAGCCGGTGGCAGCCACCTGCCGCACCAGCTCGACCGGCGCCCCGAGGTCTTTCGCGGCGCCGACGTATTGCTCGGGCCGGAGCGTGGAGAGCCAGGCCATCTCGCGGAGCATGGTGCGCTGGTGACGAACCGCCTCGACCACGTTGCCGGTGCCGGCCTCGCCTTTCGTGCGGATCATGGCCGCGCCCTCGGCCAGCCGGCGCAACGCTTCACCCAGGTTGCGAGCCCCGCACACGAACGGCACCGTGAATGCCCACTTGTCGATGTGGAACTCCTCGTCGGCGGGTGTGAGCACCTCGGACTCGTCGACGTAGTCGACGCCGAGCGACTGCAGGATCTGGGCTTCCACGAAGTGTCCGATGCGGGCCTTGGCCATGACCGGGATCGTGACCGCCTGCTGGATCTCCTCGATCTTCGTCGCGTCGGCCATGCGTGCGACGCCGCCATCCCGACGGATGTCAGAGGGCACTCGCTCGAGCGCCATGACCGCGCAGGCGCCGGCGTCCTCGGCGATCCTGGCCTGGTCGGCGTTGGTGACGTCCATGATGACGCCGCCCTTTAGCATTTCGGCAAGGCCGGTTTTCAGGCGAAGGCTGGTGGGATGACCGTTGTTTTGCGACATAGTGGACTCTTTTCCGGGAGAACCGTCGATCGAATGTTTCTCCAACTAATTTTACAACGCTGGGACTGAAATCGCGCTTTCTTAGGCCTGAGACACTACGCCGCCGCGATGCGGCAGGCCAAAGCCTTTAACCGCAGAGTGCGCTGAGGATTCGCAGAGAGCGCAGGGAAACTACTAGAAATTGAAAGCCAACCCGCCGCGGATCGAACGGGCGGATTGCACCAGGTAAACGGTGTGGCCGTCGCTGCCCATCACTGGAACGTAGCCCTGAGCGAGAAGATTGCGCAGGTCGACGAGAAGCTCCATATGTCCGGCGACAAGT
>JBOGVK010000246.1:0-12784 GCA_050692375.1 Actinomycetota bacterium
AACCAGGTCACCGACCGCGAGCGTGAACCCGGGGCTGACGTGCCCATACGCATGCTGATCGTTCAGCGACCGGATCTCGAGGCCCCCTTGCGCGTCGACCGACAAGCCCGATCCGGTCCGAACGACACGCGGGAACGGCAGGTCGATGTCGAACGAAACATCGCGTTTGCCGAATCCCAGGATCGCGAGCTCGGGCTCGGGGCGCGAAAGGACACGGGACCAGAGCTCCATCGCCGGACGGAAGCCGCGGTCGCCGTCCCGCGCGGGCAACGGCGAGAGCCGCTCGTAGATCCCCACGTCGTGCGTCAGGTAGCAACCGGATCGCAGCACGACTCGAACGTCGGCGCCACCGGGCCACGGACCTCGCAGCCGGTCGACCACCACGTCGAAGAACGCGCTCCCCCCCGCCGAAAGGACGATCCGGTCTGAGCCCGAGAAGCTGGCCGCATCGATCATGGTGGTCATCAACTCGCGAAGGCGATCGACGAAGCCGATCACCGAGGCCAGGCATCCGGGCGAGCGTTCCTGGCACAACGTTCCCTCGAAGCCGGACACGCCCGCCAGACGGAGTCGCTCCGACGACACGACGCGCGAGGCGACGTAGACGGCCTCCGGGATCGTGCGACAGCCGGTCCGGCCGCCCTCGAACCCCAGCTCGACCAGCACCGGCAACGGCCGCTCGGCGCCGATCGCACGCAGCCCTTCATCCAGGATCTCGACCGACCGTTCCGAATCCACGTAGCACACGAACTCGAACGCGGCGTCCGCGAGCTGCGCAGCGACCCACGCGATCGAAACGGGATCGACCAGCTCGTTCGCGAGCAGGATGCGAGGGACGCCCTCGGCCCTCATCACGCGCGCCTGATCGACGGTCGCAGCCGTGATCCCCCATGCGCCGGCATCGAGCTGTCGCTGCCAGAGCTGGGGCGCCATCGTCGTCTTGCCGTGCGGCGCGATGTCGACACCCCAGGCGCGGCAGTACTCGGCCATCAGCGCAAGGTTGTGCGCGAGCGCATGTTCGCGAAGCACCATGACCGGCGAGGAGAGGTCGCCAAGGGTCCACCCCCGATCCGCAACCTCGGCGAGCGACACCGGCTCGTTGACGGCGGGGAAGCCCTTCGTGCGCAGGTCGATGCGAACGTCCTCGATACGGCCAGGGTAGCAGTCGATCCTTCGGCGGCTGTTTGGGGATCCCTGGTGGAGGTGAGGGGATTCGAACCCCTGACCTCTGCCGTGCGAGGGCAGCGCTCTACCGGGCTGAGCTACACCCCCAGGAAGTGGTCAGCCTAGCAAAGGGACCCGACGCCCTCGACGTTCGGGCTATGCGCCAGCCAGGTTGTCGGCGGGGCGGACGACCACGTGAACCCGGTCGCCTTCGCCGACGGAGCCGAGCCCGTTGAAGGTCGGACGCGCCCACCCGCTCATACTGTCGACGACGTACCGCGGGACGGCCGTGACGGGGGTCTTGACCCGAGCGGGTTGTCGCGCGGCCCGCGCCGTCTCATGCGGTTGCACCGCTGCGCGGTGCTTGATCGAGAGCAGGAGCCAGACGTAGAGCACGAGCAACGCGCCGAACGTTCCACTGAGTATCCACACCGCGCGGAGCGGAGGCACGAGGCCGATCAGCAACGTCAACCCGATCGACTCGATGAGGAAAACGAGGACCTTGCGACGCCGTTCGCGTACCCGTGCACGCTTGCGCTCGGTGGGGCCAACGAATCGAGCGCCCTTCCGCGGCGTGACGATCCACCGACCTTCGCTGCCTTGCGCCTCAACGTGTGCCAAGAGCTCCATCCGTCGTTCGAAGTCATCGACGCTGTGCGCCGTGGTGTGCCGCCGACGGTCCGACGGTAGAAGGAACGCGACCCACATGATGCCCAATGCCGCGAGGAGTAACCAGTCCACGCGCCAGCCTCCCGCCTGTCGATCCCCGGTTCGAACACAACATCTAGGCTGGGACAGCACCGTAGCAGCCACATATGGGGTGGGAAAGTACATCCATGTGATTTCGCGCACGGATGCACGAAGTCGCGCTGTCAGCCGTGCAGCCCATCGTCGAAGGTGAGGCGCAGATGGTAAGGATGGGGGTGTGATCGGACGACGCGCGGCCTTCCTCGTGACCTCGATCCTGGTAGCGACGTGCCTGCCGGCGCTAGCGACGAGCGCCGCTGGGTCGGCGACGACGCCGGTGTTCGTCGGCTCCGTTCGTTGGATCGATCCGGTGCTCCGCGACGAGTTGATCGGCCGGAACTGGCACCCGGGATGTCCTGTGCCGATCCGGGATCTGCGCCTCGTGACGGTCAGCTACTGGACGTTCGGCGGACGCGTGAAGCAGGGACCGTTGATCATCAACGAGGCGGTCGCCGACGACGTGCTGTCGGTGTTCCATCAGTTGTTCGACGCCGGTTTCCCGATCCAGAAGATCGCGTTGGCGGCCAAGTGGCGGCCACCGCGTCCCTCCGACTGGTTCAGCACGATGAACGTCAGCGCGTCGTTCAACTGCCGGCCCGTCACCGGACAGACGAGCGGTTTCTCCCAGCATGCCTACGGCTGGGCGATCGACCTCAACCCGACGCAGAACCCCTACGTCACGGGAGACGGCCAGGTCTTGCGCGCAGCGTGCCTACCGTACGTGGATCGGACGCAGCACCTCCAAGGCATGATCCACGCGCACGACGCAGTCGTGCAGGCGTTCACGGACATCGGCTGGGGCTGGGGCGGTGACTGGCACTCGCTCAAGGACTACATGCACTTCTCCCTAACCGGAACGTAGGAGATCTTCGTTCGAAGAGAGTTGTGCGGGGGCGAAACCGTCGATATCCTTCCGGAAGGCTTCGTCAGGCTGCTCGCCAAGACCCCGCGAGCGGATGGACACGGCGAGCGGCCTGAACGATCGCAGGCAGGATGGGACCGAGGTGGAGGGGTCATCAAGTCTTGAGGATCGGGCGAGCAACCCGCCTGACGGCGGGTTCGACTACCAGTCCTTCACGGCAGGCTCGGCCGACGTCAACACGGTCGCGACCCTCGACGGGATCTACCGCTACGTTTCTGCCGCCTGCCTCCGCCTGTTCGGCTGGGACCCGGCCGAGATCGAAGGTCGCCGTGAGGAGGACTTCGTCCATCCGGATGATCTCCCGTCGACGCTCGCGGCGCGGGAGCAAGTGACTTCGGGCAAGGTCACGACCACCACGTATCGGTTCCGGCGCCGTGACGGTTCGTATCTTTGGACCGAGGCAACGTCCCGCAACGTCACGGCCGACGGTCACGACCTGGTGGTGTCAACGATCCGCGACATCGAACAACGCCGGAAGTCCGACGTCGTCCTGCAGCGCCGGGCGTTCACGGATCCGCTTACGGGAGTGGCCAACCGGACCGTGCTCATGGACCGGTTGCGCCAGGCCCTGCGCCGGCTGAGTCGAGGGACTGGGGTTCTGGCTGTGTTCTACCTCGATCTCGATCGGTTCAAGATCATCAACGATTCGCTGGGCCATCGCATCGGAGACACGGTGCTGACGAAGATGGCGGAGCGACTCGCGCACCACCTTCGCCCCGCCGACACACTCGCGCGGCTGGGAGGCGACGAGTTCGTGATCCTCGCGGAGGGCGTAGAGAACGAACAGGCCGTCGTCGAGCTTGGAAACAGGATCGTCGAGGCCGGCCGCGAGCCGTTCCAGGTCGGCGATGAGGAATACGTCTGCACGCTGAGCGTCGGTATCGCCTGGGCCACCGACTCCGAACGCGGAGCCGACGATCTGCTCCAAGAGGCCGATCTCGCTCTGTATCGAGCCAAGGACGGAGGACGAAACCGGGTGCACGTCTTCGACGAGGAGCTCCGGACCAAGGCGGTCGGTCGGATGGGCACCGAGCGCATGTTGATTCGGGCGCTGGATGAGCACCGGATCGTCGTCGAGTACCAGCCGATCCTCGACCTTCGAACCAGCCGTCTCACCGGCGCGGAAGCCCTCATCCGCATCCGCGATCCGGTGGTAGGGCTTCTTCAGCCCGATTCGTTCCTGGAGGTGGCCGAGGAAACTGGTCTGCTGATCCCGATGGATGAACAGGTGGTGGCCGACGCGGTGCAACGCGCCGGGGAGTGGCATGCCCGATTCTCCGGCGCCGATCTGGGCGAGGTTGCGATCAACGTGACCGCTCGTCACCTGGCCGACGCCAAGTTCCCGGAGACGCTCATCGAGCAGCTCGACGAAGAGGAGGTGCCTCACCCCAACCTCCTGGTCGAAGTGATGGAACGGGTGTTGATGGAGGCGTCCAACTCCGCGATCACGGGGCTGCGCAAGCTGCGCGCTGCCGGGGTCCAGGTGGGTCTGGACGATTTCGGTACCGGCTACTCGTCCCTCGGGTACCTGCGGCAATTCCCGCTGGACTTCGTCAAGATCGACCAGTCCTTCATCCACGACCTCGTTCGCACCGACGGCGACCGAGCCATCGTCGCTGCGACGATCGGCTTGTGTCACGCACTCAACTTGATCGTCATCGCCGAAGGCGTCGAGACCGAGGGTCAGCTCCAGGTCCTCGAGTCATTGGACTGCGACCGGATCCAGGGCTTCCTGCTGGCAGCGTCCGCGGAACCGGCCGCCGTGGAGGAGCTCGTGGGCTCCCGTTCCAGCCCCGCGTTTCGACTCCGGGAGGGGTGATCCGTCTCGGAGCCCCAGGAGGACGGCCCCGGCGAGTCCGGCACCGACTGAGGAGACGGAGGGCACCCGTGGCACGCCACGATATGGCCCGTTCGTCGGATGTCAGCGAAGCCTGGACACGAGTTACGGTCGGATCATGAGTGAGCATGAGCACCCGGGGGCGGACGAAGACGGCTACTGCGACATATGCAGCTACATCGCCGGCGTTGAGCGAGAGGCGCTTGAGCGATCAGGGCCTGTCTCCTTGGGAAGGGCGTGCCCTCGGCGGGACCGATCATCCACCGATGGGCGTGAGGGGTCACCCGGGGACGGGGACGGAGATGGTCCGTTCGTCGGATGTCCGTGGAGCCTTGACACGACGTACCTTCGGGTCATGAGCGAGCCCGCACACCCCGGCGCGGACGAAGACAACTCCTGCCACACCTGCGATTACATCGCCGGCGTCGAGCACGACGCGCTCGAGCAACGAGGCCTCGTCTACGTGGGCGCCGGTCTCTGGGTGGATGCAGTCGCGCTCGTCGAGGCGGCCGGCGAGGAACGCGGCACCGCGCCACGCCCCACCTACTCCGCGCGGTAGTCACCGGACTTGCCGCCGGACTTCGCGATCAGCCGGAGCCCATCGATCCGCGCCGCCCGGTCGAACTCCTTGGCCGTGTCGTAGAGGCTGAGCGCCGCGACGGCCGTTGCGGTGAGCGCTTCCATCTCGACGCCGGTCCGGTCGTTGGCCCGGACCGTCGTTTCGACCCGGATCCTCCCAATGGCCGGGTCCGGATCGACCAACACGTCGGCACCGGTGATCGCGATCGGGTGACAGAAGGGTAGAAGTTCCGGCGTGCGCTTCACGCCCATCACCCCGGCGATCCGAGCGGCCTCGATCGGGTTCCCCTTCCGGGTCCCCGCAACCAGGCGCGCCACCGCGTCGGGGGTCATCGTCACGACGCACTCTGCGGTCGCTTCGCGGCGCGTTACGTCTTTCTCCCCGACCTCGACGATCCGCGCGCGGTCGGTCACGACGTCAGTCCTCCGAAGAACGAAACACCATGACGCGGATCTCGGACCCGGCGGGCGCGACCGCCGTCCCGGCCGGAACCATCGCCAGGCCGTTCGCGCGGACCACGGTCGAGATGAGGTTGGAGCCTCGCGCGCCGGTCGGCGTCGCGATCCACCCGTCGTCGCTCCGCGCAAGCCGCACGCGCGCGAACTGCAATTTGCCCTTCGGCCCGATGACGTCTTCCGCGAGCGTGGCCGTCACCTCTGGACGGAAGAGCTGCGTCCGACCCATCATCTTGAGGATCGCCGGACGCACGAATACCTCGAAGCTCACGAACACGCTGACGGGGTTGCCCGGCAATCCGAAGTACGGCTTGCCCTCGATGTGGCCGAACCCTTGCGGCATGCCCGGCTGCATCGCCACTTTGTAGAAGTCCAGATCGCCTCGACGGAAGAAGGCCGCCTTCACGACATCGCGCTCACCCACGGACACACCTCCTGATGACACGAACGCATCGGCTTGGATGAGGTAGCTGAGCACGGTTTCCTTCAGCGCGTCGACATCGTCTTTCACGATCCCGGCGAGCACCGGCATGGCCCCGGCGTCGCGGAGCGCACCGAAGATCGCGTACGCGTTCGAGTCGCGGATCTGGCCGAACTCGGGGTTCTCCGTCGGGGGGATCAGCTCGTCTCCGGTGGACAGCACGATCACGCGTGGCCGGGGATGGACCGTCGGGTGAGGGAATCCGGCGTTCGCGAGCAGCCCCAGCTCCGGCGGTCCCAAGCGCTTGCCGGTCGCGACCAGCACCTGCCCCTCTTTCACGTCCTCGCCGGCGGGGCGAACGTGCTGGCCCGACCCAGGGGCGTCGAACACGCTCACCATCTCGTCGACGGCACTGGCGTTCTCGATCGGCACGATCGCGTCGGCGCCCGCCGGGATCGGCGCGCCGGTCGCGATCCGGACGGCTTCGCCTCCGCCGACGACCGCCTCGGGCCTGCGGCCGATCATCGCTCGACCCACGATCTTCAGATCGACGGGCCGATCCAGCGTGGCCTCGGCCACATCGGACGAGCGGACCGCGAACCCGTCCATGGCCGATGACGCGAACTCCGGAAGTTCTCGATCGGCTACCGCGTCCTCCGCGACCACGCAACCGAAGGCCTCGGTGAGCGGGAGCTGGAGCGGCGCGAGCGCGTGGATCTGGGACAGGACCCGCTCTCGCGCGTCTCCGACCGAGATCAAGCCGGCGATGTCGTCGTGATCGTGGACGTGGCGGCGTTCGGCCATGGAGGCAGTCTACTCACGGTCTTGGTCACGGCCGTGACGAGGTCCGGCCGGAGGACCGAGAGGCTCGCGGCTAGTCCAGCAGACCGCGCTGCGCCAACTCGCGCAGATACGTCCGGAAGTCGTCGCCGACGTCGTTGCGTTCGAGCGCGAACTCTACCGTCGCCTTCAGGTAGTCGAGCTTGTTCCCGACGTCGTAGCGGCCGTGATCGAACTGGTACGCGTAGACCGCGTGCTCCTTCGCGAGCAGGTTGATGGCGTCGGTCAGCTGGATCTCGCCGCCACGTCCCGGCTGTGTCTCGCGGAGCGCGTCGAAGATGTCGGGGGTGAGCACGTAGCGGCCGATCGCCGCCAGGTTCGACGGGGCCTCGTCCGGAGACGGCTTCTCGACGATCGACAGCACGCGAGCGAGATGGTCCTCGACGAACTTCGGCTCGATCGAGCCGTAGTGACTGATGTCCTGAGGCGGGACCTCCTGGACCGCGATCACGCTCCGGCCGTAGCGTTCGTGAACGCGCAGCATCTCGGAGAGCAGCGGCACGGAGTGGTGGATCAGGTCGTCGCCCAGCAACACCGCGAACGGCTCGCGACCGACGTGCCCCTCGGCGACGAGCACGGCATGACCCAGGCCCAGCGGATCCTTCTGGCGGATGTAGTGCATCGTCGCCATGTCGCTGATCTCGCGAACCTGCTTCAACTCGTCGAACTTCTTCTGGGCCTCCAGGTAGAACTCCAACTCGAACGATCGATCGAAGTGATCCTCGATCGCGCGCTTGCGCCGGCCGGTCACGATCAGGATGTCGGTGAGTCCCGCGTGGACCGCTTCCTCGACCACGTACTGGATCGAGGGCGTGTCGACGACCGGCAACATCTCTTTCGGCTGCGCCTTCGTCGCGGGCAGGAACCGCGTGCCGAGACCTGCGGCGGGGATCACGGCCTTGCTGACGGGCATCACGATCCCCTCTGTCGACTGCGCGCTCGGCGCGGCGTTCGCATCCGCGGCGGCGGCATCGAGTGTAGGCGCTCGGGTCGCCGGGTCGATGGGGTCGTGCGTCATCCGTCCTCATTCGGTGTCGGAGGGGCGGCCTGATGGGCCAGCTCGATCAACTCGAGCTGCGGCTCGTCGGCGTCTCGAGGGGTATCGACACCCCACGCGGCCGCCTCGAGCGGACCGAGCATGAGATCAAGCTCCGGACGCCTCCGGGCTTCCCGCCCCAACCCCGAGCTCCGCATCGCCAACCTCCTTGCGAGCGCTGCCCCGGGTGGCGCTCATCGGGGAAGCGCGCCGTGGTGCATCCAGGTGACGACCGTAGCCCGCCCGGACCACGTACACATCGTCCAGAAGGCCCGTCCGAAAGACCGGGCGCGAAACAGCCGAAAGACCTGGTGACGAACACCACCGACGTTCGAGGAGGTGCCGGAGCCTCCCGCTACACTCGTCCGGTCATGCCCACCTACGAGTACACGTGTCGGAGCTGCGGCCACACGTTCGACGTCGTCCAGGCGATGAGCGACGAGCCGTTGACGGTCTGTCCGGTGTGCGGCGGCGAGCTGCGGAAGGTGTTCGGGGCGCCGGCCATCTCGTTCAAGGGTTCGGGGTTCTATGCCACCGATCACGGGAAGAAATCGAAGACGTCCTCCGAGAAATCTGGCGAGAAGTCGGGCGAGAGATCTGGCGAGAAGTCGGGCGAGAAGCCGGCGGCGTCGACGGAGTCTTCGGACTCCAAGAGCGAGAAGAAGGACAAGAAGGAGTCGAAACCCGCCGAGAAACCGGCCGCATCGAGCTCCGCTTCGTCAGAGTCGGGGTCCTCGGGATCGTCCTCGGAGGGGAAGAAGAAGGGCTCGTGACCGGCGCGGAGATCGGAGTCTTCGGCGGTTCGGGGTTCTACGGCTTCCTGGAGTCGACCCAGACCGTCGACATCGACACGCCCTTCGGCAAGCCGTCGGCGCCGCCGGTGATCGGCGAGATCGCCGGTCGACGCGTCGCGTTCATCCCCCGCCACGGTTCGCACCACCAGTTCCCGCCACACCGCATCCCCTACCAGGCGAACGTGTGGGCCATGAAGGAATTGGGCGTGACACGGGTACTGGGACCGAACGCCTGCGGTTCGTTGCAACCGACCGTGAAGCCCGGCGACTTCGTGATCTGCGATCAACTGGTCGATCGCACGAGCGACCGCCCGAACACGTTCTACGACGGACCGGAGACGACCCACATCTCGTTCGCCGATCCGTACTGCCCGACGATGCGCGACGTCACCATCGCGAACGGGCGCAGGCTGGACATCCCGCTCCACGATCGCGGCACGGTGGTGGTGATCGAGGGACCGAGGTTCTCGAGTCGCGCGGAGTCGGCGTGGTTCGCCTCCGCGGGGTGGGAGGTCATCAACATGACGCAGTACCCCGAGGCGGTCCTCGCCCGCGAGCTGGAGCTCTGTTACGCGAACATCTCGCTGATCACCGACTACGACGTAGGCGTCGAAGGGGTCCCGCCGGTCACCCACGAGGAGGTCGTTCGCGTGTTCACCGAGAACAACGACAAGCTCCGCGATCTGCTCTTCGCGGTGATCCCCGCCCTGCCGGCCGAACGCGATTGCCCCTGCGCGACCGCGCTCACGGGCGCGCGGTTCGAGCCCTGAGATCCATGGCCGACGACCACGTCCTCGTTCGTATCGAGCTCACGTTCACGACCGATGCGGACGCACGGGCACTGGGCGATCGGATCGAGGAGGCCGTGCGGCTGATCGTGGGACGCGAGGCCCTGGAGGAGTTCCGCGTGCGGACCCTTCCTCTCGGACGGAAGAAGGGCCCGCGCGCGTCGAGCTGACGGTTCGACCAGGTTTCGATCAGGAGAACCGGGCACGAGCGAGCCGCGCGATGCGGACCTCGCCGATCCGCGCCAACGACCGTCGTGCCGATGCGGCGTGCGCCCGCAGCACGTTGCTTCCGCTCGGATCCGTCGACGAAGGCGGGGTTCGATCGAACGTGAACGTCCGGGTCGAGCCGTCGCGATACCTGACGGTCACCACTCCGTGCACCCAGCCGGCGAAGATCCCGCACGTGGGCTGCAGCGGGCGGATCAAGGGAACGCCGGTCCGGACGGCCAGCGCGGAGAGCGAGCCGTCGTCGGCGCGCAAGCTGAGCACGATCGCTCGCATGTAGGGGTGCAGGTCATCCAACGTCGCGGGCATCCCACCGACGCGAACGCACGTGGTATCGGGCAGCGCGACCGTGACCTGCTGCCGGTCGGGTCGGATCACGGTGATCGACCCGCCACCGACGCTCGTGATCACGCCGAAGTCGGCGGTGTGCGACTCGACACGGCCGTCTTCGAAGGTCCACGTCCCATCCGCGTGCACGGGGATCGAGAGCGTCGGCTGACGTACGGCGGCGCTCGCGGGCGCCGCGGTGAGACCGAGCACCAGGGGGATCGCCACCAACGACCAGATGATCTTGCGCATCGTGCCTACCTCCTTCTCTTGCGTCTTGTTGGTCGTGTTGAGGCAGCTTCGGTCTCAAGCGCAAAGGACCTGATGGCGGACCGTAAGCGCCGCGTAAAGCTCCGACGTGCTACGCGGGTGCGTCGGGGCGCGGTGCGGCGGCCGGCAATCGCACGGTGAACGTGGCGCCGCCGCCGGGCTCGCTCTGCACCGCGACCGAGCCGCCCATCGCCGTCGAGAGCTCCTTCACGATCGCGAGACCCAGGCCCGATCCCACCGCCCGATCCGCACCGTAGCGCCGGTACAGGAAGAAGCGGTCGAACGCATGCGCCTGGTCGTCGGGCGTGAGCCCGGGACCGGTGTCCTGCACGGCGATCGTGGGGCCGGCGGCGAAGATCGTCACGCTGCCGCCCGCTTGCGTCGCGCGCAGCGCGTTCTCGACCAGGTTCGAGACCACCTGGATCGTCCGCCCACGGTCGGCGAAGGCGGGCGCGGGGGCCGGCGCGTCCACGCCGAGCGCCACCCCGAATTCCCCCGCCCGAGGGCGCAGGGACTCCTCGACGGCGCGGGCGATCTCAGCCAGGTCGACGGACTCGGTCTGGATCGCGAACTCCCGCTGACCGAGGCGTCCCAGATCCAGCAGATCTTGCACGAGCCGCTGCAGCCGCTCGGATTCGTGCTCGATGATCGGCCCGGCTTCCTCGGATGTGGCGGCGCCGTCCCGCAACGCCTCGCCGTACCCGCGGATCGCGGTGAGCGGCGTCTTCAGCTCGTGCGACACCGAGAGCAGGAACGCGCGCTCCGCCTCGCGCGAGGCTGCGAGCTGCTCGACCATCTGGTTGAACGCCTCTGCGAGCGCGGAGAGCTCGCGGGTGCCCTCGGGGGCGAGCGGCTCGTGGCGCTCGTCCGCCGCGAGCGAGCGCGTCGCCGCGACGACGCGGCGTAGCGGCTGCACGATCGAGCGCGCGAGGAAGAAGGAGACGGCGGCCGCGAAGGCCGCGCCGACGAGCGCGGCGAGCAGCAGGTCACCGAGGAACGGACGCCACGCAGCCGACCGCGACGACACGGGGCGAACCATCAGCAGGCCGAGGCTCGGCAGGGTGCGGTAGGAGTAGAGGTCCCGCGTGCCCTCGTACTCGGTCTGCCCGTCGGAGGAGCGGTTCACGTTCGGAACGACGGAGCGGAAGGACGCGCGGCGCTGAATGAGAACTGTGATCTGCCCCGTGATCTGATCCAGCGTCTTGTAGTTCACGCTCTGCCGGCGCTGCTGCGCGAGGGTGTCCGCGTTGCGCGCGAGCTGCGACTGCTGCGACCTGTCGACCTGACGCCGCGTCAGCACGGCGCCGATGCCGATCGTGAGCGCGAGCGTGAGTGCGAGCGCCGCGAGCGTGCCGGCGAACAGCCGCACCCGCAGCGACCTGAAAGGAGCCATCACTGCGAGATCGCTTTGTATCCGGAGCCGCGCAGCGTCCGGATCAGGTCGGGACGGCCGAGCTTGCGGCGCAGCTGCGCGACGTGCACGTCGACCGTGCGCGTGCCGCCCGGATACTCCTGGCCCCACACGCGATCGAGCAGAAGGTCCCGCGAGACGACCACACCCGCGTTCGCCATGAAGAACGCGAGCAGGTCGAACTCCTTCGCCGTCAGCTCGACGGGCTTGCCCGCAACGGTGACGTCGTGCGACTCGCGGTCGAGCGTCACGTCACCGAGTGCAAAGTGCTCGCGCCGCTCCTGCGGCTCCGTCCGCCGGAAGATCGCCTTCATCCGCGCAACGAGCTCGCGCGGCGAGAACGGCTTCGTCAGGTAGTCGTCGGCGCCCACCTCGAGCCCGACGACGCGGTCCGGCTCCTCGTCGCGCGCGGTCAGCATCAGGATCGGCACCTGCGAGCGCGCGCGCATCGCACGGCAGACGTCGAAGCCGTCGATCCCCGGCAGGCCGATGTCGAGGATGACGAGCTTCACCGGGTGCCGGTCGAGCTCGACGAGCGCATCCTCGCCCGCCCGCACCCAGATGACGCGATAGCCGTCGCGTTGAAGGTAGCCGCGGACGAGCTCTCCGACCGAGGGCTCGTCTTCGACGAGGAGAATCGTCCCCGCCATGATTCTCGAATTATGGGCGGAGCGTCACTCGGACGCGCACGGCTGCGCCTCCGTCGATCCGCATCGTCTCCGCGTAGAGCCCCCGGCGCAGCTGGTTCGGCCCGATCTTCCGGCGGCCGAACACGATGATCGTGCTGCCGTCGAGCGGGATCGGCGCGGTCGAGGTGCCGAGCTCGCGCAAGGTGAGCTCCGTGGCCGAAGCCTGCACGATCCGGCCCCGGTCCAGGATCAGCGTGTGCGGCTGCCTCTTGATCTTCACGTTGATCTCGGCGTGAGCCCAGTTGCCGGGAATCTTGGGAAACGGCGGAGGCCCACCG
>JBOGVK010000247.1:0-7994 GCA_050692375.1 Actinomycetota bacterium
CTTCATCGGCTTCGGGCCCCGGCTCTGGTCGCGGCGCCGCGGGGAGCTCGAGTACGGCGTGAAGGCCCTTCCGTTGGGCGGCTACGTGAAGATCGCCGGCATGAACCCGTACGAGCCCGTCGCCCCCGAGGACCTGCCTCGGAGCTACGGAGCCAAGCCGATCTGGCAGCGCGCGTTGACGATCTTCGCGGGACCGGGGTCGCATTTCCTGATGGCGGCCATCCTGTTCGCGAGCTGGTTGATGTTCTTCGGCGATCCCAGGACCCCGACGCCGATCATCAGCGGGGTCGAGTCGACGCTCAAAGGCCAGCCGGGACCGGCCGCCGCCGCGGGCCTGCGGCCCGGGGATCGGATCGTCGCGGTCGACGGGATCGACAACCCCACGCGAGATGCGCTCCTCAAGTACACGACGGCACACATCGGTGAGCCGGTCGAGTTCACGATCGAGCGCGATGGCCAGACCTTCACCGAACATATCGCTCCCGTTCGGAGCACCGTCGGCGGCGAGACGATCGGTCGCATCGGGATCCTGCTCGGGCCGGCGAAAGCCGGACCGATCGCGGCCCTCGTGGGCGGCGTCAAGGAGGTCGGCCGATCGGTGGGCGAATCGGTCCATCAGATCGGGCGGTTGTTCGGTCCACAAGGGATCGGACGGGTCTTCACGCTCCTGTTCACCGACGCCAGGCGGACCTCTCAGGATCCGGCGAGCGTCGTCGGGATCGGTCAGGCCGTGGGTCAGACGGGATCGGCCGGAGACTGGGGTGCCGTCCTGTATTTCCTGGCGTTCGTGACGGTGTTCATCGGGCTGGTGAACCTGGTGCCGCTCCCGCCGTTCGACGGTGGCCACCTGGCCGTGCTCGCCATCGAGAAGATCCGTGGCAAACAGATGGACATGCGGAAGCTGATCCCGGTCTCGGCGGTCGTGATCGCGTTCTTCGTCGTCTTCGTGTTGGCGACCATCCTGCTCGACATCACGAAGCCGATCAGCTTCTCGCCCTGACCACTCACGCGGTCGTGGCCTCGCCACAAGTTCTCCACACCACGCCCAGAGACCCGCAACACGCTGCGGATACGATGAACGGGTGAGCGATCAGACCGTACTCGTCGTCGACGATGAGGAAGCGATCGCCGAAGCGGTCCGTGCACGCTTGGAGAGCGAGGGGTTCCGCGTTCTGGTCGCGTTCGACGGTCCACAGGCGATCGAGCTGCACCGCGAGCAGCACCCCGACATGGTGGTGCTGGATCTCATGCTCCCCGGCATGGACGGTCTCGATGTCTGCAAGGAGATCCAACGCACATCGTGGACACCTGTTCTCATGCTGACGGCGAAGACCGAGGAGGCGGACAGGGTCGCCGGATTCGCGGTGGGTGCGGACGACTACCTCACCAAGCCGTTCAGCCTCCGGGAGCTCGCGGCGCGTGTGAAGGCCATCCTGCGGCGGATGGAGCGGATGCGCGCATCCGGGTCGGACGAGCCGATCGTCCGCGACGGTCTCGAGGTCGACGCAAGCAGGCGTCGCGTCGCCGTCGACGGAACTGAGATCCAACTCACGCCGCTCGAGTTCGAGATCCTCGCCACGCTCGCTCGCGACCCGGGGGTCGTGTTCTCGCGCGAGCAGCTCATGGATCGGGTGTGGGGCTATCGCGATTATGCGGGCGGTCGAGTCGTCGATTCCCATGTGGCGCGCATCCGGCGCAAGTTGGGTGAGGACGGCAACGAGCCCCGCTTCATCCGAACCGTCCACGGCGTGGGGTACGCCTTCCAGGACCGACCGTGAGTACTCGTCCCCTCGAGCGTCTTCCTACGATCCGAGCCAAGCTCGGCTCCACGATCATCTTCGCCGTCGGCATGACGGTCGTGCTGATCTTCCTGATCCTCGGTTACGCGCTTCGAGGTTCTTCGCAGGACACGGATCGGCTCACGCTCCTTCGCGCGGCCCGCCGTGCGGCGTCCGGGGCCCAGACGTCGACACCGAGCGGCATCGAAGTGATCAGGACCTCCCCTGACGGCACGCCGCTCGCGTCGCAGGCGCTCCCGGCGTCGCTGCCGGCCTTCGACGACGGGATGGTCCACGTGGGAAGCACGCCCGAGATCGAATATGCGAGCGTCCCGGTCGTTGCATCGGGCCGGGTCGTCGAGCTGGTGTATGCCGTGCGCCCCGCTCCGGGCCGAGGGCTGTTCGCGCGTGTCAGCGAAACGTTCCGGTTCCTGACGGACTTCTGGTGGCAGTTCCTCCTGGCGGGGGCGCTGGCTGCGGGCATCGCTCTCGTCGTGGCGCGGTGGCTCGCCCGAGGGATGACCCAGCCGCTGCGAGACATGGCGGCGGCCGCGCATCGGATGGAGACCGGTGACTACTCCACGCGCGTCCACACTCGGTCACGCGATGAAGTGGGCCAGCTCGCCACGGCGTTCAACAGGATGAGCGCCGAGCTCGAGAACCTGGAGCAGTCCCGGCGTGATCTGGTCGCGAACGTCTCTCACGAGTTGAAGACGCCGATCGCCGCGATCAGGGCACATCTGGAGAACCTGCTCGACGGGGTGGAGCAGCCGGAGCCGCGCACGATGCAGGTCATGCTGGCACAGACGGAGCGATTGGGCCGGCTCATCGAGCAGCTCCTGGAGCTCTCGCGCCTGGAGTCCGGCGAACTGCCGCTCCAGCGGGAGGAGATCCCGCTGGCGTCCATCGTCACGCAGGTCCTCTCCGAGATCGAGATGGCCCGTTCGGACCGCGGCGTCGCGGTCGAGAGCGAGCTGCCGAACGATCTGCCCTCGGTCGACGCGGATCGTGAGCGCGTGCACCAGGTGCTGTTCAACCTGGTCGACAACGCCGTGCGCTTCACGCCGGCCGGCGGGGCCGTCACGGTCTCCGCCCATCGGCACAATGGCTCGGTCGAGGTGAAGGTCGCCGATACCGGCGTCGGGATCCCGCCCGAGCATCTGCCACGACTGTTCGAACGGTTCTACCGAGCCGACCCGGCGCGCTCCCGCGGCGACGGCGGAACCGGCATCGGTCTGGCGATCGCGCGCTCGGTGGTCGAGGCGCACGGCGGTCATATCCGGGCGGAGAGCGAGCTCGGCCGGGGGAGCGTGTTCACGTTCGACCTACCAGTCGCGCCCGCGGCCAAGAACAGGAGGGAACCTTGAGGTCGAAGACCACCACGATCGAGGTGATGGCGTCCGAGCGATACGGGTACCTGGACGTGACCGAAGAGCTTCAGCGGGCCATCAAGGACGCCGGCGTGACCGAGGGGGCCGCGATCGCCTTCTGCGAACACACCACGACCGCCCTGCTGATCAACGAATGGGAAGACGGAGCCATGGCCGACTTCCGTCGCCACCTCACCGAACTGGTTCCGCACGAGGGCGTCTACTACGCGCACGATGACTTCGACGTGCGGACGCAGAACATGCACGAGGACGAACGGAAGAACGGGCATGCCCACGTGAAGGCGATGCTGCTGTCGGCGACATCGCACGCGATCCCCGTGGTCGCCGGCGAGCCGGCGTTCGGGCGGTGGCAACGGTTGATCTTCCTGGAGCTCGACGAGCCGAAGGAACGGCGCATCACGTTCCAGGTATTCGGGCTTTGAGAGACTGGAAGCGCATGCCCGAGCCCCAGAAGAACACGCAGATGAACACACGGAAGAAGACGCGACAGATCACGCTCGGGGGCGTTCCCATCGGCGGCGGTGCACCGATCAGCGTCCAGTCGATGACGACCACCAAGACGTCGGACATCAACGCGACGCTGCAGCAGATCGCGTCGCTCGTGGCAACCGGGGTCGATATCGTGCGCGTGGCAGTGCCGCACTGGGAGGACGCGGAGGCGCTTACAGCGATCGCCGCGAAGTCGACCGTGCCGGTGGTCGCCGATATCCATTTCCAGTGGAAGTACGCGATGGCGGCGCTCGAGGCCGGCATCCAGGGCTTGCGGATCAATCCCGGCAACATCAAGTACCAGGACAAGGTTCGGCTGATCGCTCGGGAGGCGAAGGCGCGCGGTGTGCCGATCCGCATCGGCGTGAACGCCGGCTCGCTCGAGAAGGACCTGCTCGCCAAGTACGGGAAGCCCACCCCCGAGGCGCTCGTCGAGTCGGCGCTGAACGAGGCCCGTATCCTCGAGGACGAGGACTTCGTCGACATCAAGATCTCGGTCAAGCACTCGAATCCGCGCGTGATGATCGAGGCGTACCGGCAGCTGTCGGAGAAGTGCGACTACCCGCTGCACCTCGGGGTCACCGAGGCGGGGCCCATGCCGCTCGGAGGCGTGAAGAGCGCGGTCGGGATCGGCTCGCTCTTGGCGGAGGGTATCGGGGACACCATCCGCGTATCCCTGACCGACGACCCCGTCGAAGAGGTCAAGGTGGGCACGGCCATCCTGCAGTCGCTCGGTCTGCGCAAGCGCGGCCTCGACCTGGTCGCGTGTCCGTCGTGCGGCCGAGCGGAGGTCGATGTGCTCGGGCTGACGAAGCGGGTCAACGAGGCGCTCGAGAAGAAGGGCATCAAGGTCCCGCTCCGGGTCGCGGTGATGGGGTGCGTGGTGAATGGGCCGGGGGAGGCCCGCGAGGCCGATTTGGGGATCGCCGCGGGCAAGGGTCAGGGGTTCCTGATCGTGAACGGCGAGGTCACGAACAAGATCCCCGAAGAGGAGTTCGTGGCCCGATTGGTCGCCGAGGCCGAGAGGATCGCGGCCGCGAAGGCTCTGTCCCCCGCTATCGACGACTAGTCTCGCTCAGACTAGTAGCCGAACGCGCCGCTCAACTTCTCACCGCTGAGATGCCGATGATGCAGGCATGAGGGGGAGAGTTGCGGTGGTCGCGTCCTTACTGGCGCTCGCCGTCCTGCAACCGGCATCGGCTGTCCCAGCTCGCGCTCCGGTGCCCGGCTCATCGTGCACGGTCTTCCCCGCGAACAACGTCTGGAACATGGATGTCTCCAGGCTCCCGATCGCGAAGAAGAACAAGGTCTGGAAGCGGTCGATGCATGCGGGGTCGACGCTACTGCATCCGGACTTCGGCCCTCCGGCCTACGGGATGCCGTTCGACGTCGTCGATCGATCACACCCCACGGTGCACGTCGACTTCGGCTACGGCGACGAGAGTGACCCCGGCCCGTATCCGTTCGGACCCGACATCCATATCGAGGACGGCTCCGATGCGCACGCGATCATGATCGACAGGGACACGTGCACGCTCTTCGAGCTGTACGCCGCCGACTGGAACGGCGGGAACCCGTCCGCCGGGAGCGGGGCGATCTTCCATCTGGAGGGCGAGAACGCGAACGACCTTCGCCCGGCAACGTGGACCTCGGCCGACGCGGCGGGCCTTCCGATCTTCCCCGGTCTCGTCCGCTGGGACGAGGTGAAAGCCGGGGCGATCCATCACGCCATCCGATTCACGGTCGACTGCACCAGTCAGCGCTACGTGTGGCCGGCGCGGCACCAGGCC
This sequence comes from Actinomycetota bacterium, assembly GCA_050692375.1. Taxonomy (GTDB): domain Bacteria; phylum Actinomycetota; class UBA4738; order UBA4738; family HRBIN12; genus JBBQVZ01. Next base: position 5,449 of record JBOGVK010000247.1, read on the forward strand.
GGCAGCAGCGACGGCCGTTGCCCGCCCATGGGGGCGCGGTTCCGCCTGAAGGCGGGGTTCGACACGTCGGGCTACAGCGCCGATGCGAGGGTGGTTATCACCGCGATGGAGCACTACGGGCTGATCGTCGCGGACAACGGCAGCGACTGGTACTTCCAGGGCGAGGTCAACCCCCACTGGACCAACGACCTGATGGACGAGCTGAAGTCGATCCCGGCCGGCGCGTTCGTCGCCGTGGACGAGTCCGGCTGCAGGGTGTCTCCTGACTCGGCCGCGTTCGCGTACGGCCCGAGCTGTCCTGCTCCGTAGACGATCTAGCCGTCACAGTGACCGGCGGAACACGAGCCGTCACGACACCGACAGGCGCAGGAAGTTCTCGACGATCCTGGGGCCCTCGGGGGTGAGGATCGACTCCGGGTGGAACTGCACGCCGAACCGCGGAAGCGTTCGATGTTGCGCGGCCATCACCAACCCATCTTCGGTCCACGCCGTGAGCTCGAGCTGATCGGGGAGGCGATCGCGGAGCACGACGAGGGAGTGATATCGGCCGGCCTCGAACGGATCGGTCACGCCTTCGAGGATGCCCTTCCCTTCATGGAACACGAGCGACGCCTTGCCGTGCACCGGGGTCTCGCGATCGACGACGCCGCCACACGAGACCCCGAGGGCTTGATGGCCCAGGCACACGCCGAGCACGGGGGTTGCGTCGGGCAGAAGGGAGAGCAGCGACGCGAACACGCCGGCGTCCTCGGGACGTCCGGGACCGGGGGACAGGATCACGGCATCGGGATCCCGCACGACGAGCTCCTCCGCAGACTCCGCGTCGGACTTCACGACCTCCGTCGGTCGTCCCAGGCTCTCGATCAGCTGCACCAGGTTGTAGGTGAACGAGTCGTAGTGGTCAACGACCAGGATCATGCCGGCTCTCCTTCGCCCTCTCGGCCATCGTCGAGCCTATCGTCGACCGGCGCGACCGCAGGGAGCAGCGCCTCAGCCTTCGCCTTCGTCTCCTCCAGCTCGCTCTGCGGGTCGGAGTCCGCGACCACACCCGCGCCGGTTTGCACCGACACGTGACCGTCGACGACGACCGCGGTCCGGATCGTGATGCAGAAGTCGAGGTCCCCCGCGAAGGTGATGTATCCCACCGCTCCCGCGTACGGACCTCGCGCGGTCGGCTCGTGCTCGGCGATCAGCTCCATCGCCCGGCGCTTCGGTGCTCCGGTCACGGTCCCGGCCGGGAAGGTCACCGCCAGCGCGTCGAGCGGGTGCAACTCCTCACGGAGTTCGCCTTCGACCGTCGACACGATGTGCATCACCCTCGTGAACCGTTCCACCTCCATCAGCTCGGTGGGCCGAACCGATCCGGGAACGCACACCCTGCCGAGGTCGTTGCGTGCGAGGTCCACGAGCATCGCGTGTTCGGCCTGTTCCTTCGGATCGGCGAGCAGTTCGTGTTCGAGCAGTCGGTCGCGGATCTCGGTCTGCCCGCGCGGGCGTGTGCCGGCGATCGGTCGTGCCGACACACGCCGCCCTTCGACGCGAACGAGCGGCTCCGGCGACGAGCCGGCCAGCTCCATCCCCAGCATCCGCACGAAGAACATGTACGGCGCGGGGTTCGTCACGCGGAGGCGCCGGTAGATCGGGAACCCACCATCGGGGGCGGCGAACGTCACGCGCCGCGACGGCACGCCCTGGTAGATGTCGCCGGCCAAGATGTGTTCCTTGAAGGCGGATACGGTCCAGCGGTAACCCTCGTCCGGCATGTTCGACTCGCCCGCTTCCGTCGGTCCACGCGAGGGAGCCGCCGGTGCGAGCGCGGGTGGCACGGCCGAGGCGATCGTCGCGGCCAGGTCGTGCACCGCGGCGACGCCTTCGTCGTAGCGTCCGACCGGAACGTGCGCGACCAGGATGAGGCGTTGGCGCCAGTGATCGAAGACCACGGCGCGATCGATCACGAGCAGGCCGATCGGGGGGCAAGGCGCGCTCGCGGGCTCCGGAACGGGATGACCGTCGAGGAGCGTTGCCGCCTCGTACGCCAGGTATCCCATGAGCCCACCCGTGAGGGGGGGCAGGTCGGCGGGTCGGGGTCCCGCGAGCGAACGCGCGATCTCGACCAATGCCTCCCGAGTGGTTGCGCCGTCAGAGGGCAGCGCGATCGGGAGCTCGCGCACCACGTCGTCGATCCGAACGCCGCTCGAGTCGACCACGACGACCGAGGCTGGGTCGCCGGCAACGAACGAGTACCGCCCCCACCGCTCAGATCGCTCGACGGACTCCAGCACCAATCCGGCTCCGTCGCCCGCGAGCGCGGGGAACAGGGCGACCGGCGTGGAGACGTCGGCCAGCAGCTCGGCCCAGACCGGGACGACGGGCCATTCACGCGCGAGCGCATCGAACTGCCCTCGATCGGGTCTGACGCGAAGCTGCGGATCCACGTGCGCTCCTCTCGTTGCTTGGCGTCTCGGCGATGGCTACCGGAAACACGAAACCCCGGACCGTTGCCCGGGGCTTGCGGTAGCTCGAGGGGCGAGCGCTGGACCTACCTG
>JBOGVK010000248.1:0-25656 GCA_050692375.1 Actinomycetota bacterium
GCGCACGATCGCTCAGTCGCTGAGTGACCGATCGCTCCACCGCTCCGGGAGCGGCAATTTCGGCGATCTCGCGACCCAGCCGGTCTTGTCGACATACCCAACGAACACGCCGTCCGGATGGATCTCCACTTCAGGGCTCGGAAGCTCATGCCCGTCGGGCGGGCCGGGCCATGGCGTACCCCACAACACACCTTCGACAACGTCTTGTTGTGCCGCATCTAGGAGCCGCCATGCGAGTCGACGAGCAATCTCGCCTGGACTTCGACGGTCTTCCGAACTCAACCTTGCGCCGTGACCGTTCACTTCCACAAGATCATCCGTTTCCTGGTCGATCCCGAGCTGCAGATCGGGTGGAAGGATGGCGTTGAGCCAGTCGACCAGCGCTGTCAGGAAGGGGTCGCCCATCGCCTCGACCTGACTACTCGGCCTTGACCAGGTCGTCCTGAGGCGCGAACTGGCCGCGGATCCTGGTGGACCAGCGCCAGATCAACACGGTGAGCCCCAGGAAGACGGCACCTGATGCGATGAGGATCGTGCGTGTGCGCGTCGCACTTCCTTCGACCCAGAGGAACGACAGGATCAGCGCCGGCACGATGAACCCGACATTGTAGGCGATGTCGAACAACGCGAACGCACGGCCGCGGAAGTCGTCGGGCATCGTCTGCTGCATGATCGTGTCGGCCGAGATCTTGCCCAGGAAGAACGTGAAGAAGCCGATGAACAGCAGTGCCGCGAACCCCGGCAGCGACACGAACCCTCCGAACACGATCGCCGCCAGGCCCAACGCGGCCATCGAGGCGAGCAGCAGCCGGATCGGCGGCACACGGTCCTTCCACTTCTGCGCCAGCACCAGGCCGAGCGCGCCTCCGAGGAATCCGCCGCCGCCCACCAACCCCAGCCCGAGGCTGTCCGCGCTCCCGCCCTGCACCAGGTTCTTCGCGTATAGACCGAACGTGAAGAGACAGAACCCCCAGAACTGATAGCGCAACATCTGGAACGAGAACAGTCCGAGCGCCGCGGGCGGGCGCGACTTGACCTCTTTGAGGCCCGCGACGATGTTCTTCACGACCTGCTTCGCCTCTTGGCCGAACGTCGCGTCGTGCGGGCTGGCCTCCATCCGTTCGAGCCGCTTCGCCACGAACGCGGCGGCGATCAACACCCCGGCTCCTCCGATGACGACCATCCACGACGGGAGCACCGCGGCGAAGCCGAAGGCGAACCCGATCCCGACCACCTGGAAGAGCGCGCCTCCGGCCTGCGACACGCCGTTGCCCTGCAACAGGTCCTTGCCGGACAGGACGTCGGGGATCGCCGCCGACTTCACCGCGAGCGCCACGCGCACGCAGGCCTGGATGAACAGCAGCCCCACGATCAATGCGACGGTCGCACCCACGTTGCCCTCGGATGTGTCCTTGCCGAGCGGCAACATGACCGCCACGGCGACGAGGGTGACGACGATCGCCGTGATGATGTTCGACAGGCTGAGGATCTTCCTGCGCTCGAAGCGATCGATGACGACGCCGATGAACGGGCTCACGAGCGTGTACGGGACATAGAGCGCCAGCACGACCTTCAGCAGGTACTGCGCCGACGGCACGACCGTGACGTCGAACCCCTTCTCGCCGCCGAACGCGATGGACTTCGCGAACGCACCCTGGATCACGCCCTGACCGGCCTGGACCAGGAACTGCACGCCGACGAGCGTGGCGTACGCGCGGTTGGAGAAGACCGAGAACATCGTGTTGAAGAACCCGCCGAAGGACTCCCCCACGCGTTGTAGGCGGGGCTTGCCGACGCGCAGCCCGATCGCGACCACCACCGCGAGCGCCACGGCCGCCCACGCCTTCGTCGTCGTGAGCGGTCCGCGCCAGATGGCGAGCAGCGCGATCCCCGAGAGCAGCGTCAACGCGATCGAGATCCCAGGGATCAGTCCGATGCGGCTGGGCGTGTCCTCCAGCTCGAACCAGTTCGACGCGATCAGACCCGGCAACACGACCAGGAAGAACAAGCCGAACAACACGCGCACGGTGTGCAACGGGTTGCCGAGCGCGCCGGGATGATCGTCCAGATGCGCCTTCTCGGCTGCGGCCGCATCCTTCGCGGCTTGGATGCTCGCAGCGGACGGCGCGTACAAGCCGTCGCCGGTGATCACGCTGACATCGGGACCGATCGACACGCCCGAGGCGAGCTCGGCCTGGACGTCGACGCCGCCTTTGTTGAACTGCCCCACCACGATCACGAGCGGGTCGCCGCCGATCCTTCGGGCCTGCGCCTGCACCTCGACGAAGTAGTCGCTCGACGTCTGGTTGTAGCCCGCGTCCGTGCCGACGGTCGGCTTGCCCGCCAGGTAGTTCTCGAGCGTGCCGAAGTAGGTGGCCGAGTACTGCGCATCCTCACCGGGCAGGCCGGTGCGCATCACGTTCGTGAACGTCTTGGCCCATCCGTAGGCGGTCGGGATGTCGCCGTAGTTCGCGATGAAGACGTTGGGCCGAACCCCTGCGTCTGCGACGACCTCGTGCACCGCGGCGAGCGAGATTCGTGCGCTCTGATCGACCCATTGCGCCTTGTCGCTGGCCCACCGGTGCGCCAAGCCGTCGGAGAAGACCCAGCCGAGCGCCCCGACGATCGCGATGCTCGCCAGGATCCCCGCGGCGCGCCTCGCCCCATCCAGCCGGAGGAACCAGCGGATCGCGACGAACGCGCCGAGCGCGGTGAGCGGCATGACCGCCGCCGTCGCGTTCATGAACCGGTAGTAGGGAACGACCGTTGACGTCAGGAACGTGAACGAACCCGCCAGCGGCAGGAGCCACCAGATCGAGACGATGTCGAACGTGTCGGCCGGACGACGTTCGCGTCGGGACAGCAGGATCGTCGACACGATCGCGACGCCGATCATGGGGCCGATGACGAGCGGCTGGAGCGATCCGACCCACTGCGCCAAGCGGTCCAGGAAGAACGCCTTCGTGTAGGGCGGGGGAAGGGCGGCGTCGGAGAGCTTCGCGGTCGGCCCCCAGATCCCGATGACCCACATGGCGAGGCCACCGATCATGCCGAACCCGCACGACATGAGCATCGGTCCGTCGGAGCTCAACGCCGAGCCGAACGAGAACCGCGAGGTCAGGAAGTGGAAACCGAAGACCGCAAGCAGCACCACACCGAAGATCACGCAGGTCGTCGGATGGGTGAACGCGGCGGTCACCGACAACAGGAACACCGCCGATCGCGCGCCCCACGATGTTCGCGACGGACCGAGGAACGGGAGCAGCGCGCAGAGGAGGAACAGCATCATGGTGTTGTCGAGGTACCCGACGTACGGCGTCGTCAGGAACAGCGCGGCGGCCACCAACATCGAGAGCAGGACGATCAGCGGATCGCGGCGGCTGCGGTAGAGGCCGGCGCCGAGCGCCAGTCCGGTGAGCACTGGGATGCCGATCATCAGAAATGCGCTGAAGCTGTACTGATCGATGCCGGCCACCCGCTGCAGCAGCGCGCCCGCGAGCGGCGTGGTCACCCGGTACCCGCCGCTGAAGACGCTCCCCGGCCCCCACTCGCGCGCAACGGAGCCCGGGGAGGACTGCAGGATCACGTTCGCCCGCCACGTGTACCAGGCGGGGTCGCGCGTCGGGGCCGTGATGGTGGGATGGAGCAGGAACTGCCAGCCCAAGGTGAGCAGGAGGAGGGCCGCCACCAGCACGATCACCCACCAGGAACCGAGGAGGTTCCCGTTGGCGGACCCGGGTGCGGTGACGGCCTGGGCGCGCTCGGTGTCGGTCAGGGCCATCGGGGCGACATCCTACCGGCCCTAGTGCTGCGCCTCCGGCAGGCACGGAAGGTCCTGCATCAAGGCGGACGGGAAGGCCGCCTGGAACACCTTGTCGTTCGCGGTCGCGGGGTTGACCGTCTGGCCCGGTCCCGCCGTCTGCTGTTGCGTGAGGGTCATGATGTAGCGCGCGACGTCGCCCACCGTGAACCCGTTCTTCGTGAGCTCATCGATGTTCAGGAACACCTGCGAGGGTTGCACGAGCTCGACGACCGGCGTGTTGTCTCCGTTCGTGTCGAACTTCGCGTTGATCCCTGCCTCGATCGGCGCGGTCGAGATCTGATACCCGCCGGAGACGGCCGGGTCGGGCATGGCGCCGTGGTCGGCGGTGAGCGCCAGCACATAGTTCCCCTTGCCGACCTGCTTGTTGAGGAACGCCACGAAACGCTTGAGCGCCAGGTCTTGCGCAACGACGGCGTCGTGCATCTCGAGCGAGTTCATGGACCAGACGTGGCTGATGTAGTCGATCTCCTTGAAGTTCAGATAGAGCAGGTCGGGCACGTCGTCCTTGCCGAAACCTTCGTGCTGGATCACCGTCTCGATCACGCGCTCCTGATAGGGCGTGCGCGCCGGCGTGTCGAAACCCTTCAGCAGCTGATCGATCGAGTTTCCGCGCCAGAGACCATCGAGCTTGCCGTCGGCCTGATCCACTCGGCGAACGTCCTGCGCGAACCCCGGCACGTCGTTCGCGTACTTCGCGAGCTTGTAGTACGCGGCGTCGCGCGGAGGCAGGTTCCACGTGAAGCCCTCGTCGGTGAGCGTGTCGCCGCCGACGACCGAACGCGTCAGCGCGATGTCTCGGTCGCCTCCGGTGAAGAACGAACCGTGGCCGAGCATGCCGAAGTGGATGTCCACGGTTCCGACGATGCCGACGATCGGCTTGTTGTTCATGGCCCGGTCGTAGACGTCGGCTAGTGTCGGCTCGATCATGAACGCCGGTCCGTCGTTCCACGGACTGGTCAGCCGGCCGCCGATCTCCAGATGGTGCCCAACGATCCCGCTGTGGTTGGGGAAGTCGCCCGTGCCGATCGTCGCGTGATCCTGCGCGGTGCTGGTCGGCGACGAGCCGACGCTAGCGTGGTCGAACCACGTGCCCTGAGGGATCAACGAATCCAGGTAGGGATGATCGTTGGGCCAATAGTCCAGGACGTTGCGGCCGCCCGCATCCCACACCATGGTGACGATGAGCTTCGGCGTTGGCGCGCCGGGCGTCACGACCTCGTTCATCGGCAACCCGTCGATCGGGTGGAAGCCATCGAAATGCAGGAGCTTCGCCACCGTGGGCGCGATGCCGGCCAGCGTTACGGGTCGCTTCACGTCCTGCCCCGCCGGGATGATCCCCGGTCCGTACCAGAGCATCGGCACGTTCTCGACGTAGCCCCAGGGTCCCACGTGGGGCAGCCCGGAGCCGACGAAGTTCGGCGCCTGCGGGATGTAGGAGAGCTGCGCCCCGCGGTCGGGACGCCAGCCGCGCCAGGTGCGCAGCAAGTATTGGTGCGGGATCGAACACGCGAGCTGGACGAGGTCTGCATCGGTCGACTGGGCATGTGCAGTTCGGCGGGGCACCGTGACGGCCGAGATCACGAGCAGGCCGATGACGAGAGCCAGCACAAGGAAGCGCTTCGAGGTCACTGGGCGACTAGGGAACACGACCTCACGCGGAACGACAACTCAGGCGGTAGCCTCGACGACGTGGCATCCGGGCGACGCCTCGCCGTGCTGGTCGTCGCGATGGCGCTGGTCGGAGCGCCCGCGATCGCGTTGCGCGCGTTCTGCGTGGGCAAGAGCTGCGCGGACGAAGCGAGTGCCCCGGCTCCGGTCCCCTTCTGCCCGCTCCCTGCGGATCTTCGAGCACAGATCGAGGCCGGCTATCGGCAGGGCCGCTCCCCGGACGTGATGGCGGCGGCGCAGGGTGGCGGCATCGCGAGTGAAGGAGGAGTTCCGTGGCCCTACGATCCATTCAGTCCCCGCCTGAATTCGGTCCCGATCCTCTTCTTCGGACACGGTGTCAACCCCGGCAGATTGGCCGATGGCATCGGCGTTGACCGGATCGCTCCGACGATCGCCGACCTGATCGGCTTCGACCGATCACACCCCGAGGTCCGAAGCGGAACGGCACTTCCGGGCGCGGTCCTCGATGGTGCGGGGTCACCACTCGTGGTCGAGATCGTGTGGAAGGGCGTGGGGAGCCGGGAGTTCTCCGGCATGTTGGGGCCGTGGCTGGCAACGATACGACCGCGCAGCGCTTGGACGTTGAACGGCACCACCGGTTCGCTGCCGGTCGATCCGGCCGCGATGCTTACGACGATCGGCACAGGCGGCCTCCCTTCGGAGCATGGCATCACTGGAACGATGATCCGAAACGCCCACGGCATAGCGGTTCCCGCGTGGAGTGCCACGGCGCCAACCTCGATCATCGCCACGCTCGCGGACGACTGGGACCGCGCTACATCGCATCGCGCACGGATCGGTCTGGTCGAGAACGCAGCCATCGATCGAGGCCTCGTTGGAGGAACGTGGTACATCGATCATGGGCACTTCGACTTGAAGGTCGGATCCGGAGACCCTGCGTCTGCCGTGAACGAGCTCCTCGACTCGGGGTACGGCGCGGACGACTTGACGGACATCGTGGGCGTCGTGGTGCAGCAAGGGTCACGCATGGCCAGGCAAACGCAAGCCATCGTCGCCGACGTGCAGCGAAGGGTCCCGAACGCGACGTTCGTGCTCACGGCCACGGGAACCGCAGCGGGAGCTTTGGGTGGTTCGTTCAACCTCGTCGCGGCTGTGGATCGTGCGGTCGGATCCAACATCGTTTCGACGGCCGTCGCCGGTGGCCTCTTCCTGAACCAGGAGGCGATGGCGTCGAACGACATCACGTCCGACGATGTGGTGCGTGCCATAGACGCCTTGAAGGCGACTGACGGAACACCGTTGTTCGCGGACGCCTACCCAGGGTTCGCTGTGTCGTTCTCGAGGTATTGCTGATGGCGATCGACGTCGCGCAGCCACCGATCTCCCCCCCGCGGGCGGGTTCGTCACGACGCGTCGGGCTCGTCGTGGTCGGCGGGCTCGCCGCCGTCGCGATCGTCGTCCGGGTGGCGGAACCCGAGCGCGTCGCATGGCTCCAGAACTTCCTGATCGTCTTCGGGTCGCTCTTGGTGGAGGCGATGCCCTTCGTCGTCCTGGGCGTGTTCGTCTCGGCCGTGATCGAGGTGTTCGTTCCTTCGTCGGCGTTCGAACGCCTCGGCCGGCTTCCGCGGCCGGTGCAACTGCCCGCCGCCGCACTCGCCGGCATCGCCTTCCCGGTGTGCGAATGCGGATCGGTCCCGGTGGCGCGGCGACTGGCGCAGAAGGGCCTGGCGCCGTCTGCGGCCGTCACCTTCATGCTCGCGGCGCCGATCCTGAACCCGGTGGTCGTGGCATCGACATTCGTCGCGTACCGGGGACGGGATTCGCTGTGGATCATGGTGCTCGGGCGCATGGGGCTGGGCTTCCTGGTCGCCGTCGCGGTCGGGTGGGTGATCGGCGCGACGAGGAAGGAGGACCTGTTGCGGGCGCGCGCCGACGACGACGCCGGCGACGGGGAGGCCGATCCACGCGAGCAGCGCTGGGCGCGGTTCTCCTCGCACCTGACCGGCGACTTCCTCTTCATGGGACGGTTCCTGATCCTGGGAGCCGCCATCGCCGCGGCCGTCCAGACGTTCGTTCCGGAGACGATCGTCGGCCGCGTCGCCAACCTTCCGGTCATCTCGCTCCTGGCCATGATGGGGCTCGCGTTCCTGATGTCGCTCTGCTCGGAATCGGACGCGTTCGTGGCCGCGTCGTTCACCCAGTTCGGTCCGGCCGCGCAACTCGCGTTCCTGGTCGCGGGACCCATGATCGATCTGAAGCTCGGGACGCTCTACGCAGGAACGTACAGCAAGGGGTTCCTTCGGACGGTCGTCGTGGTGGTGGTGGCCGTCACGCTGGTCGGCACGATGTGGCTCCAGGTGGTATTCGGATGACGGGTCGCTGGAGCCCATCGCGCACGGCGGCGGGCGCGCTCCTCGCGGCGTGGGCCGGACTGTTCTGGTTCCTGCTGGCGAGCGGCCGGTGGTCGCTCTACGTGTCGACACGCACGTTCTGGGTCGTGCCGACGGGAGCCGTGCTGCTGACGATCGCGGCTATCGGTCGCCTCGCGAGCGCCCGAGTCGCCCGGCCGGAACCGCTCCCGCCCAAGACGTCGTGGGCGATCGGCGTCATCGCGCTCCCGGTCGTGTTGATCCTGGCGCTCCCTCCCGCGACCTTGCAGGGTTATGCGCTCGGGCGCCGCGCGAACTTCGTCGGGTCGGGCGTGAACGTCTCGGCCTCCGACATCGCGTCGGGTCAACTGTCGTTCATCGACGTCGCGGCGGCGCAGTCCTCCAAGGAAGGGATGGCGGCGCTCCGACTGCGCGCCGGCGAGGAGGTCACGCTGGAAGGGTTCGTCTGGCAGGAGGAGGGTGCGGCGGCCGACGAGATCCTGCTGACGCGCTACGTCGTCACATGCTGCGTCGCCGACGCGACCAGCGCGCAGGTCCGTGTCGTGAACGTCCCGCCGGGTCGGTTCAAGCCCGACGCCTGGGTGAGCGTCACCGGCCGTATCTACCCGCTCGGGAGCGAGATCCTGGTCGACGCGAGCAACGTGCATGCGATCCCGCAGCCGTCGCGACCCTACCTCACGCCGTAGCGGCCATCAGGCGCACTCGCCGCACACGCCGATCAGATCGAGCCGGTGATCGACGTCGGCGAACCCTGCCCGCCGCGCGAGCCGATCGAGTGTGCGGTTGAGCGATCCCTCGAGCCCGCTTGGCACCGTTACGTCTTGTACCCGGCCGCAGCTCGTGCACATCAGGTGATGGTGATGGCCGGTGAGATCCTCGGTCAGCTCGTAGCGTCCGTACTCCTCGTCGGTAAGAACGCGCCGAACGACCCTCGCTTGCTCGAGGACCGCGAGATTCCTGTAGACCGAGCTCTGCTTCAGATCGGCGTGACCCTCGAGGATCTCGGGGATCGAGCGCGGGCTACCCGCGTCCGCGAGCAGGTCCACCAGCCGCCGGCGTTGGTCCGTGTAGCGCTGACCGGCGTCGCCGAGCCGCTCGGTCGCCGTCACGTGGAGCTCGACGCTCACTGGTGCACCTCCATCTCGAGCACACGCGGGGCCTGGCGCTTCGCGATCGCGATCACCGCGAACAACCCCGCCGCAACGAACACGATCGCGCCGCCGGAGGCGATGGAGAAGATGCGGCCGAGGGCGAGCCCGACGACGGCGGAGCCGGCCCCGATCGCGACGGCGAGCCGGAGCGTTCCTCTGAACGAACGCGCCAGTAGCTGCGCCGACGCCACCGGGAGCACCATCATCGCCGCCACGAGGAGGATCCCCACGATCCGCATCCCGGCCACGATCACGGCGGCCGTCACTGCCGCGAGCGCGATGTTCAGGCCGTCGACCGGCAGGCCGGCGGCGCGCGCCCAGTCCTCGTCGGTCACGACGGCGAAGAGCACGCGACGAAGGGACACGACGCCGGCCACGACGACCACGCCGATCGCCCCAGTGACCACGAGGCCCGTTCGCGTCACGGTGAAGGGATCGCCAAACAGGTAAGGGAGCGTCTCGAGGTCGAGCTTTCCCGCGCGGCTCGCGAACACGACGCCGAGCGCGATCCCCGAGTAGAAGAAGAGCGCGAGGGCGAGGTCGCCCGACGCCCTCCGACGCGAACGTAGGAGCTCGACGCCGACCGCCCCGCCCACAGCGAACACCAGAGCCGTCCAGACCGGCCAGACACCGAGGAGCAGTCCGGCTCCGACTCCGGCGAACGCGACGTGCCCGACGCCGTCCCCGATCAGTGAGAGGCGTTTCTGGACCAGGAACGTCCCGATCATCGGGGCGAAGACGCCCACGGCCAGACACGCAACGAACGCGCGCTGCATAGCGCCCGTATCGAACGGATACGGGAGCAAGAGCGCGGCGATCAACGGAGGCCCTCCAGCCACAGCGGGAGGTCGGCGCGATGGACACCGAGCGACACACCGGTCGCGGAGAGCTCCGCCGGCGAGCCATCGAACAGCACGTGACCCTTCAACACGACTACGCGATCCACGTCGTTCGCGACCGCGGACAGCTCATGCGAGACGAGCAACACGCCGGCGCCGTGCTCTTCCACCAGGTGGACGAGCGAGTCGCGGAACCGTAGTTGCGACTCCGCGTCGACCCCGGCGATCGGCTCGTCGAGCACCAGGAGCTTCGGCTGGCTCGCGAACGCGCGCGCGATGAACGCACGTTGCTGTTGCCCGGCGGAGAGTTCGTTCAGCGGACGATCCGCGAACCCGGCAAGGCCGACCGACTGGAGCGCGTGGCGGACCTCCTCAACATCATCCGAGCCGAGTCGGCGCCACCAGCGCCGCTGCCCGATGCGGCCGGCCGCGACGATCTCCTCGACTGTCGCCGGGACCTCGGACGCGAGCGACGGTCGCTGCGGCACGTACCCGAGCCGCCATCGTTCGTGAAACTCGGCCGGCGAGGATCCGAACAGCGAGACCGACCCGGCTTGCGGGATGAGCGCGCCGAGGAGGATCTTCAAGAGGGTGGACTTGCCCGAGCCGTTCGGACCGACGAGGGCGACGAACTCACCCGGTCGAACGGCGATCGACACGTCGGCGAGCACTGGGGTCCGCCGATAGCCGAACGTGACGTGCCGGGCCTCGACAAGCGTCGGCGACAGCCCAGGCTCGGACTCAGCGACAGCCACAGATCCTCCGCGTCGAACGGATGGGCCTATCGAGAATGGTTCTCATAACCGATATACCCTACCGCGCCCCGGCACGGATGGCTACCGTCGAATGCGGAGTTACTCCGTCGATTCCGACCGCACAGCGCGGAGCTCGCATGGGTGTCGAGCTTGGGATCTCGCCCTCAGCGTGGCAGCCGGATACGACCCGATGACGTGCGCTCGAGCAGGCCGTCGCTCTCCAGCGCGTCGACGGCTCCGTCGACGCGCGTCACCGGCAAGGAGAGCGCCGCGGCGATCGTTCCGATCGTCGCGGCGCGGTCACGACCGCGGAGCTCGCGCAACACGCCACCACGCACCTGGCGCATCGAGCCCTCGAACGCAGGTTGGGAACGGCCGCTCCGACGGCTGCCGCGCTCCGTGGCGCGTCCGCTCGCATGGAAACGGCACACGTCGGCGAGAGGACACACGTCACACCGAGGTGTCGGCCGGCACACCTCGCGGCCGAGGTTCATCACGGCCTGGTTCCAATCGCCGGGCGCGTCGCGACTGAGCCATCGCGCGGCGGCCCCGCTGATATCCGCCGACGACGCCTCGTGGGGTTCGAGTCCGAGGGCCAGCCGGGCCATCACCTTTCGCGCGTTCGTGTCGATCGCCGGGATCGGCTCACCGAACGCGATCGAGGCCACCGCGGCGGCGGTGTAGGGACCGACCCCCGGGAGCTCCTGGAGCGAGCGCACATCGCCGGGCACCGAGCCGTCAAGATCGCGGATGATGATGCGCGCCGCGTCCTGCAGTGCCGCCGCCCGTCGCGGATACCCGAGCCCGCCCCACGCGCGAAGGACGTCGGCGCGCGACGCCGCCGCCAATGCGCCCACATCCGGGAACCGCTCCAAGAACGTGGGGAACGCCTGGACGACGCGCCCCGCCTGCGTCTGCTGGAGCATGACCTCGGAGACGAGGACGGCGTACGGGTCGTCTTCCGTCCGTCGCCACGGATATGCAGGACCGTCCGCGCGGAACCAGGCGAGCAGGGCTGCCTGAGCAGACAGGACTTCCGGGGCGCGAGCGCGGCGACTAGGCTCGACCGGAGGGAGGACCATGGCCACGATCCGAGGGGTGATGAGCACCGAGCTGGTCACGGTCGATCCGGGCGCGACCGTGGCGGAGGCAGCCACGGTGATGGGGACGAATCACGTCGGCGCCGCGCTCGTGATGGAAACCGACCGCCTCATGGGGATCTTCACCGAACGCGACATCCTTCGCGCGCTCGCCTCGGACTTCGACGCCGCGGGACACCTGGTTTCGCACTGGATGACGACGGATCCGTTCACGCTGGCGCCGGGCGCGGCCACCAACGAAGCGTTGGACCTGATGCTCGACCGCGGCTTCCGCCACGTGCCCGTCGTGGAAGCGGGTCGGGTGGTCGGTATCGTCTCGCTGCGTGACGTGACGCCTCGCGACTGACACGCTCAGCGCTCAAAAGCCGGCCTTCGACTCCTTCGGCGGCATGGCGTCGGCCGCTTCCTTGAGCGCTTTGTGGATCTCGCGGAACACGTCACCGACATAGGAAGCAGACTGGCTCCCGTCGGCCGTGCCACGGACCGCGGACGCGGTCATCTCGACGGCCTTCTCGAACACCATCCAATCGGTTTCGCGGGACATCTGGACCTCCATGGAAACTCCTCGGGTTCGCGTTCCGACAGGCTACCCGACGCACGTCGGAGCCGAGCGTGTTAGTCGAAGGCGCGTTCGCCGGAGAGCGCCTGTCCCAGGATCAGCGTGTGGATCTCGCTCGTGCCCTCATAGGTGAGCACCGACTCGAGGTTGTTCGCGTGCCGGATGACCGGGTACTCGAGCGTGATCCCCGATGCGCCGAGGATGGTGCGCGCGGTGCGCGCGATGTCGAGCGCCTCGCGAACGTTGTTCAGCTTGCCCATGCTCACGTGCTCCGGGCGAAGACGACCATCGTCCTTCATCCGACCGAGGTGCAGCGCGAGCAGCGTCCCCTTGTTCAGCTCGGTCGCCATGTTCGCGAGCTTCTCCTGCGTGAGCTGGAACCCGGCGATCGGCCGCCCCCATTGCACGCGGGTCTTCGAGTAATCGAGGGCGCAGGCGAAGCATGCACGCGCGGCGCCCATCGCCCCCCAAACGATCCCGAACCGCGCCTCGGAAAGACAGGAGAGCGGACCCTTCATGCCGCTCACGCCGGGCAACACCGCATCTGCGGGAAGCCGGACACCGTCGAGCACCAGCTCGGACGTCACGCTGGCGCGAAGAGAGAGCTTGCGATGGATGTCGCTCGCGGAGAACCCCGTCGAGTCGGTCGGGACCAGGAATCCCCGGATGCCGTCGTCGGTCTGCGCCCAGATCACCGCGACGTCGGCGACGGAGCCGTTCGTGATCCACATCTTCGAACCGTTCAACACCCAATCGTCGCCGTCACGCTTGGCGTTCGTGCGCATGTGGCTCGGATCGCTGCCGAAGTCGGCCTCCGTCAGCCCGAAGCAACCGATCAGCTCCCCCCTCGCCATCCCGGGCAGCCAGCGGTCCTTCTGCTCGTCGGAGCCGAACGTCCGGATAGGGAACATGCAGAGCGATCCCTGCACGCTCACGAACGAGCGGAACCCCGAGTCGCCCGCCTCGAGCTCCAGGCACGCGAGGCCGTAGGAGACCGCGTTCGCGCCAAGGCATCCGTACCCATCGAGATGCAGGCCCAGCAGACCGAGCCTGCCGAGCTCCGTCGCCATCTCCTTCGGGAACTCACCGGCTTCGAACCATCCCTCGATGCCCGGAAGGACGTTGTCGTCCACCCACTCCCGGACCAGGCCGCGGATCTGCCGCTCCTCATCGGAGAGCAGATGGTCGAGATCCAGGAAGTCGAGGGGGTCGGGCGCCATCATGGCCCGGGTAGCCTAGCGCGCCGACCCGGCGTCAAGAGGCGCCCGGACCCGGCCGATGGAGGGACGTGAGGGGAGCCACGAACATCACGAGGAACATGTCCTGGAGGAACGCCTCCGGTCGCCGCTTCGCCGCGGCGATGCTGTCGTTCGCGATCCTCGCGGTGGCAACGACCTCGGCGGCAGCTCGGCCTCCGATCCAGACCGCGCGGCGGCACGCCGCCGCGCTCGGGCTTCAAGTTGGCGATGCGCGCGCGGCGGCCGCAGCACTCCAGACTCGGATGCTGGCGCTCTCCTCCGACCTCGCGAACGCTCGCCGGATGCTGGACCGCCTGCAGGGGCGGCTGGTGAACGCACAGCGGGGACGGGCTGCGGCGCAAGCGGAGCTGGATTCGATCCAATCACGCTTGAACGATCGCGCCCGGCAGGTCTTCATCACGCTCGGACCGGCGGCATCGGCCGTGTACCTGTTGGGAGCCGACTCGCTCACGGACCTGCTTGATCGATCCGTGATGCTCGACAGCGTGCAGCAGTCCGACGCGGCACTCGCCGGTGACGTGCGAGCCCAGATCGCGCGACTCGCATCCGCGCAGGATTCGTTGGAGCAGACCACCCGGGTTCGCGCACGGCTCCTGGCGCGGATCGAGTCACGCCGCGCCCAGATGCTGAACGCGTTCGCCGCACAGCAGGAGGCGCTGGAGCGATTGGTCGGCCGGCAACACTCCGCCATCCACGATGTGACCCGGCTGGAACGACGAGTCGCGCGCGAGGCGGGCGCGCTCCCGTTCGGCGAGTGGGCCCCTCGGTTCTTGCAGCACATCGGGGCGCCGACGTGCCGCGACAACCTCGTGGTCGTCATGGCCTGGCAAGCGAACGAGTTCACGCAGGCACGGTGGAATCCGCTCGCGACCACGCACCTGATGAAGCGCTCAACGAATTTCAACGTGGTCGGCGTGCAGAACTACGTCTCACTCACCCAGGGGATACGCGCCTCTGTACAGACGCTCGCCGGCGGCGCTCCGTCGTTCGGATACGGGGCGATCCTCGACGATCTTCACGCATGCGCCGGCGCGATGAGGACGGCAGAGGCGATCCGCGCATCGGCCTGGTGCCGCGATTGCTCGAACGGTGGCTACGTGACCGAGCTCGTCCCGATCGTCGAGCAGTACTTCGATCGATACACGACCCTGCACGTGTGAGGTTCTCCGAAACGCGCCTGTCGATATCCCGTTCGGTCGTTCGTCGGTAGGGTGATGGCAGCCAACGGGCTGCGACGATCTCGAAGGAGGGCGACTTGCGCTACATCCTGCTGATCTACGGAGACGAGAAAGCCTTCGCCGACATGGACCCCGGGCAGGCCTCGGAGACCATGGAGGCCTACGACAAATACTCCAACTGGTTGGTCGAGAAGGGGTGGATGCGCGCGGGCGACCCACTTGCCGACACGGGTCAGGCGACCACGATCCGCCAACGCGACGGCCAGGTCCTCACGATCGACGGACCCTACGCCGAGACCAAGGAACAGCTCGGCGGCTACTACATCGTGGAGTGCGCGAACCTGGACGAGGCGCTCGAGGCGGCCAAGGCGCTACCCGTGGTCGCGGCGGGCGGGAGCGTCGAGGTCAGGCCCATCATCGACATGTGAGCGAGGCATCTGAGGTCGTTGATCGCCTCTTCCGGCGCGAGTCAGGGCGAGCGGTCGCGACGCTGATCCGCGTGCTCGGAGACTTCGAGCTGGCGGAGGAGGCGGTGCAGGAGGCGTTCGCGATCGCCCTGGAACGATGGCCCGCGGACGGCGTGCCCGACAACCCTGGCGCCTGGATCACGACGACGGCGCGGAATCGGGCGATCGACCGTCTCCGCCGGGACCAACGGCGGCGTGAGAAGACCGGCGACGTGCAGCGCATCCACGACCTCGAGG
The DNA here is from genome assembly GCA_050692375.1 of Actinomycetota bacterium. Classification (GTDB taxonomy): domain Bacteria; phylum Actinomycetota; class UBA4738; order UBA4738; family HRBIN12; genus JBBQVZ01. The sequence goes on from JBOGVK010000248.1 coordinate 15,388, forward strand.
AGCTCGGCGGCGACATGCAGGAGATCTCTGACGACCGGCTGCGGCTGATCTTCACGTGTTGCCATCCGGCGCTGCCGATGGAGTCGCGGGTCGCGCTGACGCTCCGAACGGTCGGAGGACTCTCCACCCGCGAGATCGCCCGGGCGTTCATCGCTACGGAGCCGACGATCCAGCAGCGCCTCGTTCGCGCGAAGAAGAAGATCCGAGATGCCGGCATCCCCTATCGAGTGCCGCCGCGGGAGCTCCTCCCCGAGCGGTTCGACGGCGTGTTGGCCGTGCTCTACCTGATCTTCAACGAGGGATATGCCGCGACGGAGGGACCGCTCGTGCGTGTGGAGCTATGCGACGAAGCGATCTGGCTCGTGCGTGTGCTCGCGCAACTCATGCCCGATGAACCGGAGGCGTTCGGCCTTCTCGCACTCATGCTGTTGCAGCATTCGCGACGCGACACGCGCGTCGATCCGGCCGGTGAGATCGTCTTGCTCGAGGACCAAGACCGATCGCGCTGGGATCACGACATGATCGACGACGGGGTCGCGACGCTCGACCGAGCGATGGAGCTGGGGAGCCCGGGGCCATATCAGGTGCAGGCCGCGATCGCGGCTCTTCACGCGCAAGCCCCTCGTCCGGAGGACACCGACTGGCCGGAGATCGCGGCGCTCTACGGTGCGCTCGCCCGGCATGCTCCGTCGCCGATCGTCGAGCTCAATCTGGCCGTCGCGATCGCTATGGCGGACGGTCCCGCGGCTGCCCTCCCCCTCGTCGAAGCGCTGGCTGCCGAGCTCGACGCCTACCACCTGTTCCATTCGACTCGGGCGGACCTGCTCCGGCGCTTGGAGCGGACCCAAGACGCGGGTATCGCGTACCGCCGCGCCCTCGAACTGGTCACGAACCCGCAGCAGCGCTCGTTCCTCGAGCGTCGGTTGAGCGGCCTCTCCGAGCCCTGACTCGCCTTCAACGAAGCCTGCGAGCCACTCTCGAGACAAAAGGCCTAGGAGCCCTTCCGGCCAGTATGGGACCGTTTGACCGTGCAGGGCGTCGCCCGACCGGCCGATGGGAAAGCGTGGGCGAACAGACGCCGTCCTTCGACACCTGGCGAGCGCGGCCGGCCCTGGCCGCAGCGCTGCGCCTCTTCATCATGTTGGTCCCGATCGTGGCCTCGCTCGCCGTCACGGCCGCGCTTCGACGACTGGTGCCCCCTCCCCACGGACCGTCGTGGGTTGGCTGGGCTCTCGGTCTCCTGACGTGCGCTCTCTTGGTCGCCCTGGGGGTCGAACGCGCGGGGCGACGCCTCCTCCCTCTCGTCACTCTGCTCAAGCTCTCGATGTTGTTTCCTGACCAAGCGCCGACTCGCTTCTCGATCGCCCGTACTGCAGGGAGCGTCCGGAAGCTCGAGTCGCGACTGGTGGAAGTCCAAGACGACACGGCATCCCGCGAGGAGAGTCGGACCGCCGCCACCATCCTGTCGCTCTCCGTCGCGTTGCAATCTCATGATCGCCGAACCCGCGGGCATGCGGAGCGGGTGCGAGTCTTCACCGACCTCTTGGGTGAGGAGCTGCAGCTACCCGAGGAGGATCGATACCGCCTGCGATGGGCGGCGCTCATGCACGACATCGGCAAGCTCACCATCTCGCCAACGATCTTGAACAAGCCCGGAGCTTTGGACGACCACGAATGGCGACTGATGAAAGGCCATCCGATGATGGGCGCGAAGATCGCGACACCGATCCTGGGATGGCTCGGGCCGTGGGCCGACGCGATCGTCGAACACCACGAACGATTCGACGCGAAGGGCTACCCGAATGGACTCGCGGGTGGCGCCATTTCCCTTGGCGGCAGGATCGTCTCCGTCGCCGACTCGTATGACACCATGACCGCGGCGCGCTCCTACAAGAAGCCGATGGCCGTGTGGGCCGCCAGGCGTGAGCTCGCCGATTGCGCAGGCGGGCAGTTCGATCCCGAGATCGTGCGGGCGTTCCTCAGTATCTCGCTGCCAAAGCTTCTGTGGCGGACGGGACCGGCATCCCTCATCGTCCAACTCCCCTTCCTGGGTCGGCTCCAGCAGGTGGGGCTACAGTCGGTCACGGTCATGACCCAGGGCGTCGCGGCGGCGACGGTGGCGGCCGGCGTGACGGCGATGATCGTGACGGGACCCACCGGGGCATCGGCCCACGGGCACCATCGCGGATCCGATCAGAAGGGTCCGAACACCAACGGCGCGGTAGCTGTTCCCTCTCCGGCGAACCCCGTACCGGCACCCGGAGGCACGTCACCGTCATCGGCTCCGAGCGTTCCCGTTCCTCAGCCAGCGCCCACGCCGACAACCGCTCCGAGCCCCTCCGGCCAACCCTCCGAACCGGTTCCGACGCCCACTCAACCGACGCGGCCAGGAACTCCGACTCCGACGCCCACGACGACTTCATCTCCGACACCTCGTCCGTCACCGACGTCGAGTCCGTTGCCCATGCCATCCGTTCCTCCGCTCCCGATCCCGAGCCTGACGCCGCTCCCCTCGCTGCCACCCCTGCCGCTCCCTTCGCTCCCTCCGCTTTCGATACCGTCCCTGCCTCCGCTTCCGATACCGTCCCTGCCTCCGCTTCCGATACCGAGGCCCCACGGGATCCTTCCGGTCATGCCCGTCGACGCCGAGGACCGATCACTCCCCGAGTAGTCATTCCACGCTTCAGCGACGACCGGCGACGACCTGCTCTACAGTGCCCCCTCGATGCTCTTCCCTACGATCGACTTCGCCTGCTTCTTCTGTCTGGTGTTCCTCGGTCACTGGCTCCTGAACCCCCGACCCCTGGCGTGGAAGCTCTTCATGATCGGCGCAAGCTACGTCTTCTACTCCTGGTGGGATTGGCACTTCGTGTGGCTGCTCGCCGGCGTCGGCGCGATCGCTCAGATCGGCGGCCTGGCCGTTTCGAAACAGCGGGATCCCGGTCGCAAGCGAGCGGTCATGGGCGTCGCGGTGGCGGCCACGCTCGCCCCGCTCGCCTACTTCAAGTACTACGGCTTCTTCGCGGTCAACGTGACGAACGGCCTGGCAAGGCTCGGGATCCACGCCGGTCCCCCGTTGATCCAGGTCGTGCTGCCGGTGGGTGTCTCGTTCTTCTCGTTCATGGCGGTGGCCTACATCGTCGACATCCAGCGCGGCACGACGAAACCCGCCAGTTGGATCGACACGTTCCTCTACCTCTCACTCTTCCCGCACCTGGTCGCCGGCCCGATCGTGCGTCCGAACGAACTGATCCCGCAGCTCGACGTTCGACGCGACCCGCGACACGTCGACGTGGCCGGCGCTGCCTGGCTCATCTTCGGCGGCCTGTTCAAGAAGGTGGTGATCTCGAGCTTCCTCGCGTCGGCGATCGTGGATCCCGTGTTCGGCGATCCGGCACGACACAGCGCGATCGAGGCGTTGTTCGCGATCTGGGGATACGCGATCGTGATCTACGCCGACTTCAGCGGCTACACGGACATCGCGATCGGCGTGGCGAAGCTCCTGGGCTTCGAGTTCCCGCAGAACTTCAACCGGCCCTACAGCGCGCGATCTCTGCAGGACTTCTGGCGCCGGTGGCACATGACGCTCAGCCGATGGCTGCGTGACTACCTCTACATCCCGCTCGGGGGCTCGAAGAAAGGCCAACGCCGGACCTACATCAACATCATGCTCACTATGGTCCTGGGCGGCCTGTGGCACGGAGCCGCGTGGACGTTCGTGTTCTGGGGCGGGTACCACGGCGTGGGGCAGGTAGCCGGCGCGTACCGGCGCGCGCTGCGCGTGAAGCGCGGCCTCCCAGAGCCGGAGGACACCCCGGCACGCATCTGGGGACAACGGATCCTGACGTTCCAGCTCGTCTGTCTAGGTTGGGTGTTCTTCCGGGCCGACTCGTTCTCGACGGCGCTTTCCTTGCTCGACCGCCTGGTGACCGGATGGAGGGCGCCGACAACGCTCGTGAACCCACTCGTGATCGGAACGATCGCGTTGATGCTGGCGCTGCAGTACGCGCCGCACGCCCCCGCCGATCGCATCATGGATCGCGTCGCGAACCTGCGGCCGATCGCCATGGGCGCAACGCTCGCGGTGGTCCTGTTCTTCATCGTGACGCTCGGGCCGCAGGGCGTGGCCCCCTTCATCTACTTCCAGTTCTGACATGGCGAACCCGACGGATCCGAGGGATCGACGGGCTCCGGCCACGAAGGGGCCGGAGCGACAGGCGCATGCAGCGCGGAGAACCATGCCCGCGGGCCGGGTCTTCATCGTCATGCTCGTCTGTCTCTTGCTCTGGGGGTTCCTGTTCGCACCCACGCTGAAGCGCGCCGCGGAGGCGTCACCGGACGGGAGGCGACGCTCGGCGGCGCTCGCTCTCTTGCGACCTTTCGCGGCCATCAGTGACGTGCTTCAGATCACGAAGCTCACCGACGCCGTCGAACAAGCCTTAGGGCGCAACCCGGGCGAGGCACCGGGCGGCGAGATCGTCGTGCCGCCTGAACCGATCCCCAGCAACGCCGGAGGAGGTGGGAACGGTGGAGGCGGAGATGTCCACACGCAGGGTCCGATCCGCAAACCGACGGGCAGCGACAAGCTTCGGGTCGTCGTGGTGGGCGACTCGCTGGCGACGGGGCTGGGGATCTCCCTCGGGCGCGTGCTCAAGCCTTCGCTCGTTCGCGTCTCGCGCCAAGGCCGGATCTCGACCGGCCTTGCACGCCCCGACTACTTCGACTGGTTCGCGGCGCTCACACAGATCGTGGACAACTTCCGGCCCGACCTGATCGTGATCATGCTCGGCGAGAACGACAACCAGGCATTGCGGACGCCCTCAGGTCGCGAGGAGACGCAGGTCGGCACGTTCGCCTGGCCGCAGGCGTACCAGCAGCGCGTCAGCGACTTCATGCACCTGGCCACCTCGAAAGGTGCACGCGTGGTGTGGGTGGGCCTGCCGATCGTGAGCGACACGGGGCGGTGGGGCATCATCGAGCGTCAGAACACCCTCTTCGAAGGAGCCGCGGAACAGGTGGACGACGTGGCCTACCTGGACACGTGGGACATGTTCTCGGCACCCGGCGGGGGCTACACCGCCTACTACCGGATCGGCAACGACGTCCAGCTCGTGCGCGAGTCGGATGGGCTGCACTTCAACTCGACGGGCTACGAGCTCCTCGCCCGCGCCGTTGCCGAGCTGGCCCACGCCACGTTCAAGCTCACAGCTCGCGCGATCGCGAGCTAGGGAACGGTCACACCTGGATCGGCACGTCGGGCAGGTTGGCGAGCGCCGCTTCCTCGTCGGCCGGGTCGAACTCCACCTCGGGCAGCCGGCCGTTCAGATAGTCGTCGTAGGCCTGCATGTCGAAGTGGCCGTGGCCGCAGAGGTTGAACAGGATGACCCGCTCCTCTCCCGCCTCGCGGGCGGCGACGGCTTCGTCGATCGCGCCGAGGATCGCGTGGGCCGGCTCGGGCGCCGGGACGATCCCTTGCGTCTTCGCGAACTGCACCGCGGCACCGAAGATCTCGTTCTGCGTGTACGCCTTCGCCTCCATGTACCCCTCGCGGACCAGGAGCGAGAGCGACGGTGAGTCGCCGTGGTACCGCAAACCGCCGGCATGCACCGGCGCCGGCACGAAGTCGTGCCCCAGCGTGTACATCGGAACGATCGGCCCGTTCTTCGAGGTGTCGCCGTAGTCGTAGGCGAACGTTCCCTTCGTGAGCGTCGGACATGCGGCGGGCTCCGTCGCCACGAACCGAAGGTCGGGCTTGTTCCCTCGAAGCTTCTCCGCCATGAACGGGTAAGACAGCCCGCCGAAGTTCGATCCCCCACCGACGCAGCCGACGATGACGTCCGGCTCCTCGCCCGCCATCTCCATCTGCTTCTGCGCCTCGAGCCCGATGACCGACTGGTGCAGCAGCACATGGCCGAGCACGCTGCCGAGCGCGTAGTTCGTGTCCTCGTGCGTGGCCGCGTCCTCGACCGCCTCGCTGATGGCGATGCCGAGCGAACCGGTCGAGTCCGGGTGCACCTCGAGGATGGCTCGCCCGGAGTTCGTCTCCTTCGACGGGGACGGCAAGACGTCGGCACCGAACGTCTCCATGAAGATGCGGCGGTAGGGTTTCTGGTCGTAGGACGCGCGCACCATGTACACCGTGCACTCCAGACCGAAGAAGCTGCACGCCATCGCCATCGCCGAACCCCACTGCCCGGCGCCGGTCTCGGTCGCGATCCGGCGGATGCCCGCCTCCTTGTTGTAGTAAGCCTGCGGAACCGCGGTGTTCGGTTTGTGCGACCCGGCGGGCGACACGCCTTCGTACTTGAAGTAGATGCGCGCGGGCGTCTTGAGCGCTTGCTCTAGGCGGGTGGCGCGGAACAGCGGCGTCGGCCTCCACAGCCGGTAGATGTCGATGACCGGGCCGGGGATGTCGATCCACTGATCGGTCGAGACCTCTTGCATGATCAGCGCCAAGGGAAACAACGGCAGCAAGTCGGGCGGACCGAGCGGCTCCTTCGTCTGCGGACTCAGCGGTGGAAGCGGCGCGATCTTCTGGGCCAGGTCGGGCATGATGTTGAACCAGGCCGTGGGAACGTCCTCGGGTCGAAGGTCGAAACGGGTGCGCGGCTCGGTCATGGAGAAACCTCCCTCCGGATACGGCGATGGGACGATGAGGCGCGAGCCTACCCCGTCGACCGACGTGCCACCAGAGGGCAAAGCACACCGAAGATCACGCCGAAGCGCACCATTGGATCCGAAGATGCGTGGGAGGATGGGCCGGGCGCTGCAACCTCCCGGACGTTCCGTGCGTCAGAGGGCGGGGGTTCAATCCGCCCCAACCATCGACCGAACAGCTGGCCAATCGAACGGGCCAAATGAACTGGGAGGACACATGTCAGCTCCACATCGGCGACGCCTCGGTGTCATCGCCTTCACCCTCTCGATCGCCCTCGCAGCGACCGGCACACTCTTCTCCCCCTTGGCAAGGGCCACGGAGAGCATCCCGTCGATCCGGCTGGTGGCCGGGGCGACCAGGGTGACCGTCAAACGCCCGCCCGGTCGCCGCGCCTATCTGAACATCGGCGCCTACGTGGCCTCCGTGGGCGGCGCGTTCGAGATCTGGGCCCAGCGGCCGAACTACGACACACCTGTTTCCGTGTATCAGGTCGTGCGCAACGGCGACGCGATCACCCAATACCCGCTCCCTTCGTGGGTGCAGAGCGACTGGGTGGGGTTGTCGAAGTTCGTGCACATCACGGTGACGGACCCGGCCGGCAACGTCGTCCTCGACCGCTTCCACCCTTTCTGCCCCGGGGCCGGCGAGATCGCCCGGGTCAGCGACGACGGCCCCGATGTCGCGACCTACCCGCAGTTCTGCGGCGGGAACCCGTTCACGGTCGGCGCGGTCTGGGGCATCGACAGCGGCTGGTCGTCGAACATCTTCGGGTACGGCTCGAACGACTCCATCAAAGGACCGGACGGCCACTACACGGCCACCGTTTCGATCGCGCCCGACTATCAGTCCCTGTTCAACGTCGCGGCCGCCGACGCATCCGTCAGCATCGATGTCCGGGTGAGAACCACGAAGCACGGGGTCTGCCTCCCGTTCTGCCAGGGCGCGCGTCCCGGCCGCCCTGCGATCCACGCCAGCCGTCGCGACGGGATCGCCGGCCCGCCTTCCGCATCGGTACCGATCATCACGAACCCCGACCCGAGCATCCGGCCGGACCTCGTGGCTCTCCCCGCGTGGGGCATCACGATCGACCATCAGTCCAAGACGCAGCGAGACTTCCTGGACTTCGGAGCCACGGTCTGGGACAAGGGGCCGTCACCGATGGTCGTCGAGGGGTTCCGCCGCCCGGGCGAGGCGGTCATGGACGGCTGGGAGTACTTCTACAGCAACGGCGTTCCGGTCGGTCGGGCGCCGGCAGGCGACCTGATGTATGACGCCCGCCCAGGCCATCAGCACTGGCATTTCGAACAGTTCGCGCGGTACTCGCTGCTCGGCGCCGACCAGACGCAGATCGTGCTCAGCGAGAAGACCGGCTTCTGTCTGGCGCCGACCGACGCGATCGACCTGACGACCCCGGGTGCGGAGTGGAACCCGTACTCGGTCGGCCTCGGGACCGCGTGCGGCAGCCAGGGTTCGATCTGGACGCGCGAGGTGCTTCCCACCGGTTGGGGAGACACGTACTTCCAGGGCTTGCCCGGACAGTCGTTCGACATCACGGACCTGCCCAACGGTACGTACTACATCTCCATCCAGGCCAATCCCGACGGCCTGCTCATCGAGGGCAACACGACCAACAACACCGAGCTCCGCCAGGTGATCCTCGGCGGGAAGCCGGGTCACCGGACGGTGACGGTGCCTCCGTGGCACGGGATCGACACCGAAGGCGGCAACGGTGGCGGAGGGGTGACCCCCGTACCCGTCCCGGTGCCGTAGGCGTCAGTTGCCTTCCGAAGACATGTGCCACTTGCGTGGCGCGATGAGAGCGTCGGCCGCGGCCGGACCCCATCCGCCACGCGGGTAGCGCACCACCCGGCCCGGCACGTCGAGAACCGGCTCCAGGATCTCCCACGCGCGCTCTACGCCGTCCTGGCGAAGGAAGAGCGTGTGATCGCCTTCCATGGCACCGAGCAGCAACAGCTCGTAGGCCTCGATCACGGGGGACGTGAACTCGCGGTCGTAGTCGAAGTCCATCGTGACGCGATCGAGATCCAGACCTGGACCGGGCTTCTTCGCATTCAGCGCCAGCGTGATGCCCTCGTTCGGCTGAACTCGGATCGTCAGATGGTCTCGCTGCGGGAGATCCATGTCGCTCCCGCGGAAGACGTTGAAGGGGACCTTGCGGAACTTGAGCGTGATCTCGGTTGCCTTCTCCGCGAGCCCTTTGCCCGTCCGCAGGAAGAACGGGACGTCGGCCCACCGCCAGTTGTCGATATCGATCTGCAACGACGCGAACGTCTCGACGTTCGAGCTGTCGGAGACGCCGGGCTCGGACCGGTATCCGTCGTACTGCCCTCGCACCAACCGCGTGGGATCGCATAGCTGCGCCGATCGGAGCACCTTGACCGTCTCGTCCCGCAGACGGTCCGGCTCGAACGACACCGGTGGCTCCATGGCCAGGAACGTCATCATCTGGAACAGGTGCGTCGACACCATGTCGCGAACGGCTCCCGTCTGTTCGTAGAACGGACCGCGATTCTCGATCCCGATCGACTCGGCCACCGTGATCTGCACATGGTCGAGGTATCGTCGGTTCCAGACAGGCTCGAACAGCCCGTTCGCGAAGCGGAACGCCAAGATGTTCTGAACGGTCTCTTTGCCCAGGTAGTGGTCGATGCGGAAGACCTGCGACTCGTCGAACACGGCGTGGATACAGGCATTGAGCTCGCGTGCGCTCGCGAGATCGCGCCCGAACGGTTTCTCGAACACGATCTTCGCGTTCTTCTGGATCCCGGCTTCGCCGATCCGCTTCACGATATCGGGATAGGCGACGGGCGGCGTCGCGCAGTAGAAGAACCGATTCCCCTCGGTGCCGTGCGAATCGTCGACGCCTTCCAGGTCCTCGACGACATGGTCCATGGCGCCGGAGTCGGAGAACTCGCCCGGCACGTACCTCAGGTGCTTGGCGAAATCCATCCAGACCTCGCCGTCGGTTGCGTGTTTTCCGAACTCCTTCACCGCTTCGCGCGCGTGTTCGCGGAACTCCTCCTCGGTGAACTCGGTGCGCGCGTAGCCCACGATCGCGAACCGCTCGGGCAGCATCCCCTCGAGGTACAGGTGGAAGAAGGCCGGCAGGAGCTTCCGTCTCGTCAGGTCGCCGGAAGCGCCGAAGATCACGATGGCCTGCGGAGCGGAACGGGCGAGACGGACCACGACTACGTTCCGTCTTCCGGCTTCACCTCGTGGCCACCGAACTCGTTGCGCAGCGCCGAGATCACCTTGGCGCTGAAGGACTCGTCCTGGCGCGACGCGAACCGCGAGAAGAGCGCGAGCGCCGTGATCGGCGCCGGCACGTCCTCATCGAGCGCGGCCTGCAGCGTCCATCGACCTTCGCCGGAGTCGTCCACGTAGCCGCGGATGCCAGCGAGCCCCGGATCGTTCACGAGCGCGTCGTGCAAGAGCTCCAGCAGCCACGACCGCACGACACTGCCGTACCGCCAGATGCCCGCGATCGCCTCGAGATCGAGATCGAACGAGGACTTCTCCATGATCTCGAACCCTTCCCCAAAGGCGGCGAGGAGCCCGTACTCGATCCCGTTGTGCACCATCTTCACGAA
>JBOGVK010000249.1:0-9379 GCA_050692375.1 Actinomycetota bacterium
TCTCCAGGTGGTTCACCCCGACGACGTGCCTCGGTTCGGCGCGCTCGGCGTAGTCGCGAACATCCAACCGTTGTGGGCTTGCGCGGATCCGCAGATGACCGAGCTGACGCTGCCGCGACTCGGTGAGGAGCGCATCGGATGGCAATACCCGTTCGGCGACCTGGCTCGCACGGGAGCGACCCTCGCCGGGGGCAGCGACTGGCCGGTGTCCACGCCGAACCCGCTCCTCGAGATGGAGGTGGCCGTCATGCGGGTGTCTCCCGACGCGCGCGACGAGGAGCCGTTCCTGCCGGATCAGCGGCTGACGCTCCCGCAAGCGCTCGCGGCGTTCACGATCGGCTCCGCCTACGTGAACCACGACGACGGTGACGCGGGCTCGATCGAGGTGGGGAAGCGGGCCGACCTTGCCGTGCTCGACCGGGATGTCTTCGCTCTCGATGCGGGGCCGCTCGGCGACGCCCGCGTGATCATGACGATCGCGGGCGGCCGGGTGGTCCACGACGCCGCTGATCGAGGGGTTCCCTGAAGCGGCGTGTCGAGCGTATCGTCGCCTCGATGCCGGACGTGGTCGCCTTCTTCCTCCTGGCGCTCCTGGTGGTCGCCGTGGTCCAGCTCGTGACGCCCTGGCTGCGGCGTACGGCCAAGAAGCGCGGCCCTCTGCATGTGCCCCGCCCCGCCCGCTCCGGCGGCCACGAATGGGACAAGCGCCGGGATCAGCTGTACCGGCAGGTCAAGGGCCTCGGGGGGCCCGAGGAGCACCGGGACAAGATCCTGGCGTTCCTCGACGGGCATCGCGGGGTGGAGGCCTATGTCGAACCGAAGACCGTCATGCATCCGCTCTCGGTCCTCTTGGTCGACGCCGATGGCGAGGCGAAGCGATTCGAGCTGCGGGAAGACGCGCTCCTGCGTGAGCTCGCGAGGACGCGGGCCCTCCCGGTGTTCGACGCGACCCGGGTCGGCTACCCAGAACGGATGCGCCGGCGGAAGGATGGGTCGGCGGGGCCTCCGGATGCCGACGCCTGAGCCGCTCGGGCCGAGATGTAGCCTCTGTGGCCGGCCCACCTACGACCCCGACAAACGCGAGAAGCCGTGGGTGCGAGCGGTTTCGGGCGGACGGCAGGTGTTGATCTGCCCGATCTGCCAGGGGGATCGACCGGACTGGGCCTCGAGTCTCGACCGATGCGGCGCGTGCGGAGGGACGCGATTGTCTGCGATGCTCGGTGAGGTCGTGTGCCGGGCGTGCGGACACACGCAACCCGCGAACGCGGGCGCTTAGCTCAGCTGGAAGAGCGTCGCCCTTACAAGGCGAAGGTCGGGGGTTCGAGCCCCTCAGCGCCCACCAGGACAAGCCAGCAGGGCGTGGTCAGAGACTCTTCCCGCCGCGTTCTTCTCGTGTAGGCCTAGAGTGGGTGAACGGCGACCCAAACGGAACCATCGCCGACAGCGACTCCTTCTGGACTGCTACCTACCGTGATCTCAACCACATCGTTCGTTGCGGGGTCGATGCGCGAGACCGTTCCGTCCAAGCTGTTCGTTACCCAGATCGCCCCGCCACCCGCAGCCAGGTCCACTGGGCCGTTCCCCACTGGGATGACCGTCGATGGCCCCGACGCTTCGTCGATCTTCGTCACCTGGTCATCAGCCAGGTTGGTCGTCCAGACCGCGCCCGCACCCACGACGATGTTTCCCCCAGGGAACCGTAGGGGCCATGTGTCCATCTGTTCGAGCGAGCGCGGGTCCACGGTCGTGACACCTTCGGAGCCCGCCACCCAAACCCCTTCGTCCGACACGGCCACGCCGTCTGGCGTACCGATCCTCTCGAGGGAGAGATAGTCGATGGTGAACGTGACCAGATCGATCCTTGCGAGGGTCCGCTCGTACGCGTTCGTCACCCAAACGGCCCCCAGCCCCGTCGCGAGGTCTTTCGTGCCCGTGGCGAGTGGGATCGTTCGCTCAACGACCATGCGTCTCGGATCGACACGCACGACGGTGGCTTCGAAACCGTTCAGGACCCAGACGAAGCCCGTGTCGTCCAGCGCGATGGCGGCGGGGTGACCGGTCGTGGAGATGGTTTCGACGGCTCCGGTCTCGAGGTTCTTACGGGTGAGCGTTTGGGCTTCGAGTCGTGTGATCCATGCGTCGCCACCACCTACGGCGATGCCCGTTGGGTTCGAACCTACGCTGTACGCGGCCTCGATCACGTTCGTGCTCGGAGCGATCCGCCCGATGTTGTTCGGAGGGATACGTGTGAGCTCGGGCGGCTCTTGGTCACGACTTCGCACAGCGAAGAAGACGGAGGTGGCCACGATCGCCGAGACGACGATGCCAACCGCCAAGACCGGCCTCCGTTGTAGCTCACCCGGTCGGACTGCCTCGAGTCGCCGATCCGCATCCGCCGGCTCGGCGGGACCCAGTCTGGGAGCGCCATCGACCTCCGTCACCGCCAGCACCTGCCACTCGCCGTCGACGCCTTTCAATGCGTGAGGACCTCGATCTTGGAATCCGAACCCGGCTCCCCCCACGAGCTCGCGCGTCGTCCCCGTGACGAGCACCTCTCCCGGTCCCCCGAGGGACATCACGCGAGCTCCGACGACCACGGTGACGCCTCCGAGCTTGCCTCCGATCTGCTCGCATTCGCCGAAATGCACCCCTGCGCGGATCTCGATGCCCAATTGGCGGATCGATTCCGACGCTGCGCACGCGCACCGGATCGCGGCCGCGGGTTCATTGAAGCTCGCGTAGAACCCGTCACCTGCTGTATCGAGCTCTCGACCCCCGTACCGCTTCAGCTCACGTCGGACGATCGAATGGTGGCGGGCGATCAGCTCCTTCCATCGCCCATCACCCACTTGCCCCGCGACCGCCGTGGAGTTCACGATGTCCGTGAACAGGACCGCAGCCAGCACGCGCGTTCCCGTTCGTCGGCGCATGCCACGGAGTTTCCATCAACGCTGGCCGGCATGCCAGTCGAAAGGCAAGGAGCTCGAGAGCCCGGCTCAGGCGGCGTCGGACGAGAGAGCGATACGGTCGAGGGCCGGTTGGGCAGCGAACTGATCGAACGCGTACGCCACGACCGTGTCGGAGACCAACAACACTTTGTTCTCGAAGACGTACGGGACCCAGGGGACTACCGTCTCCATGAGGGTCTGATCCGCTTCGGCCCAGCACCGAACCTGGAGGTCACCGACGAGGGCCATGCATTTGTCGATCTCGTCATCGATGCTCGGCACGGAGACCACGTCGTATCCCCACTCGCTCAGCTGTGCAGGAGTTGCGCCAACCAAGGATGTGTTCCCGCTGCCGATGGCCTCGCCCGAGAACAACGGAGCGACCCAAGACGAGGCATTGAGGAAATCCTTCTGCCACGCCGGGTAGATCGCCAGCGGGACCTTCGCACGGGGATCGTAGACCGCATTGGACCGATGGACGGTGACTGTCTCGATCCGTAGATCGATCCCGATCCCTTCCAAGTCCCGCCGCACGCTTTCCGCCAACTCGTGCATCTCCGGGAAGAAGCCGAACGCGGAAAGCATCAGGAGGCCTCGGCAAGCCGCGTGATCGCAGCGTCCGTTATGGTCATCGTCGTAGCTCGAGAGGGCCATCTCCGTCCTCGCGTCTGTCAGGCTCGTGGGATACGGGTCGTAGGTCGCCAGGTAGTTGTTCTCCAGGCTGTTGAGAACCACGTGGCTGGCGGTGTCTCCGACTATCCGGCCACCTCGGAGGTTGACCAAGGCATCCCGGTCGATCGCGTAGCTGATCGCCTTGCGGACGTGGAGATCATCGAGGGGAGGGATGGCCAGATTGATCGAGATGTAGCGGACCAGATCGCGGGTTTCGATGTGCACGCCCACGCCGAGCTCCGGGTGGTCGAGGAACCGCTGGACCAAGTCGATCGGGACCTGGGGCGCGGGGGCGTCGAACACGTAGAGATCGGCTTCGCCACTCCTCACCATCCGAACCGCCTTGTCGATACCGAATCCCATCGTGATCTCGATCCGATCCACGAATGCGGGTCGCAATGGATCCGTCTCGCGCTCCCAGGAAGGGTTCCGCACGAGCGTGAGGGAGCGACCCGGCACGTATCCGGAGATTGGTGCACGGTCGTCGGCAGGCGCGGACTGATCAAGGTCTTGTGACCCTTCGATCATGTACGGCCCGGTCGCCACCAGGTATCGCCCGTACCCGTGCACTCCTGCGGCCCACCCCAAGCCAGCCGACCCGCTGGGCCCTAGAGGGATCGGCGCCGTCGCTGGCATCGCGAACAGGTCCCCCAGGTCTCCGGCGGGATGTGTGAGATGGACCACCAGTGTGAAGTCGTCCGGTGCTTCCAGGCCGGAGATCGAATCCGCTTCTCCTCGAACCCTGGCGTCGAACCCCTCGATGATTGAGTAGTAGAACGCGTAGCTCGCGGACTTTGTCGCCTCGCGCTCGAGGGCACGGATGATGTCCGCAGCGACGACGCGTGAATCTTGGAACGGGGGGCCGTACACGATGTCCTTCTTCAGATGGAAGGTCCACGTGAGGCCATCGCTGGAGATGGTTGGCATCTGCGCGGCAAGATCTGGGTGGAGCGTCGCCCCGCCGTCCTTCGTCGGGAGTCCCGGATACGCCAACAACGTCCGGAGGAGACAGCACCGGAACACTTCGAATGAGTCGCTCCACCAGTCCGTCTGGGGGTCGAGCGCCGGACCCGTGGAGAGGGGTGACGCTATGTTCAGCGGGATCGCCACACGCAGGGTTCCGCCCTCTGCGATAGGTGCTGTTGAGGAGTGTCGGTCGTTGATACTCTTACCGTCGCCCCCCGTGCACGAGGCGGTGGCAACCAGCCCCGCCGTGAGCAGAATGAGTAGTTGTCTCATTCGGTCGGCCCGATCCATCCGCTTCACGATCCACCCATCCTGCAGCACGGCTTCAGCCTTGGATGTGTCGGAGACGCCTGGCGAGTGTGTCACGCATCACGGGGCAGCGCACCGACAATGCCAGCCCGCCAACCTCCGTCCTGCATAACATCTGCGTAACAACTCAGATGGCACCGAACGTACTCAGACCTACTCAGACGACAACCGGATCCGCAGGTCAAGCTGTCGACCAGCACTTCTTCTTCGCCCTTACAAGGCGAAGGTCGGGGGTTCGAGCCCCTCAGCGCCCACCGCGTTGACTCGCAGCCATGCAGGCCGTCGAGCCCCAGCCATGCCCGCGAGGCGGAGGCCCAGGGTCGGGCCCCCGCCGCGGAAACATTGCTAGCGGCGCGAGTGGCCGCCTTCGAAGTCGACTTGCTGCACATGTGCGAAGTACACGTCTTCCTCGGGCAGCGGGTTGCTCGAACCACCGACACCTCGGGTGTCCGCCCATGCCACATAGACGAACGAGCCGACCGCCGACACCCACATGTAGTCGCCCAAGAAGCCGGCCTGGAACGGGTTGTTGGCCGGCGTGAGGTTCGGCATCGGACCCGTGGTGATCCGTCGTGTCTTCCATGTCGCTCCATCGTTCCTGGATCGAGCGAGGGTGATGTCATTGCATCCGGACGCCTCGCACCCATTGTTGTCACGGTCGTAGTAGCCGGCGTAGAGCACCCCGTTCTGCCCGACGTCGCCCCACGCTTGCCACTGTGCGGCGGTTCCGGTGGTCACCTGTTTCGTGCTGCTCCAGGTCGCGCCCCCGTCCGTCGAGACGGCGGCGAAGACATCCTGGTTGTGGTTGGCACATGGCTCCGTGAAGACGACGAGCCCGAGGCTCGTGTCCTCGGCGCAGGGGCCTCCGTTCCGGAAATCAGACCAGAAGACGGCAAGCTTGCCCGACTGCTCGTCGACACCCATCGCGGGGAAGTCGTTCATCCGGTAGCCGTTCGGAAGGAGACATTGACGGAACACCGGGCATCCTGCCGCGGTCATGCCCGGGTCCCCGAGGTTGAGCGGTTGGGTCGCGTAATCGAGCCCCACGTTGACCGGATCGCTCCAGGTCAGGCCGCCATCCGTCGAACGCACGAAGAGCTGTTGGCAGACAGCGGGGATGCCTTGGGCCGCGTCGATGGTCGTGTTGCAATTGTTGAAGGCGACGTTGATCGATCCGTCAGGGCCTACGACCGGGACCGAGCCCTGGTCGAAGTTGCAGTCGCCCGGATCCCGGTTCGGATCGAAGGCGTCGCCGAATGAGCAGATCGCCGGGTTGTTCCCATTGATCTCGACCGGCGGGCTCCACGTGTTCCCACCGTCCGTCGATCTCGAGAAGTTGATCGCGCTCGCGCAGAAGCCGCCACACGAGAAGTCGAACAGCGTCCACGTCAAGTAGACGTTCCCGGCGAACGGACTCGATGGGAAGGCGTCGGCCGCGATCAGTTCCTTGTCCGGGCTTAGGTTGAAGTCTGCACAGTTCTCAGAGACGATCGCCGGACCGGCTGAGAGCTCGCTGGCGGGGTTATGCAGGAACGAACCTTTGTTGTTCGCGTCGGACTTCCAGACCATCAAGCCACTTACGGGGTCGTTGACGTCGAACAGGACGGCCGTGTAGTACATGTTGCCGGCCGCGTCGAAGGCCATCGACGGATCGCTCGCGGCGTCGTATCCAAGTCCGGCGCAGTTCTGGAACCGGGTCGGCACGGAGTAGTCTCCCAATCTCCTTCCGCCGTCGATCGACCAGTCGACCCCGGTCTGGTTGAATCCGACGCGGCTGTCGTTCTGCCCGACGACGATGTTGCCGGCGTCCGCGGGGTTCACGGCTACCTGTTCCTCCGCCTGGCGCCGCAATCCGCAGTCTTGGTTCGCGCGGACGTTGATCGGAGCTCCCGACCCGGAGTAAGAGTTCGCGCACCCGCTAGAGGAACGCGTGGAACCGGGGGACAAGGACGACGCAGATTGAGGCGATAGCGAGTTCATCGTTCCGCTCTCGTTGAGTATCTCGGTCGCGGAAACCACGACGCCACCGGAGAGCGAGGGCACGGGCGCGCCGTTGGGAAGGAACTGGATCTTCCCGCCCATCTCCGACCGTAGGGCATACGAGAGCGCCTTGTTGCGGTGCGGGTTGGGCGCCGAGCTGCCGGCTCCTCCGTTGCCCACGACGAACGCGGCGACGAGGACAAGCACCACCACGAGGACCGTCCTGCGTTTCATCCTGCGCCTCCTCAGCAGCCGGAGCAGGCTCCAGGATTTCACCGGACCGAGTGCCCCGGCTCCCAGGAGGCTCGGGGTTTCGCCGCTCGCCCCCAACTCGGTCAGGTGTTCGGTTTGTACTCCTGAGGGGTAGAGCCGTCAAACCGATGATCACCGCCGCGTTGGGCACGCTGAAGATCGCCGTCGGCGCGTGGCCGCCCGACTCCCGATGAGCCGGTTTCGCCATCGTTCAGAGCGTCGTCGTCGGTCCGTTCGTTCCCGTAGGATGCGTGCATGCCCGACACACCAGGGAAGCGGCAACGTCGCGAGGTGAAGGCGAAGCGACGGAGCGCGAAGGACGACCGCCGGACCGCCAAGATCATCCGACGCGACGATCCGACGTACGGCCTCGAGGGAACGCAGCTGCTCGACGAGAACGGGATCGCCGTGTTCGACGCCGATGGGTACCCGGTGCTCGTCACCCGTCGGGACGTCGAGGCGGCGCAACAAGAAGTCATCCCGAATCCCGACGGCGGCAACGGCGTACCCGACCCGAACCCCTAGCGACGACCCCCGAGGAGATCGGTTACTGGGGGAGCGACTGGATCTGTCGTTCGGTCAGCTGTCTCGTCGTTGGGGAGACCCGCAGACCTGCCATCCCGATCGGCCCCTGGACCCAAAGGCTCGTCTGGAGCAATTCGACGGACAGTCGACCCTCAGCGTCCTCTTTGAGTCGGAAGATCGTTCCTTGCTCGGTCTTATAGAACCTGAGATCGCTCACTGACCCCACACTACGCCTTCTTGCTCACGAAGGCATCCCCCGAAGGTCGAGCGGAGGTGGGCGAAGGTCTCCATTTCGGACAGAAGGCCTGTTCACGAGCCCTCAGCTCGCCATCCATGCGTCGATGCGCTGCTCCACCTCCCGAAGGCGCTCGACGATCGCCTGGAGCATCGACAACGCAACTGCGGGATGTTGCAAGAGGAACGACTGGAACCCTTCGGCAGGGATCTTGAGCGACTCGACGGGATCGACCGCCTTCACCGTAGCCATCCGCTTGCCCGCCGTGATGAGGGCCATCTCGCCGAAGAAGTTCCCGGTCGTAAGCTTGTGGAAGCGACCACCGACATCGACCTCGGCTGTGCCGCTCACGATGATGTACATCCCGTCGCCGACATCTCCTTGCTCGACCATGGCTTGACCGGGCTCGAACGACACCGGACGTCCAACGTCGAGGATTCCCTGGAGGTCTGTGGGTGAAAGCCCAGCGAAGAACGGGGCGCTCTGCAGCGCCGCCGTCTCGACCGTCGACTCGCTCATCCGTTCCCCTTCCGTTCGCCGGTGATGATGCCGCGTATCGTAGCCACCGAAGAGAAAGGTGATGATGGCCACCGAGATCGATTGGACGCCTGCGATCGCCCTCGAGGCGGTGCCCGAGGGGAAGGCGGTTCGTGTCGAGGCGTTGGGGACGACCATCCTGGTGCTCCGGAGCGGCGACGCCCTCTATGCGGTCGCGAACGGGTGCACGCATCAGGGCGCCCCGCTCGATCACGGCGTCACGAAGCTGCTCGACTCGGTTCCGACGGTGACCTGCCCCGCGCACGGCAGTGTGTTCTCGCTCGTCGACGGTCATGTCCGTCGCGGCCCCGCGGCGAAGCCGCTTCAGGCTTTCGAGACTCGAGTGAACGAAGGATCGGTCGAGCTGCGGCCCCGGAGCTGACGCCGGGACGTTCAGCCGAGCGACCGGGGCGTGACGAAGCGCCTCAGCGTTCCGACGCCGTGACCGACGTCGTGCCAGGCCATGGGAGGGAGCTCGATCTCGGCGAGCGCACACGTCGGGAACTTCGCCTTCACGTCACCGAGGCCAGATCCCCGGCCGGCTAGGAGCAGCGTGAGGTTTTGGATCGCCGGGTTGTGTCCAACGAGCATCACCGACGAAACATCGCCGGGGGGGATCGCCCGAAGCCGCTCGAGCAGAGCCGTCGCGTCGAACGCATACAGCCCGGGCTCGATCCGCACGTCGATCTCGGTCCCGAGCCCTACGAGGACGCCGACGAGCGTCTGCCGAGCGCGCAGTCCCGAGGAGCACAACACGAGCGCGGGCCGGATGGCTTCCCGATCGAGGTAAGTACCCACCCGTTCGGCATCGCGCTCACCGCGCGGAGCAAGGGGTCGGTCATGATCGGCGCGGTCCGGGTCGGACCAATCGGACTTCGCATGTCGGAGCAACCAGAGTCGCATCGACCGAGTGTAGGGGGAGCGGTCACCCGGGAGGGAAAGGTGAGAGGCCCGG